>URTL01000041.1 GCA_900550785.1 uncultured Collinsella sp. | reverse complement strand
GGCCACCACCGGGATATCCACCGCCCGGCATATGGCCTTTAAGGTCTCCACCGTTACCTGGGAGGTATCCGATTTGGTATCTGTGGGATACATGGCTCCCACGCCCAGATAATCGGCCCCTCCGGCCTCCGCCGCCTTTGCCTGCTCCAAAAAAGCCAGGAGCCCCTCGCGCGGCGGCACCTTGGAGTACCCATCAATCAAAATCTCACTCAGCTCGCGATACAGCTCCTCGCCATTCGCGCCAATGCCCCACGTGTCGTGGTAGGCCTGGCACTCGTCCTCCAGCGACAGGTGCTCAAATTGGGCAAAGTCATCCACGGTCACGTCAATCCCGTGGCGGTGCAATAACTCTGGCTGAGCATAAGCCCATACGGGGGTGCTATTAACCAGCGTGCCGTCGCAATCGAAAATAAAAGCAACCTTGGGAGTGGCGGAATGGGGCATAAACGAACCTTTCGATATCAAATGGTAAACATCCTGCTAAAAACGTTTTACCAAACGTCAGACAGACAATTTTGAAACCCAAATTGATAAAACTGTCAAGAGTTTTACCACGGTAATTCTGCCAGTGGTATAAACATGTCGCTTACCGATTAAACGCCCCCGCAAATCCGCTTTCGTCCATAAAACTAACGCACAGGTGTTATCGTAGTTTCTGCCGAAAGTTCCACCGAGCACGCGAGGTGGAACGAATCACAGAAACTTCGCCGTCCCTTCGATTCGTGCAGCCTTGGACCTTTCGCATCTAGTCACCAAGGCAACACGCTGCCGCGTCATGATGGGATCAAACGTGAGCGATACAAAGCTAAAGCCAGCAACCAAAAAGCCCGCTACCCGTAAAGCCGCCCCGCACGCGCCGGAACTCACTAAGGACGATGTCTATCTGTTTGGCATCGGCACGTGGGAGCGCAGCTGGGAAAAGATGGGCGCGCACCCCGACACGCAGAACCGTACGCGCGGCTGGCGTTTTTGCGTTTGGGCTCCCGATGTAAAAAGCGTCCATGTCATTGGTGAATTTAACGACTGGGATGAGGAAGCCAACCCGCTGGTGCCCGTGCATACGAGCGCTATTTGGGAAGGCTTTATTCCTGGCGCCGAGCAGGGCCAGCTCTATAAATATCTCATCGAGACCAACGAGGGCGAGAAGCTCTACAAGGCCGATCCGTATGCCTTTAAGGCCGAGTGCCCTCCGGGTACCGCCAGTGTGCTGTGGACCCTCGATGGTTACAAGTGGAACGACGCCGCGTGGCTCAAGCGCCGCGCCGACCACAACCACATGTCGCAGCCGCTCAACATCTACGAGGTGCATATTGGCTCTTGGAAGCGCCACGGCGACGCGCCGCAGGGCGAGCCCGACGAGTACGGCAACTATCCCGGCCCCATGGATCCCTTCCCCGCGCAGCGCGGCGAGTTCTACACCTACGACGACCTGTCGGTGGAGCTCGTGGACTACGTGCGCGACATGGGCTATACGCATATCGAGGTCATGCCGCTCATGGAGCATCCCTTCGATGGCTCCTGGGGCTACCAGACGACCGGCTACTACGCCGCCACGTCGCGCTACGGCAACCCGCAGCAGCTCATGCACTTTATCGATGCGTGCCACGAGGCGGGCATCGGCGTGATCATGGACTGGGTGCCCGGCGGTTTTTGCGCCGACTCCCACGGTCTTGCCACCTTTAACGGCCACATGCTGTTTGAGCACGAGATTCACCCCAACTGGGGCACGCATAAGTTTGACTTCGCCCGCGGCGAGGTCCGCTCTTTCCTGGTTTCCAACGTGCTGTATTGGCTCGAGAACTTCCACGTGGACGGCATTCGCATGGACGGCGTGTCTAGCATGCTGTACCTCAACTTTGGCATCGACGATCCGGGCCAAAAGAAGTTCAACAAGTACGGTACCGAGGAGGACTTGGACGCCAGCGCGTTTATCCGTCAGGTCAACTGCGCCGTGGAGGCGCACTATCCCGACGTGATGATGATGGCCGAGGAGTCCACCGCGTGGCCGCTCGTGACCTATCCGCCGCAGGACGGCGGCCTGGGCTTCCACTACAAGTGGGACATGGGCTGGATGAACGACACCCTGCACTACATGCAGACCGATTTTCCGTGGCGCCCCGGCAACCACGGGCTGCTCACGTTCTCCATCATGTACGCCTTTACCGAGAACTTCATCTGCCCGCTGAGCCACGACGAAGTCGTGCACGGAAAGTGCTCGCTCATCGGCCGCATGCCGGGCGACTGGTGGCGCCAGTTTGCCGGCCTGCGCACGCTGGCCTTCTACCAGATGACGCACCCCGGTGCCAAGCTCAACTTTATGGGCAACGAGATCGGCCAGTTTATTGAGTGGCGCTATTACGAGTCCATTCAATGGTTCCTGACCGAGGAATATGAGACCCACCGTCATCATCAGGCGTTTATCAAGGCGCTCAACCACCTGTACACCGCCGAGCCCGCCCTATACGAGCGCGGCTACACCGACGACGGCTTTACCTGGATCGACGCGGATAACTCCAAGCAGTCCATCGTGAGCTTTGTGCGTCAGGGCGAGAACATCGATGACGATCTGGTGATCCTGATCAACTTTGACCCGGCGAGCTACGAGAGCTTTCGCGTGGGCGTACCGCGCGAGGGTGACTGGGAGGTCATCTTCGACTCCGACCGTCCCGAGTTTGGCGGCAGCGGCTATGCCGGTGAGGAACCCTACACCTGCTCGAGCGAGCCCTACCCCTGGAACGGGCAGATGGACTCCATCGAGATTAAGGTGCCCGGTCTGGCAGGCGTGGTGCTTAAGCGCCGCGGCCCCAGTAGCTACAAGCCGCCGGTGGTTGAGGAGCCCAAGAAGGCGACGCACAAGCGCACGTCCTCGGTAAAGCCCAAGACCGCGGCTGCTAAGAAGGCTCCGACCAAGGCGAAGGCAACCAAGTCTGCCGGCAAGCCCGCTTCCAAGACCACGGCCAAGAAGGCAGCCACCAAAAAGGCTGCTCCCAAGGCCAAGGCAGTTGCTGTTAAGGCTCCTGCCAAGAAAGCGTAACAAAGGCGTTACCACTGTAATTACCCGCCCCGTGAGGGCGTAGGATACAAGTCATAACCGTTCCGGGAGAAACATCCCCGGGGGAAAGGAACGTATGAATAAGATCTTCGACAACAAGCAGGAGTTTACCGAGCTCTATCGCGATGCCGTCATGAGCATCAGCGGCAAGAGCGTCGAGGCCGCCAGCGACCTCGACCGCTTTAACGCCCTGGCCAAGCTCGTGGCCGAGAAGGCGCGCACCGTTGCCACCAAGAGTGACGCCCGCGCCGCCGCCGAGGGCAAGAAGCGCGTGTACTACTTCTCGATCGAGTTTTTGATTGGCCGCCTGCTCGACAACTACCTGCTCAACTTTGGCGTGCGCGACATGGTCGCCGAGGCGCTCGACGACATGGGCTTTGACCTGTCCGTCATCGAGAACCAGGAGCCCGATCCGGCACTGGGCAACGGTGGCCTGGGCCGTCTGGCCGCATGCTTCCTCGATTCCATGGCAGCCGAGGGCATTGCCGGCTACGGCAACGGTATGCGCTACCGTTACGGCCTGTTTAAGCAGGAGATCGTCAACGGCAGCCAGGTCGAGGCCACCGACGAGTGGCTCACCCACGGCTATCCCTGGGAGGTCCGTCGTCAGGACAAGGCCGTGACCATTAAGTTTGGTGGCCATGTTGAGGGCTTTGAGGAGAACGGCCGCACGTTCTACCGCACGGTGGACACGCAGGACATCCTGGCCGTCCCTTATGACATCCCCGTTGTGGGCTATGCCGGCGAGACCGTCAACAAGCTGCGTGTCTGGGCCGCCGAGCCGGTCGAGGAGCACTTCGATCTGGAGGCCTTCAACCGCGGCGACTACGCCCTGGCAGACGCCGAGCGCGCCGAGGCCGAGGCCATCAGCGCCATCCTCTACCCCAATGACGCCGGCGAGCACGGCCGTCTGCTGCGCCTGAAGCAGGAGTACCTGTTTGTTTCGGCCGGTATCTACAGCCTGCTCGACACCTTTGAGAAGGAGCACGGCGCGAACTGGGAGCTGCTGCCGCAGTTTGTGGCCATCCACACCAACGACACGCACCCCGCCATGTGCGGCCCCGAGCTCATGCGCATCCTGATCGACGAGAAGAAGCTCGAGTGGGATGACGCCTGGAACATCGTGACGCAGGTTATGAGCTACACCAACCACACCATCCTGCCCGAGGCTCTGGAGAAGTGGCCCATCGGCACGTTCTCCAAGCTCCTCCCCCGTGTGTACCAGATCATCGACGAGATCAGTCGTCGTTGGCACGAGTCGTTCGACACCACGCAGGAGGGCTGGCAGGAGCGTCTGCGCCAGACCGCCATCCTGTGGGACGGCGAGATTCGCATGGCAAACCTGTCCGTGATCTGCAGCCACAGCGTCAACGGCGTGGCAAAGATCCACTCCGACATCATCAAGAACATCGTGCTCAAGGACTTCTATGCCCTGACGCCCGAGAAGTTTAACAACAAGACCAACGGCATCTCGCACCGTCGCTTCTTTGCCGAGGCCAACCCCACCTACGCCAAGCTCGTCACCGAGGCCATTGGCGACGGCTGGCTCAAGGACGCCTTTGAGCTGGAGAAACTCAAGGAGTTCCAGAACGACACCGAGTTCCTGAAGGCCGTAGGTGCCTCCAAGCGCGCCAACAAGGAGCGCCTGGCCGCCTACGTTAAGGCCGAGACCGGTCTGGTTATTGACCCCAACACCGTCTTCGATGTTCAGGTAAAGCGCTTCCATGCCTACAAGCGCCAGCTCATGAACATCATGAAGGTAATGGACATCTACAACCGTCGCATCGCGAATCCCAACTTCCACGTGACGCCGACGACCTTCATCTTTAGCGGCAAGGCTGCCTCGAGCTACACCTTTGCCAAGGAGACCATCCGCCTCATTAACTCCGTGGCCGAGGTCATCAACAACGACCCGCGCGTCAACGAGGTCATGAAGGTCTGCTTTATCCCCAACTTCCGCGTGAGCAACGCCCAGCTCATCTACCCTGCCGCCGAGATCTCGGAGCAGATCTCCACGGCCGGCAAGGAGGCCTCGGGCACGTCCAACATGAAGCTCATGATGAACGGCGCCATCACGCTGGGCACCCTCGACGGCGCCAACATCGAGATCGCCGACCTGGCCGGTCGCGAGAACGAGGCCATCTTTGGCCTGACCGCTCCCGAGGTCGAGCAGCTCTGGGCATCGAACAGCTACTTTGCGTGGGATACCCTCAACGGCGACCGCGAGCGTCTGGGCCGCGTGATGGACGAGCTCAAGGACAACACCTTTGCGGGTCTTTCGGGCAACTTCGAGAGCATCTACAACGAGCTCATGAACAACAACGACCCCGACCTGGTCATGGCAGACTTCCGCAGCTACGTGGATGCGTGGGAGAAGCTCACGGGCAGCTATGGCGACCAGGAGACTTGGAACCGCAAGGCGCTGCTCAACACCGCCTCCTCCGGCTGGTTCTCGAGCGACCGCACCATTCGCGAGTACCGCGACGAGATCTGGCACGCGTAAAGGCGCGCGAGCTCCCTTATGCCAGCACGGCATTACTCGACGGGCGCGACCGAGCGCTGCGCCCGTCGCTAATGGGTTTAAGAACATCGATGACAGAAGGAGAAATCGATGAGTAAGAAAGAATGCATCGCGATGCTCCTCGCAGGAGGACAGGGCAGCCGATTGGGGGCACTCACCCAAAAGATCGCTAAGCCGGCGGTTAGCTTTGGTGGCAAGTTCCGCATTATCGACTTTTCGCTGTCCAACTGCTCCAACTCGGGCATCGACACGGTGGGCGTTCTGACGCAGTACCGCCCCTACCTGCTGCATGCCTATGTGGGCTCCGGCGAGGCTTGGGATCTGGACAGCCGCGACGGCGGCGTGTCGATCCTGCCGCCGGACGAGACGCAGACCGGCGGCGCCTGGTATGCGGGCACGGCCGACGCCATTACGCAGAACCTCGACTACATCAAGGCAAACGACCCCAAGTACGTCCTGATTCTTTCGGGCGACCATCTGTATCGCATGGACTACCGCAAGATGCTCAAGACGCACATCGAGAACAACGCCGACCTCACGGTGAGCGTTATGCCCGTGCCGTGGGAGGAGGCCAGCCGCTTTGGCATCCTGACCACCGACCCCGAGGACGGCCGCATCACCAAGTTTACCGAGAAGCCCGAGAAGCCCGATTCGAACCTTGCGTCCATGGGTATCTACATCTTCTCGGCCGACGTGCTGATCGAGGCGCTCGAGGAGGACGCTCTGGACCAGCGCTCGAGCCACGACTTTGGCAAGGACATCATCCCCAAGCTACTCGGCGAGAACAAGCGCCTGGACAGCTACGAGTTCCACGGCTTTTGGAAGGATGTCGGCACCATCGCCAGCTTCCACGAGACCTCGATGGACCTGTTGGGCAACAACCCCGAGTTCGATCTGTTTGACAAGAACTTCCCCATCATGTCCAACATCACTACGCGTCCTCCGCACTACATTGGCCCGGACGGCCGCCTGGACGACTGCCTGGTCTCCAACGGCTGCAAGATCTACGGTACCGCTCGCCACTCGATCCTTTCGACCGATGTCATCATCGAGGAGCGCGCCGTGGTCGAGGACTCCGTGCTGCTGCCGGGTGCGCACGTTAAGAGCGGCGCGCACATCTGCCGCGCTATTTTGGGCGAGAACTCCACGGTCGAAGAGGGCGTGAAGCTCGGCTCTGTCGATACCACCAAGGATACGGCCGTCGTTGGAAATGACGTCGTTATCGGGAAGGGGGAATGATCCGATGATCAATCGCAAGGCCATCGGTTATATCACCGCTAACTACTCTTCGACCTACGGCAGCGTGCTGCTCAAGGACCGCCCCATCGCGTCCGTCCCGTTTTTGGGCCGCTACCGCCTGATCGACTTCCCGCTGTCCAACATGATGAATGCCGGTATTAAGACCGTCGGCGTCGTCATGCCGGGCAACTACCGCTCGCTGATCGACCACGTGGGCTCGGGCAAGGACTGGGGCCTGGACCGCAAGAAGGGCGGCCTGTTCATGGTGCCCGGCAACGCGTATGGCACCACCAAGGGCGGCATGCGCTTCTTGCTGCGCGACATCATCTCCAACAAGACGCTGTTCCAGCGCTCGGACAAGCCCTATGTCGTGATGATGGGCACCAACATCATCTTTAACATGGACCTCAACACCATCATCGACGCGCACGAGAACTCCGGTGCCCAGATGACCGTGGTGTACTGCAAGGCCACGCGCAACGTCGACGACGAGACCAAGCTACAGATCAACGAGAACGGCCGCCTGACGGGCGTGAGCGCCGGCGGCGTGCACGGCGACAACGCCTCCATGGACTGCCGCATCGTCACCCGCGAGACGCTGCTCGAGATCATCGACCACTACCAGGCCGCCGACTATCTGGATCTGCTCGAGGCACTCCAGGGCGACTTTGGCAACATCGACGTGTGCAGCTACGAGTACAAGGGCGAGGTCGTGGGCGTGTTTAGCGAGAAGTCGCTCTATCGCCGCAGCATGGATCTGCTCGACCAGACCGTGGCCGACCAGCTCTTTGACCCCGAGCGCCCGATCCTGACCAAGGCGCACGACGTGCCGCCTTCGCGCTATGCGACCGGCAGCCACGCGTGCAACTCGATCATCTCGGCCGGCTGCATTATCAAGGGCACCGTGCGCAACTCGATCCTGTCGCGCGGCGTTGTGGTCGAGGAAGGCGCTTCGGTGACCAACTCGATCATCAACCAGAGCTGCATCATCAAGAGCGGCGCCCGCGTTGAGAATGCCATCCTGGACAAGAACAACGTGGTTCCCACCAACACCGAGCTTCGCGGCACGCCCGAGAACATCCTGGTGCTGGGCAAGGCCCCGTTAACTCCCGATACCACCATCGTGCATTAACGTAGGCACCGCAACATCGCTCGTAACATGTAGAATAGCCGCCCGGTTTACGCCAGGCGGCTATTCTCGAATTGCAACAGGGAGACAATATGGCAGATTCCAGCAAAAAGATGCAGATCGTGTTTGCCTCGGCCGAGTGCGCACCGTTTGTAAAGACCGGTGGCCTGGGCGACGTGGCAGGCTCGCTGCCTGCGGCGCTTGTGCGCGCCGGCGCCGAAGTCATTGTGATGGTGCCCAAGTACGCCACCATCAAGGACGAGTACAAGGCGCAGATGGAGCACTTCTCCGACTTTTACGTGAGCTTGGGCTGGCGCAACGAGTACTGCGGGCTCGAGAAGCTCGAGCACGACGGCGTCACGTATATGTTCATCGACAACGAGCGCTACTTTGCGCGCGACTATCCGTACGGCTTCTTTGACGACGGCGAGCGCTTTGCGTTCTTCTCCAAGGCCATTACCGAGAGCCTGCAGCACCTGCCGGCCGGCTTTGAGTGCGACATCCTGCACTGCAATGACTGGCAGACGGCACTGGCGCCCGTGTTCTTGCGCGAGTTCTACCAGGGCCTGCCGCTGTACGACCGCGTCAAGACCGTGTTCTCGATCCACAACGTGGCGTTCCAGGGCCAGTTTAGCGACACCGTGATGGAGGACATCCTGGGCGTGGCGCATATTCCGGCGGCCGCCTCGCAGCTGCGTTGCGACGCCTGCAGCATCAACTACATGCTGGGCGCGCTGCGCTATGCCGATGCCATCACCACGGTGAGCCCCACCTATGCCAACGAGATCCAGACGCCCGAGTTTGGCGAGGGCCTGGACGGCGTGCTGCGCGAGCGCTCCTATGCGCTGCAGGGCATTTTGAACGGCATTGACGTGGCGGGCTTTGACCCGGCGACCGACAAGCGCATTGCCGCAAACTACACGGTCGAGGACCGTTCCGGCAAGGCTGTGTGCAAGGCCAAACTGCAGGAAGAGCTGGGGCTCGAGGTTCGCGACGACCGTCCGCTCATGGTGATGGTCACGCGCCTGACGCGCCAGAAGGGCATGGACCTGGTCATGTACGCGCTCGACCGCATCCTGTCCGGCGGCGTGCAGGTGGCGGTGCTGGGCACCGGCGACCGCGACTACGAGGACGGCCTGCGCTACTTCCAGGACAAGTACCCCGGCACCATGGCCGCGCGCATCGAGTTCGATCCTGCGCTGTCGCAGCGTATGTATGCCGCCGCCGACATGTTCCTGATGCCTTCGAAGTTTGAGCCCTGCGGCCTGTCGCAGATCATCGCCATGCGCTACGGTACCCTGCCCATCGTGCGCGAGACCGGCGGCCTGAAGGACACCGTGATCCCGTACAACGAGTTTACCGGCGAGGGCACGGGCTTCTCGTTTAGCAACTTTAACGGCGACGAGATGGGCGATGCGGTATTCCGCGCGGCGCGTCTGTTCTGGGATAACCGCGACGCATGGAACCAGCTGGTCACGCAGGCCATGAGCCAGGACTTTAGCTGGACGCGCTCGGCCGATAAGTATCTGGACCTGTACTTCTTTATGCACCCGGAGATTGAGCGCCCGGCGGCTGTTGTCGACGAGCCCGCGGTTGTGGCCGAGGAGATGCCGGTTGAAGCTGAGCCCGCAAAGGCCAAGCCTGAGGGGAAGGCTGAGGTTGTTCCTGAGGCAGAGGCCGAGGTCAAGCCCGCTGCAAAGCCCGCAGCTAAGAAGACTACGACTCGTAAGACGACGGCCAAGAAGGTCACAGCGACCAAGGCGGCGGCAACAAAGACCACCGCTGCCAAGAAGTCGACGGCGTCCAAGACCACGACCGCCAAGAAGGCAACGGCAGCCAAGAAGACCACGACAACGAAGTCGACGACCACGAAGGCCGCCACGACCAAGTCAGCCACAATGCCGGCAGCCAAGGTCGAGGAGACGCCTGCAGAGTCCAAGGCGGAGGCAACCGTCGAGACCAAGCCCGCCGCCAAGACCACCACGCGAAAGCGCACGACGACAGCCAAGAAGACCACGGCAAAGACCACGACTCTCAAGGCAGAGACTAAGCCCGCTGCTGCAAAAGACGAGCCCAAGGCCGAGGTAAAGACCAAGCCGGCGCCGAAGGTCGCTGAGGTCAAGGCTGCCCCGAAGGCAGAGGCCAAGCCAGAACCCACCAAGGAGACTCCGGTCTCCCCCGCCGCTCCGGCAGAGAAAAAGGCCCCGTCCAAGAAGACGTCCGTCCGCAAGGCCACGGCCACCCGCAAACGCCGCTAGCCCATAGACGATCCAAAACCTCATCAAACCCTATGCAAGGGGCGCTCCAACTGGGTGCCCCTTCTCTGTAGGTAGTTGGTAAAACGATTTTCTAGGACAACCGTTCGCCGATGGTAAACGGATGTTGTTTATACAGCCTGTGTACAAAAGATATACTTACATCCAGTGCGTAAAGCCCATGGCCCGCAGGCCGTGATTCTATTGAACTGGACCGAATTATGAGATTGATTCACAACAGCCGTCTGCCGCAGTTTCGTACTCCGTTTGGCGCTGTGACCACTGGAACTTCCGTTTCGCTATCGGTGATTTTGGAGGATGCCGACCCCAACCAGGCAACGCTCACCCTGCGCACCTGGGTCGATGAAATCGGTGAGTCTCTGTATCCCATGACGCACGAGGGCGACGGCATATTTACCGTAGAGCTTGAGTGCACTGAGCCCTGTCTTATCTGGTACAGCTTCATTTGCAACATCGAGGGCCAGCCCGAGGTACGCCTGGGTGCACCGCAGGGTCGCACCGGTGGCGAGGGTGTGACCTACGACTACGCCGAGGTTCCGTCCTTCCAGATTACCGTCTACAAGCACCGCGAGAACCGTCCCACTTGGTACGAGCGCGGTATGGTCTACCAGATCTTCCCCGACCGCTATGCACGCGACGAAAACTGGCGCGAACGTACGCTTGCCGAAGTTGAAAAACCGCGCAAAGGAATCCAGCGCCGCATGGTCGAGGACTGGAACGAACCGCCCGAGTACGAGCGTGCCGAAGACGGCTCCATCAAGACCTGGGATTTTTACGGCGGCTCGCTCAAGGGTATCCAGAATGACCTGCCCCGCATTGCCGAGCTGGGCTTTACGGCCATCTACCTCAACCCGATTTTTGAGGCCGCGAGCAACCACCGCTACGACACGGCCGACTATACCAAGATCGACCCGATTCTGGGCACCGAGCAGGACTTTACGGAGCTGTGCAAGGCGGCCGAGAAGCTCGGCATTTCTATCATCCTGGACGGCGTCTTCAACCACACGGGCGACGATTCGATCTACTTTAACCGCTACGGCAATTATCCCGGCGTCGGTGCTTGGCAGAGCGAGGACTCGCCGTGGCGCGATGCGTTTTACTTCCATGAAGACGGTTCGTATGACTGCTGGTGGGGCGTGGGCAACATGCCCGCCATCAACGAGAGCTCCGAACTGGTGCGCGAGCGGCTCCTGGACAAGGACGGCGTGATCCGCAAATGGCTGCGCGCCGGTGCCCATGGTTGGCGCCTGGACGTGGCCGACGAGCTTTCCGACGACTTCCTGGCCGAAATCAAAAAGGCCGTGCTCGCCGAGAAACCCGATGCGCTGCTGCTCGGCGAAGTCTGGGAGGACGCCTCCAACAAGATCAGCTATGGCCACCTGCGCCGCTATCTGCAGGGCTCTGAGCTCGACTCCGCTATGGACTACCCCTTCCGCGACATGGTCATCGGTTTTTTGATGGGCTACAAGAACGCCTATCAGGCTGCAGAGGACATCGAGACGCTGCGCGAGAACTACCCGCGCGAGGCACTGGCCTGCGCGCTCAATCTGCTTTCGAGCCACGACCGTCCGCGCATTATCTCGGTGCTCGGCGGCGGTCCCGACGAGTCGCAGCTGCCCGAGAGCGAGCGCAGCAAGTGGCGCCTGGACGAGAACTCCATGGGCCTGGCCAAGAGCCGCTTTTGGTTGGCGACGCTCATGCAGATGACCTTCCCAGGCGTGCCCTCGATCTATTATGGCGACGAGTACGGCTTGGAGGGCCTCACCGATCCGGGCAACCGCCGCACCCTGCCGACCAAGGACCAACTCCACGACTTCGATACGCTAGCCATCGTTAAGAACGCATCTGCCATTCGCCGCGCGTTACCGTTTATGGTCGATGGCGAGATCAAGGCCTTTGCGCTCAACGACGACGTCTTGGCCTACACCCGCACGGGCAAAGACGGCGAGGCCGCGACGGTTATCATCAACCGCAGCCTGCGCAATTCGCACTGCGTGACGATCCCGGCGCTCGGCGAATGTGCTAGCGACGTGATCAGCGGACACGAGTGCGAAATCCACAACGGCACAGTCACGCTCGACTTGTACCCGCTGGGCTCTTCGATCATCTATCACCATGCCGAGAAGCGCCTGCAGGAGCCGCTCGATCATGGCGCGGGCGTCGTGTGCCACATCACCTCGGTGCCGACCGATGACGGCAAGCCTGGCACGATCGGTGCGCCCACGCGTCGCTTTATCGACCATCTGGCCGCCATGGGCATGCGCTACTGGCAGGTCCTGCCCGTCAATCCAACGGACTTCTTCCGCTCCCCCTACGCCGGTCCTTCGGCCTTTGCAGGCAATATCGACCTGCTGCCCGAGAGCCACGAGGAGCTGGCTGCCGACTTCGTCACCTGGAAGGTCCGCGGCGGCGAGGATGCCGACCCGCTGTACACGGCGTTTAAACATCGCAACGCCGACTGGCTCGAGAAGTACTGCGTCTACATGGCGGTAAAGAAGCACTTTGAGGGACTGTCGCGCCACGATTGGCCGGCGGATGTCGCGCGCTACAACGAGCACCTGATCGATGACGAGCGCTTCCACGACGAGGCAGAGCTGCAGGCGTACATGCAGTATCGCTTTGACCTTGCCTGGTGCGAGCTCATGAACTATGCACACAAGAAGGGCATCGAGGTCATCGGCGATATCCCGATGTATGTCTCGGACGATTCGGCGGATGCGTGGAGCGAGCCCGAGAACTTCTGGCTGTCCGATACCGGCAAGGCGATTGAGATTTCCGGCGCGCCGCCCGACAACTTTGCACCCGAGGGCCAGGTGTGGGGAAACCCCACCTTCCGCTGGGATCACATGAAGGGAAACGGCTATAGCTGGTGGATGGATCGCTTGCGTCGTGCGTTTTCGCTCTACGACCGTGTGCGCCTGGACCACTTCCTGGGCTTCCACAGCTACTTTAGCATCCCTGCCGGCAAGGCCTGTGCCGACGGCCGCTGGCTTGCGGGACCGGGCAAGGACCTGTTCCAGACCGCCTACGACGAGCTGGGTCCGCTCAACTTTATTGCCGAGGATCTGGGCTATCTAACACCTGGCGTACGCGCGATGGCTTCGACCTGCGGCTTCCCCGGCATGGATGTGCTGGAGTTTAGCGACTACGACGTTCGTTGCGGTGTGCATCCCACGCCAGGCAAGATCCTGTATACCTCGACGCACGACACCTCGACGCTTGCCGGCTGGTGCACGCGCTCCTTTGCAGGTGGCGACGAGCCGAGCGGCATTGCATTGGCAAGCGAGCTCATGGGCGATGCCCTGGCAAGCGATGCTCCGCTCGTGATGATGCCGCTGCAGGACGTGCTGGGGCTGGGCGACGACGCGCGTATGAACGTACCGGGCGTGGCCACGGGCAACTGGACCTGGCAGGCTGACGAGGCGGACATTGCAGCCGTCGAGGACAAAACCGCACAGCTCCTGCGCAACAACCATAGATTCTGGGGCGAAGCGTGATAAAACACCCGATATAGGGTACAGTTACAGCTGTTTGAATTTATGCGGGCAGAGCGATCTGCCCGCTTTGTGCTGAAAAGGAAGTATTATGGCGCGCTACGATTACAAGTGCACGAGCTGCGGCAACGTGTTTGAGGTTGAGCATCCCATGTCCGAGACCCCCGAGGTCGTGTGCCCGAGCTGCGGTGCCCCGGCATCCAAGACGTTCTCGGCCAGCGGCATCAAGTTTGAGGGCAGCGGATTCTACAACACCGACCAGCGCAGCGGTGGTTCCAGCACCACCGCCACCAGCGGCTG
>URTL01000040.1 GCA_900550785.1 uncultured Collinsella sp. | reverse complement strand
AAAAATTTGCGCAAAAATAACCTTTAGATGCGGCAAAAGTGGAGTTTGGTGACGGTTTGCGCGGAATTCGCTACCAATCGAGCATCTATGAACCCGTCCAAAAAATTACAGGTGTATATTTATACGCTGATTATTGCTGTGCTCAGATTGCAATTAACCGTGGACAGAAATGAAGAATGCTAAAACTGGGCTTTAGGACAGGGGAGGCTATAACCTTATGAGACGAGTGGGAACACTTGGCTTGGTGGCAGCGCTTGCCGCTATCTTGGTATCGCCGCTGCCGGCGCATGCCGAAGATGCTTCGGGTGCCGTTACCTACAATGCGGGAAATGGGTATTCCTTTGAGAAGCTCTCGCATCCTACGGTAGGAACGTCGCAGCCGGATGGCATCGTCGACTACCAGGGTAACGGTGCCGTTGCCGTTCCGGGCGCCGATGGTAATACGGCCAACAACGAAGGCGATCGCGGCCAGAGCTACACTTGGGCGGCTGCGAGCTATGGTGACTGGCTTTATGTGGGCACCTGCTATGCGGCGATGGGCAACACGCTGACGCTCATGAACAGCACGCTGGGCGATTCCTTTGATGTCGAAACCATGCGCCTGACGCTGGAGGCCATGTTTAACGGTACCTTCTTCTATGGACAGCAGAAGGAGGACGGCACGGCCGACAAGGACAGCGGCGGCATCTTGGTCAAGATCAATACCAAGACCGGTGAGACCAAGTTGCTACTCTCTGAATCGCTCAACGGCGTCGCTCCTTTGTTCCGCAATGCCGTGAGCTATAAGGGTAAGCTCTATTTCTGCGGCAGCGTCAGGACCAATGGCGGCAAAGGCGGCCTGCCTGCTGTATATGAGATCGATCCTAAGACGGATGATTGGAAAGTTGTCTATCAGGGCCTTTCGAGCATGCAGGATTACGGTGCTGCCTACAAGCAGGGCATTTCTACCGGTATCCGCGGCATGTGCGTCCATGATGGCCAGCTCGTCATCAGTAATGTGGGTAAAGACGCGGCCGGTAAGTTTGTGTCGACAATCCTGACGTCGCCTGACCCGTCGAAGGGCCAGGACAGCTTCATCGAGATTGCTAACTCGGACACGTTGTTTAACTATCCGGCGATTCGCTATCAGGACAGCATCTACGGCGGCGCCATTTGGGATATGGTCTCGTACAATGGCCATCTCTATGCGACCATCTGCACCGGTACGCCCGAGAACGCTCCCGATGATAACTCCATGCAGTCGTTTGCCATGGTTCGTGGCGACAAGAATGCCGACGGCAGCTATTCGTGGACTCCCATTGTTGGCGATCAGAAGACAGACGGTGCAAAGTACTGCTTTGGCATTGATCCTGCCCGCACCCGTTCTGGTGCTGCCAACCTCATCGTCTATCGCTTTACGCGCACGACCGAGCCCGACGAGCTCACGCGCTGGGCGTTGATGGTGCTGGCCGTGTGGGTCGCTCAGGCCATCATCCTCAACGTCATTGTTAAGCCGTTATGGTCGCGCCCGCGCATGCGCGTGATCGAGGTCACGCCGGGGCTCAATTTTCAGCCGTGGTGGGTGATCGGCAACCCCGACAAGTGGGCCTATATCGCCGCCGGCGTGATTAAGGACGGGTTCAAGTCGTTTGCGAGCGGACACACGGCGCATGCGGCGATTGGCCTTATGCTCGCCGGGCTTCCCGCGGCAGCCTTTAAGGAAAAACCTTCGCGTCGCCGCGTGATCTTTTGGGCGGCGGCTGTGATCGCGGCGCTCGTCGCCTTTGGGCGCATCGTGATTGGAGCGCACTTTTTGAGTGACGTGAGCTGCGGTTTTGCCCTGGTACTGGCACTTGAGTGCCTTGCCGCGCGCATCGCCTATCCCAACGGCGTACAATAGCCCCGTTTGAATCATCTGGCCGATACCCGGTAAGAGAGGATTGCCATGCTCGCGTTTAACAACGACTATTCCCACGGTGCACATCCGGCGGTGCTGCAGGCGCTTGTCGACACCAATATGGAGCCGCAGCCCGGCTACGGTACCGATGCGCACACCGAGCGTGCCAAGCAACTTATCCGCGAGGCCTGTCAGGCCCCCGATGCCGACGTGTTTTTTCTGGTGGGCGGCACGCAGGCCAACGCGACGGTGATCGACATGTTGCTTGCGCCGTACGAGGGCGTCGTTGCTGCCGAGACCGGCCACGTCGCCTGTCACGAGGCAGGCGCCATCGAGTTTGGCGGCCACAAGGTGCTCACCATCCCCGGCTACGAGGGCAAGATGCACGCCGAGGACCTCGAGAACTATATCCAGGTGTTCTACGAAAACGAGAGCTACGAGCACACGGTGTTCCCGGGCGCCGTGTACGTGAGTCTATCGACCGAGTACGGCACGCTGTACTCCAAGGCCGAGCTCGCGGCGATCCATGCAGTGTGCCAGAAGCGCGAGATTCCGCTGTTTGTGGATGGCGCCCGCCTGGCCTATGCGCTGGCGGCCGATGAGTGCGACATTACCCTGCCCGAGCTGGCGCAGCTGTGCGACGTGTTCTACATCGGCGGCACCAAGTGCGGCGCTCTGTGCGGCGAGGCTGTGGTGTTTTGCGGCATGCACACCCCGGCGCATCCCATTCCGCGTATTAAGCAGCACGGCGCGCTGCTTGCCAAGGGCCGCCTGACGGGTGTGCAGTTTGAGGCGCTCTTTACCGATGGCCTGTATTTTGAGATTGGTCGCCAGGCGATTGAGACCGCTCAGGCGCTGCGTCGCGTGCTGCACGAGCGCGGCTACCAGTTCTTCTTGGAGACGCCCACAAACCAGCAGTTTGTGATTCTGCCCAACGAGGACATGGCCCGCATTCGCGAGCATGCCTCGATCGAGTACTGGGAAAAGTACGACGATACTCACACGGTGGTGCGCTTTTGCACCAGCTGGGCCACGACGCAGGAGGATATCGACGCGTTGGCGGCTGTCCTGTAGCCTGATGTAATGACAAGGGGCCGCCCTACGCCTGAGCTTGGCGCAGGGCGGCCTTTGCTTTTGGGGGAGAAGGGTTGTATGACCGAGATGTCCGAGCCGACGATTCGCCTGGCGACGCCCGATGATGCGCCGGCGTTGCTTGCCATCTATGAGCCGTATGTGCGCCAGACGGCGATTACCTGCGAATACGAGGTGCCGAGCGTTGAGGAGTTCGCTGGGCGCATCGAGCGTACGCTCAAGCGCTATCCGTATCTGGTGATGGAGTTGTACGGGCGTCCGGTAGGCTATGCCTACGTGAGTCCGCTTAACAGCCGCGAGGCGTACGACTGGTCGGTCGAGACATCGATCTACCTGGCGCGCGATGTGCGCCACGGCGGGCTGGGCCGCAAGCTGCACGACGCGCTCAAGCAATGTCTGATCGCGATGGGCATCACCAACATGTGCGCGCTCATTGCCGTGCCGCACGACAAGGACGACGAGTACCTGACGCACAACAGCCAGGATTTCCATGCCCATATGGGATATCGCCTGGTGGGCGCCTTCGACCGCTGCGCCCAAAAGTTCGGCCGCTGGTACGACATGTGCTGGATGGAGCTGGTCCTGGCCGAGCGCGTCCCTAACCAACCTAAGCCAACCTGGTTCCCCGACCTCCTCGCCTAAAACCACCACAAAGGTGCCTGTCCCCTTTGTGGTGGTTTTGGTGTTGGTTAGCCGATGGGCTCGGTGTATTTGGCGCGGTCGGTGCGCTGGATGCGCTTGGAGACGTGGAGCGGGCGGCCGTCGGTGTCGTAGACGTAGTCGGTGATCAGGATCAGCGCCTGCCCGCGCTCAACGTTGAGTAAAAACGCCTCGTTTTGCGAGGCGTAGCACACCTCAAAGGTCTTATGCCCCTGTGCCGGCGCGCGATGGAACTCCTGTCGCAGCGTGGCGTAGAGCGAACCGTTAATATCGCGATCGATGAGCGTCTCGAAGCTTGGCGGCAGGTAGGTGGTCTCCAGGCACAGCGGCGCGTCGTCCAGGTAGCGCAGGCGGACAAGTTTGACGAGCTTGCTGCCCACGGCGGCGTCAAAGAACTTAGCTATGCTGCCGGCCGCCTTGGCAAAGCCCGAGTCCACGGTGCGCGTGGTGGGCTTCATGCCCTGGCCTTCGACCTGCTTGGTATAGCTCGAAAACACTAGGTTGTTCTCGTGGAGTGCCGGCGTGTCGGCCACAAAGGCGCCACGTCCGCGCTCGGTGCGAACCAGGCCCTCATCAACGAGCACCTTAAGGGCATGGCGCACGGTGCTGCGCGACAGCCCCGATTCGTCCATGAGTTCCATCTCGGACGGCAGCTTGTCTCCGCGCGCGTAGGTGCCGGCGGCGATGCGGTCGCGCAACATGCCCGCCAAGCGCTCGTATTGGTTCAGTTTCTTTTTAGACGAAGCGTTCATGTGATCAACCTGTATCTAACTTGTATGCCTATCTAAGCAAGCATGTATTCAATACAACAACAAAACCGCTGGTAGCCAGTTGTCGAAAACCGCATCAGCAAAATTTCTAAGACAAATATAGCATACAACTAGTCGACATAACCAAAACATATATGTAACTTGTATGCCTGTGATGAGCATCAAACGAGAAGAAAGGCTGATGCACGATGACTACTCAGGAACAGGTTAAGGATGTCGTCTCCCAGGTTTTGGCTGACAAGGCAGACAAGGGCGGCATCAAGCGCGTCGTGTGGATTGGCGCCGGCGGATCCAACGGCGGCAACTATCCTGCCCAGTACTTTATGGAGCACGAGGCCACGCAGGTCGTGAGCTCCAGCTACACCAGCAACGAGTTCGTGCACGCAACCCCCGCCTACGTTAACGAGAACACCCTGGCCGTCGTCGTGTCCATGCGCGGCACCAAGGAGACCATCGTCGCCGCCCAGGTCGCCAAGGACCACGGCGCCAGCACCATCGCCATCTATGTTGACGAGTCCGCCCTCACCGAGGTCTGCGACTACAAGATCCAGTACGACAGCCTAGCCGTCGACGAGTCCTGCATGGGCCGCACCAACTCCGCCGTCGTGACCATGATCGCCATGGAGCTCACGCAGCAGACCGAGGGCTATGTCGAGTATGAGACCGCTATGGCCGCCTTCGACCTGGTCGACCCCATCTATCGCAAGGCCGTCGAGTACACCCGTCCGCTCGCCGCCAAGTGGGCCGAGCAAAACGCCGACAAGCCCTGCATCAACGTCATGGCTCAGGGTCCGCTCTTTGGTGCTGCCTACGTCTTTAGCATCTGCAACGTGCAGGAGATGCTGCAGATTGACTCCTGCACCATCAACACCTGCGACTTCTTCCATGGCCCCTTCGAGATCCTGGACAAGCGCACCTCGCTGTTCCAGCTCATCAGCGTCGGCCGCAGCCGCTGCAACGACGAGCGCGGCATCCGCTTCGTCAACCAGTACGGTGGCGAGCGCGTTTATCAGCTCGATGCCAAGGAGCTTGGCCTCAACGACATCAAGGACAGCGTGAGCGAGTACTTCAACCACCTGATCTTTGCCCCGATCCTCAACAACGTGTACATGCGTGCGCTCTCTGCCGTCACCCACAAGGACTACATGACGCGCCGCTACATGTGGAAGCTTGACTACTAGGGGATATTGGTTCCGCCGTTCTACCGAACGGCGGACCGGCCGACGCTGCGCACCCGGCATTTGGCTAATCTGCCGTTCAATTTCAAAGGCGCGACCAGAAGGTCAGCGCCTTTTCATTTCACGGCACCTTGGCTCAAATGACGGGCGCTCGCTGACATTGCCAAAACGTCGGCGTTGCCGTGGTTGGCACTTGGGGACGTTCCTTTTGTGCCGGCACTTGGGGACACTCCTGGGAATCATTTCCGCGTTCGCCGATTTGTGTCTTGAAAAATGTATATAACGACTATAACGTAGTACGAAACATATTGGAAATAATACCGAGGAGGCTGCGTTGAAGAAAAGCAATCTGGGCTATGTGCTGGTGCTGGTCGCCGCGCTTATGTGGGGCACCATCGGAATCTTTGTTAACGGAATATCGGCCCTGGGTGTTTCGTCTCAGAGCATGGCGGCCTTTCGCCTGTTGTCGGGTGCCGTCTTAATGGCTCCGGTCTTGGTATTTATGGGTTGCCAGGGAGGTGCTCGTGAGGGAAAAGCCTCGGGTCCCCTGGCTCTGTTCAAGGCAAGTCCTAAAGAGCTTGTTCCCTGCGCGCTTGTCGGTATAGTCGGTTTAGCCGTCGCCAACACCTGCTATTACGAGTGCATGGGCGAGGTGGGCATGTCCACGGCCTCGGTGCTGCTCTACACCTCGCCGGTGTTTGGCGTCGCGCTTGGCCGCGTGCTTTATCGCGAGGACGTGACCCCCAACAAGCTCGTCGCCATCGTCTTTAACATTGTGGGTTGCGTGCTCGCGGTGACGAGCGGCGACCTGTCTGGTTTCCATTTCTCGGCTTGGGGCGTCGCGTCGGGTGTGATCGCCGGACTTTGCGGCGCGTTGCTGGCTGTGTTTAGCCGTATGGCCACCAAGACGCTGCATCCGCTGGCGGTGACGTTTTGGGGCTTTGTTTTTGGCGGATGCTTTATGGCGGTGCTTTCGGCTCCGTGGTCCGATGTAGCCGCGGCAATGTCCCCGCAGCTCATTCTGCTGTTCGCAGGCTTTGGCTTTATTCCGACGGCTCTTGCGTACATCTTCTATATGCAGGGCCTTTCGATGGATCTTGAGACATCGAAGGTGCCGGTCGTGGCTTCGTTCGAAACCGTGGCGACCGTTCTGGTCGGTATTGGCATCTACGCCGAGCCCGCTGGCGCGATCAAGGTTCTGGGCATTGTGCTGGTGCTCGCGTCCATCCTGATCATGAACACCGACTTCTCCAAGCTGCGCGACAGTGTGTTTGTCGGTCATGTCGTTGAGAGCATGACCTTTAAGCCCAATGCGTGGTGGACGGAGAAATCGCAGGACATGGATCTGTTTAAGGAACGCACCGGCATCGCGCTGGAGCCCACCGTGCAGGAAAGCCCCTGGTACTTTGTGCGATAGGGGATTGGCGAGGCGTCTGATCGGGCGCCGCCAAGCCAGTGCCGACCTACCCAGCCCCAACGTTTCAAGTACGTTAAACCCGTCAACGGTCGATTTTCACCTGCGAACGGTCTTTATACTAATTAATAATATACGCGACGTATAAGACGTTATAATGACCATAACGAAAAGGAGGAGGCAAGATGAATCAGATCATTCTCGCATCTCATGGCGGCCTGGCCGCAGGCGCCAAAGACACGCTCGAGATGGTTCTCGGCGACGTGTCGAACGTCCACGTCGTGTCGCTTGCTCGTGACGACAAGGAGCCCATCACCAATAAGGTTGAGGCTATGATCGCCACGTTCAACGCGGACGACACCGTCTATGTGTTGACCGATATGCTCGGCAGCTCGGTCAACAACAGCATGGTCGAGCTTTCCAAGAACGGCACGAAGTTCACGGTTGTCAGCGGTTTCAACATCCCGCTGGCGCTGACGCTCGCTATGAGCCCCGCCCCCGTCAAGGGCGCCGAGCTCGCGGCTCTCATCAACGAGGCCCGCACCGGTCTGACCAACCCCAACGCACCGGTCGAGGCTGCCGCGGCTCCCGCCAAGAAGGCCAAGGCGTCCCGTCACAGCTCCGGTCCCGCCAAGATCGTCCTCGCACGTCTTGACTACCGTCTACTGCACGGCCAGGTCGTCTTTACCTGGACCACCAAGGTTCAGGCCGAGCGCATCATCGTCGTCGACAACGCTGCCGCCAACGATGACATCAAGAAGGGCGCTCTTAAGCTGGCCAAGCCCCAGGGCGTGCGTCTGAACGTCTTCACCGTCGAGCGTGCCCTCGCCAAGATGGACAAGCTCAACACCCTCGGCGAGCGCGTCATGTTCATCTTTGGCAACACTGCCGAGATGCTGCAGTTCTGCCAGGGCTACAAGCTCGACGCCATCAACCTGGGCGCCACCGCCAACCACGACGGTGCCGATCAGGTCGGCGGCAAGGACAGCTCCGTCTTCCTCGACGCCAACCAGAAGGCCGACGTCAACCAGCTGCTCGACATGGGCATCAAGCTCTACGTCCAGCAGACCCCTACGTATCAGAGCGTCGACATCGACGCCAAGCTGTAATCAACCAGGCTTTTGCCTGACTGAAAGGAGAAGGGTATGAATACGTTCATCAGTGCGGTGCTCGTCGGCCTCGTCGGCGTGTTCTGCATGTGGGACTCCCGCCTGCTCGGTCGTCTTAACTTCGAGCAGCCCCTCGTTGGCGCTACGCTCGTCGGTCTGCTGCTGGGCGATGTGCCCACCGGCCTTGCCGTCGGTGCCGCCGTCGAGCTCGTGTCCATGGGCCTGGTGCAGGTCGGCGCCGCCGTTCCGCCCGATATGGTCCTGGGCGGCATCGTGGCCGCTGCCTTTGCGTGTCTGACCGATGCTTCCGCCGAGACCGCCATGACGATCGCCATCCCGGTCGCCGTCCTGGGTCAGCTTCTCGGCATCGTGTTCCGTTCCATCATCGCCGCCCTCACCCATGTGGCAGATAACGCGATCGATAACGGAAAGTTCAAGACCGCCTACCGTATGCACATCTGCGCCGGCTCCGGTCTGTACGCTGTCATGTACTTCCTGCCGATCTTCCTCGCCGTCTTTGTTGGCACCGACCTGGTTCAGGCTATCGTCAACATGGTTCCCGAGTGGCTGTCCACTGGTCTTAACGTTTCGACCAAGATCATGACCGCCTACGGCTTGGCCCTGCTGCTCACCATGATGATCAAGAAGGGTATGACTCCGTTCTTGTTCATCGGTTTCCTGCTCGCCGCTTACCTCAACCTGTCCGTCATCGCGGTCGCTCTGATCGGTGTGTGCCTGGCTGTCGTCTTCATGGGCTTCAAGTTCAACGGTTCCCATGCAGCCGCCGGTGTCGATTCCGACTACGATCCGCTCGAAGACGACGAAGACTAAGGAGGAACACACTATGGCAACCGCAACCAAGGACGTGTCCCTGAACAAGAAGGTCAGCCAGTTCTTCTGGCGCTCCTGGGCCATCCAGGCCTCTTGGAACTACGAGCGTCAGATGAACATGGGCTTCCTCTACGGCATGGTTCCCACGCTCGATCGCCTCTATCCGGATGAGTCCGACCCCAAGCAGCTCGCTGCTAAGAAAGAGGCTTACCACCGTCACATGGCGTTCTACAACTGCACCCCGCAGACGAGCGCTTTCATCCTGGGCCTCTCCGCCTCCATGGAGGAGGAGTACGCCAAGGATCCCGAGAACTTCGACCCCGATTCGATCAACGCGGTCAAGACCTCCCTCATGGGTCCGCTTTCCGGCATCGGTGACTCCCTCTTCCAGGGCACCATCCGCGTTATCGCCTTTGGCCTGGGCGTTCAGCTGGCTCAGCAGGGCTCCATCATGGGCCCGATCCTGGCCATGCTCATCTCCATCGTCCCCTCTGTGCTGATCACTTGGTTCGCAGCCAAGATGGGCTATCAGGGCGGCCACGAGTACCTGAGCAAGCTTCAGGGCGGCGACCTCATGGAGAAGCTCATGTATGTCTGTGGCATCGTGGGTCTTATGTCCGTGGGCGGCATGATCGCCACGCTGATCGGCGCCACTACCCCGCTGCAGTTCGCTGAGGGTACCGTCGTTATCCAGGACATCCTGGACGGCATGATGCCGCAGATGATCTCCCTCGGCCTCACCGGCCTTATGTACTGGCTCATCAAGAAGAACGTCAACACCGGTTGGCTTCTCGTGATCGCCATCGTGGGCGGCATCGCCCTCTCCGCGGCCGGCATCCTGGCCTAGTCGCGACCAAGCGCCTAACCGCTTTCCCCCGGGGGCCTGCCTGGCATCCCATACCCCAGGCAGGCTTCCATCCCTATACGTGACAAAGGGCAGTCCCTTTGTCACATCCTCAACGGGCCGGCGACTCGGTCCAAACCACGGTAACCCTGCGAGCGCCCGGCAATGTGGCGCCGCAAAAATCGAAAGGAATGTGTCAGATGTACGAGATCGACCTTAACCTCCCTAAGCAGATCGTCGCTGACGTCCTGTCCAACCACGAGATCCACAGCGTCGCCTTCGTCGGCTGCGGCGCCTCCATGTCCGACCTTTACCCCGCCAAGTACTTCCTGGCCAACAACACGGACAAGCTGAACGTTCAGATCTTCACCGCTAACGAGTTCAACTACGACACGCCCTCCTGGGTCAACGAGCACACCTTCGTGATCACCTGCTCCCTCGGTGGCTCCACGCCCGAGACCGTCGAGGCCAACAAGACCGCCAAGAAGCACAACTGCCCGGTCGTCTCCCTCACCAACAAGGCTGGCTCCGCTCTGACCGTCGACGCTGACTACGTCATCGTTCACGGCTTCCACGCCAACTTCGCTGCCAAGTGCGAGAAGCCCGGCTACGCCATCGCTCTTGCTGTCGAGATCCTTCAGCAGACCGAGGGCTATGACCACTACGAGGACATGATCACCGGCCTCACCAACGTCTTCGAGCTCTGCGAGAACGCCGCTCAGCACTGCAAGAAGCTCGCCAAGAAGTTCGCCGAGGACTTCAAGGACGACAAGATGATCTACTTCATGGCCTCCGGTGCCTCCGAGAAGATGGCTTATTCTCACGCCGCCTTCCTGTTCACCGAGATGCAGTGGATCGACGCCGCCGCCTACAACACCGGCGAGTACTTCCACGGCCCGTTCGAGGTTTCCACCGAGGGTAAGCCCTACGTCTTCTTCATGTCCGATGGCGCCACCCGTCCGATGGACGCCCGCGCCCTCACCTTCCTTGAGCGCATGGGCGCCAAGGTCGCTCTGATCGACTCCAAGGACTACGGTCTGGCTGACGCCGTGCCCGCGAGCGTCGTCACCTACTTCAACCCGCTGCTGCACCTCGCCGTTATGCGCGAGTACGGTAACCAGATCGCCGAGGCCCGTCAGCACCCGCTGACCATGCGTCGCTACATGTGGAAGCTTTCCTACTAATCACAAGTAAGTAGACCTTACGGGTTGATTGAGAGGGGATGGGGTTTGCGCCCCGTCCCCTTTTTGCTCTGGGGAGAGCGTGTCTGTCGCGTCATAAAACCCCAGATAAAACCTACCAAAATAGACCTGTCCCTTTTTGGCAGGTGGGAGGAGATGCGTATGATCAAGGCAGTGCTGTTCGACATGGACGGCGTGCTGGTCGATACCGAGTGGTTCTACAACCGTCGCCGCGTGGCGTTTATGGAGGAGAAGGGCTTCCACTTTGACGAGATCCCCGATCTTTCGGGGTCTAACGAGCCTGCCATTTGGGAGGCGCTGGTGCCCGACGATGTTGAGCTGCGCGAGCGCCTGCGCGTGGAGTACAAGCAGGTCTACAGCCCGGATCACCCCGTTCCGTATGCCGAGCTGCTCAACGAGCAGACGGAGCCGGTGATGCGTGAGCTGCACGAGCGCGGCGTGAAGTGCGCCATCGCGAGCTCGTCCTATCGCGAGCTCATTGACGAGCTGGTGGAGATTGCCGGCATCGCCGACGTGCTGGACTACACCATCAGCGGTCACGAGTGCAGCGCGTTTAAGCCCGATCCTGAGATCTACCTGCGTGCCATGGAGGCGCTGGGGGTGGAGCCTACCGAGTGCCTGGTTATCGAGGACTCGCCTTTGGGCATCGAGGCCGGCAAGCGCTCCGGCGCCCGCGTCCTGGCGCTGCGTCCGCACGAGGGCGTCAACCTGGACCAGTCCGCCGCCGACGTTGTCATCGACAACCTGACCGACATTTTGGCCGCTTTGTAGTGTCAATCCGCCGCGAGAAGCACTGGTTCAAACGTTTTTTGCTGCGGATTGGCTTAATTTTTCATCTATTTGGATCCGTTTGGCTTCGATTCGGGCTAAGTGAGTAGACTTTTTGGCGTAGACCGAGCACAAAACATATCTTCCTTTGTAAAACCGCAGGTCACAGAGGTGGCTGTTTTGGGTGTGCTCGGCAGGTCGTAAAAAGTCTACTCACTTGGAATTTTGCCCTTTGGTCGTGGGCGTTGCTGGTCCCGTTTTGGTTGTCGAGGGAGGGTGAATTGAAGTGCTCCCGCACGCTCCATGCTACAATCGCGGGCATGCCCCACAACTATATCTGCCTTCGAAAGGAGCCTACGTGGCGAACGCCATCGATCAGCTCACGGATCGCGTGCTCGTGCTCGGCCGTCTCACCATCGTCCGCCGCGCCATCACCGTCGTGGCGGTCACCATTTCCGCTGTTCTCCAGACATTTCTGATCCAGGCGTTCATTCAGCCCGCCGACCTGCTTCCGAGTGGTCTTACCGGCGTCGCGGTCCTGCTCGATCGTGTTACCTCGCTCGGCGGCGTTCACATCGACATCTCGCTCGGTATGCTCGCGCTCAACATCCCCGTGGCGCTCCTATGCTGGAGCGGCATCAGCAAGCGCTTCGTCATCTTCTCGATGATGCAGGTCGTGCTCTCGTCGCTGTTCCTCAACATCTTTCACTTTGCCCCGTTTTTGGGCGACAAGATCATGCTCATCATTTTTGGCGGCGTGGTCTCGGGTCTGGGTGCTGCTATCGCGCTAAAGTCCGGCGCATCCACCGGCGGCACCGACTTTATCGCGCTGTGGGTCTCCAACCACACGGGCAAGACTATCTGGGGCGTCATCTTTGGTTTCAACTGCTTTATCCTGGCGATCTTTGGTTTTATGTTTGGCTGGGACAAGGCGGCGTATTCCATCGTGTTCCAGTTTATTTCGACCAAGACCATCGACAGCTTCTATCGTCGCTACGACCGCGTGACGCTGCAGATCACGACGCGCAAGGCAGACGAGGTCATGACCGCCTATGTTGACCATTTTCAGCACGGCATTAGCTGCGCCGAGGTCATCGGCGGATACAGCCGCGAAAAGATGTACCTGCTGCATGCCGTTGTCTCGACCTACGAGAGTCAGGACATTATCAAGCTGGTGTGCGACATTGATTCCGGTGCCGTGATCAATGTGTTCCACACGCTCAACTTTGTGGGCGGCTGGTGGGGCGGTCATGTCGACGAGCCCATGCCCACGGCCGTGCCCGATCCCGGCAAGCCCGCGCGCATGGCCAGCAGGCAGGCGCGCCTTAGTGAGCAGGACAGCCTGCAGCAGGACGACGGCAAGTAGGGTATTGGCATTTTGTCGGCCCTGCGCAACCCATCCGAACGAGCCCCCCGAAAGCCCCGTTGCTTTCGAGGGGCTCTCGTTTGCCCAGATAAAACCTACCAAAATGAAGCTGTCTCTTTTTGGTAGGGAGGGTGTATCGTTTTATCAATATGAGGTAATATGAAACTAGACGTTATATACGTATTAGTAATTAGCTATTTTGATAAGAGTGATCAGATATGCCTGCGCCCAAAAATGCACCGCTTTACCAGCAGATTTACGACGAGATCAAGGATGCGATCGAGAAAGGTGTTTATGCACCCAAGGAGCGTATTCCGTCCGAGCTTGAGCTTGCCGAGCAGTACGAGGTGAGCCGCATTACGGTGCGTCGCGCTGTCGAGGAGCTGTGCTCCGATGGCTACCTGGTTAAGCAGCAGGGCCGTGGCACCTTTGTCTCCACGCCGCACATCAATCGCCAGTTTCACGCCTCGACGTTGCAGACGTTTACTGCGCTGTGTGCCGGCAACGGCATGAAGGCCGGTGCGCACGTGATCGATCGCCAGATCGTTCCGGCGCGCCAAAACGAGATGGAGTTCTTTGGCCTGCAGAAGGATGCGCTGCTGCTGCATATCAAGCGCGTGCGTACGGCCGACGGCGAGCCCATCTTTGAGGAGAACATTTTTGTGCCGTTTGACGCCTACCGTGAGCTGTTGACGGCCGATCTTGAGGACAAGTCGATTTTTGCCGAGGTCGAGCGTGTTGGCGGAATCCCGAGTGTCTCGGTTGGCTACCGTACGGTCGAGGCCGTTCGCGCCAATGCCGAGCAGGCGGCCGAGTTGGGCATTGCTCCGCACGATCCACTGCTCAACCTGCGTGCCGGCTTTACCGGTCCCAACGATGAGCCGGTTTTGCTCGGCAAGCAGTACTACGTGGGTAGCCGCTACGTCATGGTGATGTAAGTTACGCGGTTTTACCAAACCGCGTAACGGGCCGACGCTACAAGCCCGCCAGAACGGCAATCTGCCTTTCAACTTCGGCGGCATGAC
>URTL01000039.1 GCA_900550785.1 uncultured Collinsella sp. | reverse complement strand
GAGCGTTGCTGCCTAGGCTAGCCCCTTGTCACACAAACTACCGAAGCCTCAATTATAGCCATCTTTTTGATTGATCAGTACGGCTATCTAGTTTTGAATACTAGATAGCCGTACTGATCATATGCCAAACGGTAAGGGAAAAAAGAATGGGCCTCGTGACTCAAGATCGCGAGGCCCACGTTCGTTCGCTGCAGTAATAAATTAGTAGCGCACGAAAATGTAATTGTTGTTCATGCCAGCAGCGACGGAGCTGATGATGACGCCCGTTTTGTAGTCGGAAGCATGGATCATCTGACCATTACCGATATAGATGCCTGTATGGTAGGAGTTAACCACAACATCGCCGGGTTGCGGATCGGACACGCGGGTCCAACCCATGAAGGTGCCGGTGGTGCCCAGGCGGCAATAGCGGCCCGTGAGGCAATAGCTTACAAAACCGGAGCAGTCAAAGCTGTTCGGTCCAATGCCGCCCCAGGAATAAGCGTATCCGAGCTTGCTGTAGGCGCGCGAAACAACGGTACCGCCGTCAACGGACTGGCTCGGTGCGGAAGGCGTCGGAGTCGGAGCGGGCGTCACGGGCTGCGGCGTGGGGGCAGGAGCGGGCGCGGGCGCGGGCGTGTTGCCGCCGCCGTTGTTGGTCGTACCGCCACCATTGTTGGTGTTCTCGGTCGTACCGGCAGTGTCGTTGCTCACCGTGGCCTTTTCGGCGGTGCTGGCATTGATGCCAGCCTGAAGCGCGGCGTTGGCCTCGGCCTCGGCAGCAAGCTCGGCCTGCAGCTGTGAATCCAGGGAGTTCACGACACTCTGGGCCTCAGCCTGCTGGGCATTGAGCTCGTCGACCTTCTTCTGCGTCGCGGCGACGTTCTTCTCCTGCTCGGTCTGCTTATCGGTGAGCTGCTGCTTAAGGTCCTTGACCTCCTGAATGGTCTGGGCCTGCTTGTCGGAAACCTTGCCGTAGTAGAACAGACGGTTGAGCATGTCGCCCAGATCGTCGACGCCCGTCAGAACCTGAAGGAGACTCAGACCGCCAGTCTTGTACTCACCGGCAACGTAGCTCGAAAGCTTTGCCTGACCCTCGGCAATCTCTTGCTGCTTTTGCGTGATCTCGCCTGCAGTCTGATCAAGCTCCTGCGTCTGTGCGGAGAGTTCTTCATGAATTTGCTGGGTTTGGGTGCCAATCTGCTCGAGCTTCGTACGAGCGGCGGCAAGGTCGGATGCGGTATCGGCGTAGGCAGGAGCCGCGAGGCCCAAGCCCAAAACACAAGCGAGGGTTGCCGTAGCAGCGCAGCGTGCCATGTTTTTGTGCGTGTTTGCTGTGCGCATGTAGCTTCCTTTCCAGTAACTAAGGGTAACGGCTAGTCCACCGTCACCAGACTAAAGAGCTCCACATCGTCATTAGACGGCGTGAGCTTCTCGCGCGGGTTGAGAAACGCAAGCTCAAGGATACAACCGTAACCGACAAGCTTTGCGCCCATATCTCGCACCAGTTTACCTGTTGCCTCGACGGTTCCGCCCGTCGCGACCAAGTCGTCCAGAATCAACACGGTATCTTTAGAGCTGATAGCGTCGGCATGGATCTCAATTGAATCGGTGCCGTACTCGAGCTCGTAGCTCTGGCTCACGGTCTCGCGCGGCAGCTTGCCCGGTTTACGTGCGGGAACAAAGCCGGCGCCAAGGGCTACAGCCACCGGTACGCCAACCATAAAGCCGCGAGCCTCGGGACCCACGACCTTGGTGATTCCCATGCCGGCAAAGTGTTCGGCGAGGGCATCGGTCATGGCTTTGAGCGCCTCGGGATTGCCAAAGAGCGGCGTGATGTCTTTAAAGATGACTCCGGGCTCGGGATAGTCGGGGATGTCGACGATTTGAGATTCGAAGTCGTACATTGCATGACCTTTCAATGGGTTGCCGAAATTTCAGCTGAGGTTATTTGCCTGCGGTGGCGGTGCCGGATTGCGAAGGGGCGACGACCTTGAGCGGCTTTACGAGAGAATCCTCGTGCGAAGCCGGCATGGCTGTCTCTTCGTTTTTGGCCTTGGTGGACTCGGAGCGAGTGATTTCCTCATCGAGTGCATCGATGTCGGCGTCCTCGACCACGGCGTTGAGCGACTCAAAAACGCGGTTCTTGAGCAGCGCGGTGTGCACACCTTCCGTCAGGTCGTGAAGCTTCTTAAACGCACGCTCGAGCTTGGCGTCGCGCTCGTCATCGGAGGTATCCATGCCGAGCATGCTCACGAGCACCTGCTCAAACATCGAGGACTCGCGGTTGGCGGAAGACACGTACTGACGCAGGTTGCGCGGCTCGATATGGAAGCGCGACAGCTCGGAGCAGTAGCGGATGATCGGAAAATCGCGACCATCGACGAGCTCACGATTTTGCGGGCTCTTGATGATGCGAATGAGGTCGTTCTCGGCGAGCGAACGGATAAACGAAATCTCGACGCCCAGCATATCGGGAATGGTCTCGATGGGATGCAGCTTTTGCTTAGTCTCCTTGGGCTCCGTCTTGAGCGGAACATCGGACAGCAAGCCCACCTCGTAAGCGAGCGTTGACAGGTCCGTGGCGTTTTCCAAGCGCTGCTTAATCACGTTGAGCGGCATGTAGCGGGTCTTCTGCAAGTGCAGGATGACCTCCAGGCGATCAACGTCCTCCTTAGAGTACTGACGGTATCCCTTAGGCGTACGATGAGGGGTAATGAGCCCCTCATCCTCTAGAAATCTAATTTTTGAGTTCGAAAGATCGGGGTATGCGCCTCGAAGTAGGTTGACGACTTGGCCGATACTCAGATAGTTGCGTTCGGCCATGCCCTACTCACCGGTTTCGATGCGCTCCGGCGTGCTCTCGTGGTAGATGAGCGTAAACGTACCGATCTGAACGGAAGAACCGTCGTGCAGCGGGGCTGCATTGACAATGGCACCGTCGACCCAGGTACCATTGAGCGAGCCCAGGTCCTCGATGCGAGCGCCGAGGCCCTCGCGAATAATGCGCGCGTGGCTGCGCGAAACAGTCATGTCGTTGAGGAAGATGCCGTTCGCGGGATCGCGGCCGATGGTGGTCACGTCGTCCTCGAGCTCAAAGGCGGCACCAGTCTGCGGACCCTTGACGATGGACAGAACGGGGGCGGTGATGCGCACGTTGGCCATGAGGTCGGGAACGGTGACGTCGCTTGAAGGCACGCGGAATACGCAGGTAGCGTCAGCAGTCTTATCATTCTGAGGCATATTGTTAACCATGTTGTCCATGACAACCCCTAACTTATCGCGGACGTGCCGCAAATAATGAACCGTACGTAATCATACCCCAACGAATCAGTCTTCGATTTCAGGGTTCAGAAAGTCGATGTCCTCGTCCTCGGGATGCGTGAGAGCCTGTTTAATGGCCGCTCCGCCCTTAATGGAGTAGATGACAGCCGTGAGCATGGAGAAGATCACGCCGCCGTACACAAAGAAGATGCCGAGGGGCACCGAGCTTCCGTTGAGGCCCGGGAAGGCCGTGAGGGTTGAAGGTAAAAGTTGCAGGCCGTCAACAACGGGGAAACCGAGCAGCATGAGCGAGAATCCGGTCATAAGCAGCGCTGTGGCAATCTTTCCGGGGAAGACGACATCGATGGGGCGACGGTGATAATGACGAACGATAAGCGTGCCGATGCCCAGATAGATGTCGCGGCCAATAATGAGCACGCAGACCCAGATGGGCAGCTCTCCGCGGACCACCAGCCCCAAGACGCCGGTGAACAGCAGCGCACGGTCGCAGATGGGATCCATGACCTTGCCGAGCCATGAGACCGTCTTAGTCATGCGGGCGATCTGGCCGTCCATCCAGTCGGTGGAGGCGGCAACGGCGTAGATAACGATGGCGATGACGCGGTTGTTATCCGTCACAAATAGGTACAGAAATACCAGGGTGAGGATCAGGCGCGTAAAGGTGATGAAATTGGAGATCGTAAAGATCTTATTCGACGGGTAATCGGAAGTGCCGATAAGCTCCTTTTTGATCTTCTTTTTGATGCCCACAGGACTCCCCCGCTGGTTAACGACAAAACTTTCGATACTATACCCGTTCCGGCGATGTCTATCCAGCCAAGCCATAGAGAGTCCAGACATGTGGAGGGTGTTGTGGGCGGGGCGAGACCATGCATTTGTGTACATCAGCCTCCAAACATTTCGAAAATTTTTGATTTTGGAGGCTGACGTACACGTTTTGATTCGCATACGTATCGAGCGGTGCAGTCGTTGATTCTTTGTTGCTTTAAGCAATTAAATAAAAAAGCCAGGCACTAGGTGCCTGACCTGCAAACTTCTGGTCGGGACGACTGGATTCGAACCAGCGACCCCTTGACCCCCAGTCAAGTGCGCTACCAAGCTGCGCCACGTCCCGAAGCTTTTGCTTGTTGCTCTGCTCTTGCTCGCAACAGGGAGTATATTAACCCGAAACTTTGGACTTGTGCAAGAACTTTTTTAATTATTTTTGAGCAAGTCCAAAATTGTATCTGCGAGCTGGGGTTTTGTCAGCACGGGAAGTTCTTGCGTTCCTGCTGTGCTTACAATCCAGGCCTTATTGGTATCGGTTCCAAAGCCCGAATCGGCGCGCGAGACATCGTTGGCGATGATCGCATCGCAACCCTTGCGGGCAAGTTTGTGCTGCGCGTACTCCACGACGTTATCGGTCTCGGCTGCAAATCCGATCACGCACCGCTCTCCCTTTTGGCGCGAGAGCTCGGCCAAGATATCGACCGTCTCGACCAGTTCGATTCGATCCAGGCGTTCGTTGGCCTTTTTGAGCTTATGGTCCGCAGGGGCCGCGGGGGTGTAGTCGGCGACGGCGGCCGCACAAATTGCCGCATCCGCCGTCTGGAAGGCGCTCAGGGCCGCCTGGAGCATCTCTGCGGCGGTCTGCACGCGCACGCACTCCACGCCGCGGGGCACATCGAGTGATGTCGGTCCCAACACGAGCGTGACCGCAGCGCCGCGGCGTGCGGCCTCCCCCGCCAGGGCGATGCCCATCTTGCCCGAAGAGCGGTTGCCAATGAATCGCACGGGGTCGATCGGCTCGTGCGTGGGACCGGCAGTAATTACGATGCGCTTACCTGCCAGGTCCTGTGGCGCGGGGTTGAACACCTCACAGACAGCCTCTACGATGTCCTCGGGCTCGCTCATGCGTCCCGTGTCCACGTCGCCGCAGGCAAGGTAGCCGCTGCCCGGACCCACCACATGGACACCGCGCTCGAGCAGCGTGGCCATGTTGGCCTGCGTCGCCGGCGCCTTCCACATGCCGTTGTTCATAGCGGGTGCGATCACGATGGGTTGCGGCGTGGCAAGCAGCGTGGTGGAGATAAGGTCATCGGCGATGCCGGTGGCCATCTTGGCGATGATATTGGCCGTCGCGGGCGCCACGACCACCAGATCGGGCTCCTGCGCCAGCGAAATGTGGTGGATGGGGTCGGAGGGATCGTCGAATAGGCCCACCGCGACCGGCTCATTGGTGAGTGCGCGGAAGGTAAGCGGCCCCACAAACTCGGTGGCATGCTCGCTCATAACGACCTTGACGCGCGCGCCGCGCTTTTGCAGCAGGCGCACGATATTGCACGACTTATAGGCGGCGTTCCCGCCGGTAATGCCCAGCAGGATCGTTTTTCCCTCAAGTTGCATTGAATTGTTGGGTGCCGCCATCGTTTAAGCTTCCTTGCTCGGGAGCACCAGGAGGCGGTGGCAGTACGGGCAGTGCGTAATCTCGCTACCGTCGTGGTTCAGGTCGCTCATGGACGATGCCTGCAGCGCGGTGTGGCAGACCGTGGGGATGTTGCCCTGGATGGTCTCGACGGCCAGGCCGCGGAACTGCTTGAGCAGACGCTCGTAGTCGGTGAGAACGTCTGCCGGCAGCGTGACAGCAAGCGCGTTGCGCTCCTTAGCGGCGGCGTCAATCTGAGCCTGCAGGTCGGCAGCCTTGGCGCGGGCGGCCTTGGTATCGGCCTGCACACCCTCCTCGAACTTGGCGATGATTGCCTGCGCGCGGGCCTCGCGGTCGAGCGCCTCTCTGTGGGCGAAAACGACATCCTTGCGGGTGTGCTCAATCTTGTCCAGACGCTTTGCCAGGGTGGCAAGCTCATTCTCCAGGTCCTGCACCTCGCGGTAATCAGAACCGTCGACGTGACGCTTCTTGGCAGCCTCGATGGCGTTGTTGGTCTGAATCTCGGTGGTGTTGAGATCGTCGAGCTCAATGTCCAGATCCTTGCGCTTGGCGTAGAGCTTGGTCATCTCGGACTTGAGCTTCACATAGGTCTTGCGCTTGGAAGCGAGCTCCTTGAGCTCCGGCATATTGGCAAGTTCGCTCTTGTTGCGGGCGAGCTCCAAATCGATCTGTTGCAGCTTGAGTAGCGTAGCGCCGGCGCTCATAAGTTCTCTCCTTTTGTCACAGTCCACCATTGGCAAGGGTTCAGTATTTTAATCGCATGACGGGGGTCGACCCCGGCGTCAACTGCAGAGTTCATCAATATATCAACGAACGGCTCCTCAGAGCGGTCGTGGCCGAGCAAGATCACCGGCAGCCCGCGTAAGGCAAGGTCTTGCGCCACGTGGTATCCCGCCTCGCCCGTCACGACAACGTCCGCGCCCGCGGCGATGGCGAGCTCTCCAAAGTCGCCCAGGGAGCCGCCCAAAATGGCGACGGTGCGGCACGGGCGATCGGCTTCGCCCCACACACGCGGGTCGCTGCCGAAGGCCGTGGCAGCACGGGTGGCAAGATGGCGCAGCGTGCACGGGTCGTTGAGCGTTGCAAGCGCGCCCAGGCCGGTTGCCTCGGGGTCGTCCACGTGCTCCAGTGAGCTCACGGGTGCGGCACCCAGCAGCTCACTCAGGCAGGTGCGCGCTTCGTGCGAGCGGTCCAGATTGGTGTGGAGCGATATGATGCTCACGCCGCAACGCGCTGCCTCGTAGAGTGCCGCGCTGCATTGGGGGCGTGTGGAATCCGACGGACAAAACGCCTCGGGCGCCTTGATATAGATGGGATGATGCGTCAGCAGCACGTTGGCGCCGGCTTCTTGGGCGCGGAGAACATTAGCTTCGGTCGCATCGAGCGCGCAGGCAACACCGGTGATCTCAGCAGCGGGATCTCCCACAGATAGCCCAACATGATCCCAGCCCTCGGCGTCCATCTTGGGGTAGCGCGCCAGCAGCGCACGTTCAAGCTCGGCGACGATCATGCGGCACCCACGATCGAGAGCAGCGTCTGGGCAAACTCGTCCAGATCGCCCGGATTCACACGGTCATCGAAGGAGATGCGCAGTGCACCCAGGGCCTGCTCGCGGCCAATACCCATGGCGCTGAGAACATGGCTCGGGTCCATGCTGCCGCTCGAGCAGGCAGAACCGGCCGATACCTCAAAGCCGGCGGCGTCTAGCTTGATGATGAGCTCCTCGGAGTCCATGCCGTCAATGTAGATCGATACCATGCCGGGCAGACGGTCGGCCTGCGCATAGTCGCCCATAGTGGCGTGAATGCGCGGATGAGCCGTAAGCGTGGCGTAGAGTTTGTCGGACAAGGCCTGCAGCGTCGTGCGCTCCTGGGCCACGGTCGGCAACAGCGCGGAGGCGGCAGCGGCAAAGGCCAGCTGCGTGCGCAGGTCCTGCGTGCCGGCACGACGTCCGGCTTCCTGTCCACCGCCAAAGATGCGCGGACGCAGCGGCGTGCGGGTCTTAACGTAGAGCGCGCCGGATGCCACAGGACCGCCAATCTTATGGGCGGCGACGGACATGGCATCGACGCCCAACTCGGCGGCATCGAGCGGAATGTGCAGATAGCCCTGGATGGCATCGGTGTGGAACAGGGCGCCAACGGTATGCGCGGCCGCGGCAAGCTCGCGGATGGGCTGCACCACGCCGGTCTCGTTGTTGGCAACCATGATGCTCACGAGCGCCACGTCGTCGCCTAGCAGCTCGACAAGCGTGGCAGGCTCAATGTAGCCCATGCGGCAGGGCTGCACCAGGTCGACGGTAAAACCGGCGGCACGCAGCAGCGGCAGGTTGTCCAGAATCGAATCGTGCTCGATGGCCGAAACGATTACACGATCGCGCTTGCGATCGCGCTGACGAGCGCCCTCTGCAAGACCGAGCAGCGCCAGCTGGTTGGCCTCGGTGCCGCCGTTGGTCAGAACAATCTCGGACGGGCGGACGCGTGCGCCAAAGCTATGGGCGATCTCGCGACGGGCAACCTCCAGGCGCGCGGCGGCCTTGCGGCCGAGCGAGTGCAGCGAGTTGGGGTTGACGCCGGCAAACTCGCTGTCGTCATATTCGCGCTGCGCAAGGAGCGCCTCGGCGCGCATGGGCGTCGAGGCGGCGTAGTCAAGATTCACGGGTATGCGGTTTTGACCTGCGGTCATAAGGGTTTATGCCTCCTGTGCGGTCTCATTGCCCAGCTTCTGCAGCAGCGCAACCTCGGCGGCGGGATCTTCGGACTTAAATACGGCGGAGCCGGCCACGAGAACGTTGGCACCAGCCTTGACGACCTCGGCAATGTTCTTGGAAGAAATGCCGCCGTCGACCTCGATCATGGGCGACACGCCGTGGCGCTCGCACATGGCCTTGAGCTCGTGCAGTTTGGCGATAGTGCCCGGGATAAAGCTCTGGCCGCCAAAGCCGGGGTTCACGCTCATCAGCAGCACCATATCGACAACGTCGATGATGCTCTCGAGTACGCACACGGGGGTGGCGGGGTTGAGCACCACACCGGCCTTGACGCCGCGCTGCTGCAGATGCGTGAGCGTGCGGTGCAGGTGCGTGGAAGCCTCGTAGTGCACGGTAATCATGTCGGCACCGGCGTCGGCATACCAATCGACCGTCTCATCGGGGTTCGACACCATCAGGTGCGCGTCGACCGGTACAGCGGTGGAGCGCTTGACGGCCTTAAGGATGTCAACGCCAAAGGTCAGGTTGCCGGTAAAGTGGCCGTCCATAACGTCGAAGTGCACGTAGTCGGCACCGGCGATCTTGTCGAGTTCGCCCTTGAGGTTGGCCATGTCGGCCGAAAGGACAGACGGAGCGATTTTAATGGAACCCATGGTAGTAGCCTTTCTGCGCTAGTCGGTGAGTCCGTAGAACTCTTGAGAAGGGACGCGGTCGGTGAGAATCTCGAGCGCCCTATCCAAAGTAACACCGTTGTAGAGCGTTTGCTCGACGGCAAAGGTGAGCGGAATGTCTACGCCCAGTGAACGGGCAAGCTCGCTGACGCTGCGGGCGGCGACGGCGCCCTCCACCACCATATGCGTGCGCGTCTGGTACTCGTCGAGCGACACGCCGTGGGCAAACTCGTAGCCAAAGGTGCGGTTGCGCGAATGCTCTGAGGTGCAGGTGGCAATGAGGTCGCCCATGCCGGCGAGTCCCATGCAGGTCATGGCTTGTCCGCCGCGGGCGTGCACCAGACGGCTGATCTCGGCCAGGCCGCGCGTCATGATGAGGGCGAGCGTGTTGTCGCCTGCGCCGGAGCCGGCGGAAATGCCGCACACGATGGCGATGACGTTTTTCATGGCGCCGCAAACCTCGACGCCGGTCATGTCCTGCGACAGGTAGATGCGGAAGGCCGTGGATAGGAGCAGGTTCTTAAAGGTCTCCCCTACCTGCGCGTCTTTGCTGGCGATGACGGCGGCAGAAAGTCCGCCGCGGCAGATCTCCTCGGCATGGTTGGGACCCGAAAGCGCCGCGACACGTGCCTCGTTGCCGATCTCACTGGCGATGACCTCGCTCATGAGCAGGCCAGACTCGGGCTCAATACCCTTGGTGAGGCAGAGCACCGGGGTATCGGCGGCGATAAAGGGCGCTGCCCGATGGCACACGTCGCGCAAGTGCGTGGAGGGCACGGCAAAGATGATCGCATCGGCACCGTCGAGCGCCTGGGCGAGCTCGGTCGTTGCTACCACGTTGTCCGGCAGCTCGTAGCCCACAAGGTAGCGGGGGTTGCGGTGCTCACCGTTAATGCCGGCGGCCGTCTGCTCGCTATGGGCCCACATGGTTACGCGCACGGCTCGCGCGGCGGCAAGGCCGGCGACGGCGGTTCCCCACGAGCCAGAGCCAATCAGCGCAACATTCATGACTCTCTCCTACTTATCGTCGGGCTCGGTGACGCGCTTGGTAAACGAGAGCTTGGACTCCTTACCGGTCATGAGCTTTTTGATGTTCGCGCGATGGGCCCACACCACGGTGATGCCGATTATCGCCATGCAGAACTTGAGGCCCAGGCTGCTGTACGGAAAGACCGCGCAAGCAGCGATGGGAAGACCGATGGCCGCGGCAAGCGAGCCCACCGACACAAACTTGGTGATGGCGACGGCCACGATAAACATGCCCAGCAGCGACAGGCCAATTGGCCAATACCAGGCGAGGATGACGCCCAGACCGACCGCAATACCCTTGCCGCCGTGGAAGTTGAGGTACGGCGAGAAGATGTGGCCCCACACCGCTGCCAGGCAGATGACGCCGAGCATCCAGTCGCCAGCGGCGCCGGGGGCCATAATGCTCGGCGGAAAACCATAGCCCAAGTCGGCAATGAGTGGACGGGCGATAAGAACGCAGATGGCGCCCTTAAGGCAGTCGAGCAGCAGCGTGAGCGCGGCCACCTTGGGGCCGGCCACACGCAGGGCGTTGGTGGTGCCGATGTTGCCGGAGCCCGCCTTACGAATGTCCGTGTGGTTGAACACGCGGCCCAGGATCAGGCCAAACGGAATCGCCCCGATAAAGAACGAGACCACGGCGCAGATGGCGGTCAGCAGAATCGGATTATGCATCCTTTTGCTCCTTCTTCCTAAAGAAGAGTCGAATGGGTGTGCCGGCAAAGTCGAAGGTCGAGCGCATGCGGTTCTCGACGTAGCGCTGATAGGTGTCGTTGACCAGATCGCTGTGGTTGACGAAGAACGTGAACGTCGGCGGGTTGACGCCCGTCTGGGTCACGTAGTGCATGCGCAGGCGGCGCTTGCCGTCCACCACGGTATGACCGAACTCGCGCAGGTCGGTGAGGAACGTGTTGAGGCGCGAGGTGCTGATCTTTTGCGAGCGCGTCTTCTCGGCGGCGTCGACCATCGCCCAGATCTTCTCGACGCTGCGGCCGGTCAGGGCAGAGATGCGCAGGTACTGGGCCCAGGGAGCCATGACGCCCAGACGGCGGTCGACGGTCTCCATGCAGGCCTCGCGCTTACGGTCGTCGTCGAGCAGATCCCACTTGTTGAGCAGCACCACGATGGCGCAGCCGCGCTCGATGGCAAGACCCATGACCTTCTGGTCCTGCTCGGTGACGCCCACGGAGGCGTCGACGACGAGCAGCGCCACGTCGGCGCGGTCGATGGCGCGCAGGCCGCGGACCATGGAGTAGTACTCGATGTTCTCGTACACGGTGCTCTTCTTGCGAATGCCCGCGGTGTCGACCATGCGGTAGTGCTTGCCGTTGCGCTCGACGACCGTGTCGATGGCGTCGCGCGTGGTGCCGGCAATGTTGGACACGATGGAGCGGTCGGCGCCCAGGATGCGGTTGAACAGCGAAGACTTACCGGCGTTGGGGCGGCCGATGATGGCGACGTTCAGCGCGTCGGGGAACTCATCGGCGACCTCGTCCTCTTCCTCGGGAAGCAGGGCCACGATGTCGTCGAGCAGGTCGCCCGTGCCGTGGCCGTGCAGGGCCGAGAGCGGCGTGGGCTCGCCGATTCCGAGCGAATAGAACTCCCAGATGCTGTCGTTCTCGCGATCGGGGTTGTCGAGCTTGTTCACCAGCAGAAAGACCGGCTTGTCGCAGCGCTTGAGCATGCGGGCGACCGACTCGTCCTCCTCGGTGACGCCGGTGCGGCCATCGACCACAAACAGGATGACGGCGGCTTCCTCGGCGGCGGCGAGCGCCTGGTCGCGGATGGACGTGGCAAAGACATCGTCACTCTTCATGGGTTCGATACCGCCCGTATCCACGAGCATGAACTCGCGGCCGTTCCAGTCGGCGACATGGTAGCTGCGGTCGCGCGTGACGCCGCGGGACTCGTGGACGATGGCGTCCGAGGTCTGGGCCAGGCGGTTAACGAGCGTGGACTTGCCCACGTTGGGGCGTCCGACGACGGCGACGATAGGTTTCATCTGCACTCCTTTAATGGGTAGGGTCAGTGGAAATGTTAGAGTCCGCGGGCACAATGCCAAGGATGTGCTCCAGGGTATCGAGCAGCTCATGCGGCATGGTCGACACCACATGAACCTCGGCGCCGCGACTGGTAAGGCTTGCGAGTAAATCGTCACGATGATACTCGTCAAGCGTCATGCCGTCAGCGTTGAACATGAGCTTAGGCACAAAGAGCATAACCCCCGAGAGGTCCTGCGGCAGCTGCTCCAGAATGTCACACGCGACGATAAGGCCGGTCACGTCCACGTTGCCGCCAAAGTAGCGGTTCTTGATGGCCGTGACAGTGCCGGCGAGTCCCTTGGGCGATTCCACAAAGCGGGCCACCGTGTCGCGTGCGCTGGCGCCCGAGAGGCACAGCAGGTGTTGGCTGCGGGCGGCGATGGCCTCGCGGACGCGGGCCAGTCGCTCGGCATCGGCAGCGAGCACGTCGTCGGTCTCGTCCAGATACGAGCGGATCATGCCGATGCCGTCGTAGTACTGCGGGTAACCGTCGTAAAAGTCTGCCTCGGGAGGATCGATGCCGGCGTCCAGATAGAACTCGTCGCTCATCTGGAAGGTGTGGCGGCCAAAGCGCTCATAGGCGCGGTCCTGGAAGGGCCTGATCATGGCGATGGTCTCGCGCGCTAGCTCGGGCTTGTCGCTGTAGGACCAGCTAAAACGGTTTTGATGCTTGGTAAAACCGAGCGGCACAATGCCCAGGCTTGTGATTTGCTCGTGCTCCTCGCAAAAGCGCAGGGTCTTTTCCAGCTCCTCGCCGTCGTTCATGCCGGGGCACAACACGATCTGCGCGTGAATCTCGATGCCGGCGGCCATGATGGCCTCGAGCACGTCCATGCCTCGCTGGGCGTTGCGGCCCATCATACGACGGCGGACGTCGGGGCTCACGGCATGGACCGATACGTTCATGGGGCTCATGTTGCGTTGGATGACGTTTTGCACGTCCACGTCGGTAAGGTTCGTTAACGTGACGAAGTTGCCCTGCAAAAAGCTCAGGCGATAGTCATCGTCGCGGATGTAGAGCGTGGAGCGGCCGCCTTTGGGGAGCATCGTCATAAAGCAGAACACGCAGGCGTTCACACAGGTACGCATGCCGTCAAAGATGGGGCCGTCGAACTCCAGGCCCCAGTCCTCTCCCGGGAAGCGGTCGAGCTCGACGGAGGTGACGGTGCCGTCGAGCGGGTCGAATACCTCCAAATCAACGGTGTCGTCGTCTGCTTCCCAAAGCCATACGATCATGTCGGTGAGTTGCTCGCCGTTGACCGTGAGCACGCGCATGCCCGGCTCGATACCCACATCCCATGCGGGCGACTCGGGACGCACGTTCTTAACGAGCGCGCCTTCACCCGGCTCGGGGTCGCGGCTGCGCCCGTAATCGGCCACCTCGGCGGCGTATGCGGGTACGGTCTGGTCCATGGTTAGCGGCAAAGCTCCTTGATGCGCTCGACGGCGCGCTCGATGTGTTCTTGCGGGGTGGAGGCTCCGGCGGTGATGCCGATGTAGTGAGCGTCGGTAAACCACGCGGCCTGGAGCTCGGAAGCTTCCTCGATGTGATGCGTGTGCTCGCAGGCGTCTGCGCAAATCTGAGCCAGGCGGCGGGTGTTGCCCGAGTTCTTGCCACCCACGACGACCATGCAGTCGCAGCGGTTGGCAAGTGTGGCTGCTGCCTGTTGACGCTCACTCGTGGCGGCGCAGATGGTGTTGATCACACGCAGCTCCTGCACGCGCGGGGTGATAGCGGCCACGACCTCGGCGAGGTTCTGCGCGGTCTGGGTAGTCTGCACGACCAGACCCACCTTGCCCTTGAGCGACAGGGCATCGGCGTCGGCGGCACAGCTCACGACCTGCGCATCGTCGCCGGCGTGGTCATCGCGCTCGCCGTCATCGGCACGCTGGGCGCCGCGCTGATTGTGCGCAACAAGCGCCGCGCTCCCGCGCTCACCGGAGCGAACGGCGGCCGGTCCGACGACGGATTCGACATCGCAGACGGCGCGACGCCGGCCCCCGCGACGACGGCGA
>URTL01000038.1 GCA_900550785.1 uncultured Collinsella sp. | reverse complement strand
CCTCGTCTGCCACGGTGCCGATCGCCTGTGCGACGTCCGAGATAATCGCGGCATCGATGCCGGCGTACTTGAGACGAACTTGCATGTCGTGCGCGCGCGTGCCTCCGGCAAAGGCGACAAGTCCCGGCGTGTCGGCGATGCGCTCAAAGTCGACGTCGTAGATCCACGAGACATCGTGGCCGTCGGCATCGTTGTCGTTGAGGAAGAAAGCGCAGAGTCTGCCGCCTGCCGTCTTGATGGACTGGATTTGTCGATCGAAGCCTACGGGATTCTTAGCCAGGTTGGCCTCGACGGTGCGGCCGGCGATATCCCAGCGCCCCATACGACCACCGGCGGGCACATAGGCATCGAGCGTGGGCTGCAGGTGCGCCGCGTCCACGCCCAGCTCGTGCGCCGCAAAGAAGGCGGCGGCGACGTTATAGACCATGTACAGGCCGTTGTAGCGCGTGGCGATGTGCACGGCGGGTGCGTCGGCCTCGGGTCCAAAGGCCAGGTCAAAGCCGTAGCCGTCGCAGCCGAGCTCAACGCCCGTCACGCGGCGGAGCAGCGCGGGGCGACCCCAGCCGCACGAAGGGCAATGATAGGCGCCCAGCTGTCCGTACTGCACATAGTCGTATTCCAGCGGGGCGTTGCACTGTGAGCAAAAACGCGAGTCGCTAATGCGGTCGGACTCGGTGCCCGTGGCGCCGTCGATGCCAAAGGCGATGCTCGTGTTGGGGACGCGCGCGGCGATCGAGGCGCACAGCGGATCGTCGGCGTTGTAGATGAGCGTTGTCGTCGGAGAGAGCTCCAACGCATGGGCGATGACGTCTTGGGTATGGTCGATCTCGCCGTAGCGGTCTAGCTGGTCGCGGAACAGGTTGAGCAGGACAAAGTACGTCGGCTTGAGCTTGGGCAGAACGCGTACGGTGTAGAGCTCGTCGCACTCAAAAACGCCCACGCGCTTGCCGCTGCTGGTGTGCTTAAGGCCGCCGCGGGCCTCGAGCAGAGCACCCACCACACCAGGCTCCATATTGTTGCCGGCACGGTTGCACACCACGGTAGCGCCGCTGGCAGCAACGGCGTCAGCGATGAGGTTGGAGGTGGTGGTCTTGCCATTAGTACCGGTAATCACCACGCTGCGGTCGACAAGGCTCGCGAGGTCGCTTAGCAGCTCGGGGTCGATCTTCATGGCGATGCGGCCGGGAAGCACGCCACCCTGGCGTTTGAGGACAGAGCGCAGTCCCCAGCGGGCGATATCGCTCGAGGTGCAGGCGAGAGATGAGCGGAGGTTCATGAAGCCGTTCCTAACATAGATGACATGGTCGGGGCGATCGCGTCGCTAAAAGCCGTAGCGGCGCGCAAATTCCTGGGCGAGCTGCGATACATCTTCGCAGGCGTTGGCCCAGGGGGCAAAGTCGGGGGTGTCCGAGATAATGCCGTCGGCCTCCCAAACTGCCTGGTGCGAAAGGTCCCAGGGGTCGCGCGGCTCGGGTCGGCAGGGAAGATACGGCGTCTGGTACATGGGGTTCAGCAAGAAGAACGCGCCACCCTCGCAACGGTTAGCGAACTCACGCAGCGCGCGCGTCGCCGGGCGCATCTTGTTTGTTTTGAACAGCAGAATCGTGCGGGCGAGCAGGTACCAAGGAGAGTTTTCGAGTGCGTCTGCCCCCATCTGCTCCTCGAGCTGGTGGGCCAGGGCAAAAAAGCCGTCCTGGTCTTCCAGGCGGGCGAGGGCGAGCAGCACGGTGCCGGCGGCCCGAGTGGGATAGCCTTCTGCTTTAAGGACGCGGCGAGAATAGTTGGCGGCGGCGCGGTAACGAGCGCTCGCCATGCACAGCTGCGAGATGGCCTCGAGCGTGTGGAGCCACCCGATAAGGGCCGGCTCGCTCACAGTAAGGTCCGCTGCGGTGACACCGTCGGCCAAAACATTATTGGCCCAGTAGTGCGGGGCCTCCATATCAAACCCGGGCACGCTCTGTTGCAGGTAGTCGGCCGTGCTCGTCTCGAGCTTCATCAGGTCGCCCAGGCAGGCGTCGACGGGCGTGTCGGCCAGGATGATGGCGAGCAGCTGGGCATCGACGGCCAGCGCATCGATGCGGACGATCTTGAGCAGTTCATCACGCATATCGTCGAACAGGCGGTTGCGCGTCTGTTCAAACTCCTCATCGCTGCCCATGTCCTCGATGCGATGGAGCTCGTCGAGCAGGTGGCGATGAACACCGGCGTAGGACAGCAGCGCCTGGGCATGCTCGGACTGCGCATACTTGTGAGGGTTGACGCTTACGTCGTTATGGACAAGCTCGCGTGCTGCATCGGTGAGTTCGGGGTGCGACGCCAGATAGGTGCGCTCCAGGTAAGCGGGGATGTAGACGCTCGGATCCATTAGAGGTCTCCTCCCTTAAACGGCAAACCCTGCTCGGCCGCCCGCAGGATGCGCTCATCGATTTGGGAACGCACGATATCGTTGGTGGCGACCCAGGCGGCAAAGCTGGCGTTGTCGGGGGCGCCCAGGCCCTCCTGCAGTACCGGCGTCGCCTCGGACAGCGCAAGGACAAGCTCGTCGGTGGAACCCACACCCACGTTGACGCGGGCATAGACGCCATCGGGAAACTCGGTTTGGAAGTAGAGCGCCTCGGCTGCGTGCGGGCACGAGCGTGCAAGGATGCGCAAGTAGCGCTCGGCACCCTCGTAGTCCAGCTCGCGCCAGGCAGCGCTCATCAGCGCGATGAGCGTCCACGGGTCCAAGTCGCGCTCCGCGTCCTTGGGACGACGGCGCAGCGGCGTGTTGGCAAGATAGGGCACGGAGTGGGCAGAGCGAAAGCGTTTGAGCTCCTCGGCAGGGTATTCGAGCTTTGCCATGGCGAGCATCGCGGTGTGACGGACGCCGGCAGGATCGTTGGGGGCAAAGTCGAGGCTGCGGTTTGCGGCTTCGAGCGACATGCGATAGCGGCCGCTAATGAGGGCGCGCGATGCCAAGGCGGCAAGCCAGCGCAGGTAGGGGCGGCGGGTCAGGTCGCCTGCGGCCTCACGCTCGTAGGGGTCCTGCGCCGAGGCAATCTTGAGCGCCAGGTCGTGCTCGACTTCATCGCGCTTGGATACCAGGTACTGTACGTACTCCTCGTTGGAGTTGGCGGTGAGGGCGGTCAGCATGCGCTGAGCGTCCCAGTTGGTCGGATCGAGCTCGGCCGCCTCGCGGAGCATGTTCTCGGCAGCGGCCTCTTCTTGTTCTGCCTGAGTATCGTCAGGGATAAAGGGAATGCGGTAGTCGACAGCTTCGACCACCTTGGCAATGAGATGCCCGGCGCGGTCGCGGTCGTGCACGATGAGCGGCGCGGGGTTGCGGGTGAATTGTTCCATCAGACGCTCTACGGCGGCACCATCGGTGAGCGGGATATTGTCGCGGCGCAAGGCCTCAAGAACGAGGCGATGGCAATCCTCTTGAATGGGATCGAATGCCATGGGGCCTCCTTTGCTGCGGTTAGGGTTCAAATGTCTCTATATAAAGTTCTAGTTTACCCGCATGTGGCACACCGGGGGTGCCGCACTTGGACATGCACCTTTGCACCACGAAGACGGATGTCGCACAAATGTCGGCACCTTGGACGACTGAGTGGTATCACGGTGCCGCAAACGGTCGATTTTTGGCGGCGAACGGGGCGCATTTTGGAGGGGCACCGTCCTGCCCAGGATATGTAGTCAACCTTGATAAAACGTTTGCCCAGCTTGGGAGTATGAATGCCGCACAAGGGTCTTCAGGGATAGAAAAAACGTTTCATCATTGGCGGCTTTAGGTGAATAACTGACCAACCAGAACGGTAAAATAGTGTTTGTCTGAGCGTTGAGACGTTTAGACATCGCGCATTGTCATCGCCGGCAACGCGCAAACCGGTCCTAACGGAGCCAATTGGGTGCTCCGTTATATACGCAAGTCTAAGAGGGGCTTGTTTAGGAGGCACAGTATGGGACGTTTTACCAATCCTCGCGATCTGTACTTTGGTGAGGGCGCTCGCCACGAGGTGAAGAACCTCAAGGGCAAGAAGGCCATCATCGTTTCTGGCGGCAGCTCTATGCGCCGCGGCGGGTTCCTGCAGGACGTCGAGGCCGACCTTAAGGAAGGCGGCTTCGAGGTCAAGCTGTTCGAGGGCGTCGAGTCCGATCCGTCCATCGAGACGGTCATGAAGGGCGCCGAGGCCATGCGCGAGTTCGAGCCCGACTGGATTATCGCCATCGGCGGCGGCTCGCCCATCGATGCCGCTAAGGCCATGTGGGTCTTCTACGAGTATCCCGAGGAGTCCTTCGATAACATCATCCAGCCGTTCAGCTTCCCCGAGCTGCGTCAGAAGGCTCACTTCTGCGCCATCTCCTCTACCTCCGGTACCGCTACCGAGGTCACTGCCTTCTCCGTCATCACCGACTACGCCAAGGGCATCAAGTACCCGCTGGCCGACTTCAACATCACCCCTGATGTCGCCATCGTCGACCCCGAGCTCACCTACACCATGCCCGCCAAGCTGTGCGCTCACACCGGCATGGACGCTCTGACCCACTGCATGGAGGCCTACGTTTCCACCTGCGCCTCTATGTTCACCGATGCCAACGCTCTGCACGGCATCCGCGAGATCGTCGAGTGGCTGCCCAAGTCCTATGCTGGCGACCATGAGGCCCGTCAGCACATGCACGAGGCTCAGTGCATCGCCGGTATCGCCTTCTCCTCGGGCCTGCTCGGCATCGTTCACTCCATGGCTCACAAGACCGGTGCTGCCTTCGAGAACGGCCACATCATCCACGGTGCTGCTAACGCCATGTACCTGGGCAAGGTCATCCAGTGGAACTCCAAGGATCCCCGTGCTGCCGAGCGTTACGCTTACGTGGCCAAGGAGATCCTGCACCTTCCCGGCGAGACCAACGAGGAGCTCATCGCTGCGCTCGTCCAGAAGATCCGCGACCTCAACGACCAGCTCAACATTCCGCAGTCCATCAAGGATTACGCGAATGGTGGCGTGAAGGTCGACGCCGAGAACCCGCAGATGGTTTCCGAGGAGGAGTTCCTCGCCAAGCTGCCCGAGATCGCCGCGAACGCCGAGCAGGACGCCTGCACGCCCGAGAACCCGCGTGAGACCAAGGCTGCCGACTTCGAGAAGATCCTCAAGGCCTGCTACTACGACACCGATATCGATTTCTAATCGACTCTTGTTATCGTAACGAGGGGCTCCGCACGTATCTGTACGGAGCCCCTTTCTTTTTTAGAGAATGGGATAGTTATGGCTGCAATTTTCAATAGCCCCAGCAAGTACATCCAGGGTCCGGACGAGCTCGCCAAGCTCGGCTCCTATGTCGAGCCGCTCGGCGCTAAGGCCCTCGTCATCGTGACGCCTTCGGGCAAGAAGCGCGTCGGTGCCAAGATCGAGGGCGGCTTTGCCGAGGCTAAGGCCGAGCTGCTGTTTGAGGACTTTAACGGCGAGTGCTCCAAGGGCGAGGTCGATCGCCTGGTTGCGCTCGCTCGCGACAACGGTTGCGACATCATCGTCGGCGTCGGTGGCGGCAAGATCCTCGACACCGCGAAGGCCGTCGCCTATTACCTGGAGTCCCCGGTTATCATTTGCCCCACCATTGCTTCGACCGATGCCCCGTGTTCGGCGCTTTCGGTGCTCTATACCGATGACGGCCAGTTCGACAAATACCTCTTCCTTAAGGCAAACCCCAATATCGTCCTTATGGATACGACAGTTATCGCGGCGAGCCCGGTGCGCCTGACGGTTTCCGGTATGGGCGATGCGCTCGCAACCTACTTTGAGGCCCAGGCGACGCATGATGCCGACGGCGGCACCTGCGCTGGCGGCAAGGGCGGTATGGCTGGACTGGCGCTCGCCAAGCTCTGCTATGAGACGCTTATGGCCGATGGCGTCAAGGCCAAGGTTGCGCTGGAGAAGGGTGCGCTCACGCCTGCCGTCGAGCATATCATCGAGGCCAATACGCTGCTTTCGGGCATTGGCTTTGAGAGCTCGGGCCTTGCTGCTGCTCATGCCATCCACAATGGCCTGACGATGCTGCCCGAGTGCCACAGCATGTATCACGGCGAGAAGGTCGCCTTTGGCACTATCGTCCAGCTGGTACTCGAGGATGCCCCGACCGAGAAGCTCGAGGAAGTCTTGGGCTTCTGCATTGAGCTGGGCCTGCCGGTCACGATGAAGGAACTTGGCGTTGCCGAGCTTACGCGCGAGCAGGCCATGATTGTTGCCGAGGCCGCGTGCGCGCCCGAGGATACCATGTGCAACATGCCGTTTGAGGTGACGCCCGAGATGGTCGCAAACGCCATCCTGGGTGCCGACGCACTGGGCCACTACTATCTCATGGATGAGTAAATCAAGCTAAGGAAGGGGCAAAGCCAACAGATGGCTTTGCCCCTTTTTGCTATGGTGCAAAGGGGTCAGGGTACTTTGCACCAATCGTTGTTTGATGAAGGGTGGATTCTCGTATGGCGCTTCCTATGGTTTATGGCGGCCCCGGTCGGTATGTTCAGGGACCGGGGGAGCTTTCGCGCCAGGGCAGGTATTTGTCATGGTTGGGCTGCGCTGCCTATGTCTTGTTTGACCAGGGCACCGAGGATCGGCTGTGCAGGCAGATCGTCGATGGATTTCTGGATGAAGATCTAAGCGAGCCGTTCTTTAAGATTTACAACGGTCCGTGTACGGAAGATGCCGTTGTCGAAATGGCCAAGGAAGCCCGGGCCGAGTATTGCGACATGGTGGTGGGCATTGGCGGCGGCAAGATGCTCGATATCGCCAAGGCCGTTGCGTTTTATGCCGAGTTGCCGTTGTGCGTATGTCCCACGGCGGCGTCGATGGACGGTCCGTGCAGCGAGATTTCCGATGCCGACCTGATGAGCGTTGCAGATGCGGTCTTTAGAAACGAGCGCAATATGGCCAACGAGCAGGCCAAGGTGACCAAACAGAAGCTCGTGCAGCTCATGTGCGAGGCATAGCTTGGCGCTTGATTGACCTTGTGCAATCGGGGCGGCGATAGGCCATGGGCTATCTGCCGCAAAGATGCTCCGCGTGTAATTTGCCCGAGGCGTGGGCCGATAGCGTATCATTATCTTTTGCTTGTTTGCACTGCTCAGGGAGGGGCCGCGCATGGCGCAGGAACACGATCTGTTTGATGACATTATCGAGATCAGCAAGGGTTTCGACTTTCTTAAAAACCCGCTTGGCGGCGTGACCGATGCACTCGATCCGTCGGCGCCGCAGTGGAATCCTGCCGACTACAAGGAGCGCCCGCGCGGCAACACCATTCCGTGCTTGACCTGCAAAAACGAAAAGAGCGGTTGCACCGCGTGCATGGACGTGTGCCCGGTCAACGCTATCGAGGTCGAGGAAGACGCCATCGAGATCCTCGACTCCTGTCGCAAGTGCGGCCTGTGCGCCGCTGCCTGTCCGACCGAGGCGATCATCTCGCCGCGCCTGGCGCCTAAAAACCTGTATGACGATATCGTCTCCGCTGCTACGAGCCACGAGACCGCCTACGTCACCTGCACACGCGCCCTCAAGCGCATGCCGCGCGAAAACGAGGTCGTCGTTGCCTGCGTGGGCGATATTACGGCCGAGACCTGGTTCTCGGTACTGGCGGACTATCCCAACGTGAGCGTGTACCTGCCGTTGGGCGTGTGCGATAAATGCCGCAACACCGGCGGTGAGGACATTCTGGGCGAGGCGATTGCGAAGGCCGAAGAGTGGTCTGGCACGGGTATGGGCCTGGAGGTCGATCCCAAAAGCCTCAAATGCCATAAGCGCCGCGAGTACGAGCGCAAGGAGTACATGGATAAGATTGCCCGCACCACGGGCCTGACGGTGACCAAGCTCAATCCGGCGACGGCGGCGCTGGCCTCGGTGACGCAGAAGTTGAAGGCTCATCGTCACCAGATCACGCAGCTCGAGCGCACGCTCAACACCATGTGCGGCACCACGACGACCAAGCGTCGCCGTTCGCTCACGCACGGGCGGCAGCTGGTGCTCTCGACGCTGCAGAACCACCCCGAGCTTGCCCAGAACATGCAGGTGAGCACGCCGGAGTGCGATTTTGACAAGTGCACGTCGTGCGGCGAGTGCGTCAACGTGTGCCCCACGTTCGCCTGCGATCTGGTGGGAAGCGGCCGCTTTGCGTTGGAGTCCACGTATTGCCTAGGTTGCGGAGCCTGCGTCAAGGTGTGCCCCGAGCATGCGCTCAAGCTGGTCGAGCACGATGCGTCCAATCTGGTCGTTGTCGACCCCGAGGCCGAGGAAAAGGCCGCTCAGAAGGCCAAGGCCCACGAAGAGGCCCAGAAGGCCAAGGCCGAGGCAAAGGCCAAGCTTGACAAGATGCTCGATCAGGTGGAGAAGCTCGCGGACTAGTCAGCGAGCTCTATCTCTGCTTCATTTGCGCCGCCGCGGTGTCCGGATTCGCCCGGATGCTGCGGCGGCGCTATACTTATGCAGTTTGAAGTACCTGTACCAAAAGGAGCTGTCGTGTCCCTTTCCATCGGTATCGTGGGCCTGCCCAACGTGGGCAAGTCGACGCTGTTCACCGCGCTTACCAAAAAGACCGGCCTTGCCGCCAACTACCCGTTTGCCACGATCGACCCCAACGTGGGTATCGTCGACGTGCCCGATAGCCGCTTGCAAAAGCTTGCCGACATCGTTAACCCGGGCCGCATTGTGCCGGCGACGGTCGAGTTCGTCGACATCGCAGGTCTGGTGAAGGGCGCTAACGAGGGCGAGGGCCTGGGCAACCAGTTCCTGGCCAACATTCGCGAGACCGACGCCATCTGCGAGGTCGTGCGCTACTTTAAGGACCCCAACGTCATGCGTGAGGTGGGCCGCACGGGCGAGTTCGTCGATCCCGCCGGCGATGCCGACACCATCATGACCGAGCTCATCCTGGCCGACATGGGCACGCTCGAGAAGCAGCTGCCTAAGCTCGAGAAGGAGGCCAAGCGCGACAAGGAGCTCATGCCCAAGTTCGAGGTTGCCAAGCGCCTGCTTGCCTGGCTCAACGAGGGCAAGCGCGCCGCATCCATGGAGATGACCGACGAGGAGCGTGCCGCCGCCAAGGGGCTGTTCCTGCTCACCATGAAGCCCATCCTGTATGTGGCCAACGTGGACGAGGATATGCTCAACGACGATCTGGCGCCCATCGATGGTGTCAAGCCGCTGCCCATCTGCGCCAAGATCGAGGCAGAGCTTTCCGAGCTCGATCCCGAGGACGCCGCCGACTACCTGGAGAGCCTGGGCCTGGAGCAGCCCGGCCTGGACGTGCTCGCTCAGGCTGCCTACAAGCTGCTCGGCCTGCAGTCGTTCTTTACGGCCGGCGAGATGGAGGTCAAGGCCTGGACGGTTCGTCAGGGCGCGACCGCCCCGCAGGCCGCCGGCGTCATCCACACCGATTTTGAGCGCGGCTTTATTAAGGCCGAGGTCATTGGCTACGACGACTACATCGAGCTCGGCGGCGAGCAGGGCGCCAAGGCCGCCGGCAAGTTGCGTATTGAGGGCAAGGACTATGTCATGGCCGATGGCGACGTCGTGCACTTCCGCTTTAACGTGTAAGGACGACGCATATGTTCAAATATGGCAAAAAAGCTGGCTACATGGGTATTGCGCTGCTCGTACTTGCGGTGATTCCGCTGGTGGTCGCAGCGTGTGTTATCCCCAACATTGGCCCCGAGGTGGCAACGAAGTTTAACGCCGCCGGCGAGGTGACGCGCTGGGGTAAGAGCTACGAGCTGCTGGCACTGCCGGTACTCAATCTGCTGCTGAGCGTGGCGACGTACTTTACGGCGGGACGCCAGGCAAAGAACAATGATGACTCCGCCGCCATGGCGCGCATCGTGTGCGAGCGCTACCTGCGCAACGGTTGCATTACGGGTGTGTTCCTCAACGTGATCAACGTTTACTTTATGTACTCGGCGATTACCGGAACGGGCTTTGGCTTTGGTTTCTAGCTTGTCCTTTTAAGCAACGAGCCTGCACGCATATTCAATGGCTGCTGCGAGGCCGCCGCTCGATCGTGGTCGAAAGACTACATCGGCGGCGGCCTCGTTTTCGTATCCGGCGCCGCGAAGGGCGAGTGCGATACCGGCTTCTAAAAGGAGCGGCAGGCCTCGTTGGCTGGTTGCGATTACGGCAGCCTGATTGAGCGAGCAGCCGTGCGTTTGGCATCGGATGGCAAGTTCACCTCGCGCCGGGCAAGGGACCAGAACGGCGGCGACGCGACTTGATAGCAATGCAAATGCTGTGCGCTCATCGGGCGAAAGGCATTCAGCTTCAACGACGACGAGCTTGGGCGGCGCGCTGTTTGTGCGAAGCGTGGCTCGGTACATGCGGACCGAAGAACCCGACATAGAAAACTCCTGTGTATTCGGGAAAACGTAAACTATAGTTTACGTTTATGTTCGGCTCCATTTCAAACTCGGCTGCATGGACGAACGTGCGAAACAGATTCTTGGCAGGCGGGTCGAAGAGACACGCAGGGACCTTGGTATCTCCAAGGTTGATTTTTGTGTGGCGACAGGAATCAGCCGACCCTACCTCGACCGAATCGAAGATGGGACGGCAAATTTCACGCTCAAGGTTCTATTTAAGATCGCGCCCGCACTCGGCATGACGGTGTCAGAACTTCTCGAGGGTATTGAATAGGGCGTTCCTCGCTGCTAATTGACGCTCTTTGGGCGGGTCCCCCTGGTTTCGATGTGCAAAATCGCGAGTATTCAGCACTTGTTCAGCCGTAGATGGTAGCTCGAGCGGCTGGCTTTGCCTTTTTGACAGTAGTTAATCCACACGCTTAATAAAAATGTGGAATAAATATTTACTAGACGGCCTCTTCGCCCTAAAAGTTCGTCTAACAATCGGCTGATTCTATGCCTCCGGCGGAGAAACTGCAGAATACTCCGTTTTTTGCACGGCCCGAGGGGGACCACCTGTCGTTTGAGGCTGCGATAAGTGGAACTGCCTTAGGGATTACGCCATCGGGATGCGGTCGTGGTTGACTTGGCTGTAGAACAGGCGCTGGATCTCGGCCGCATCGCGTGACTGGCCGAGTGCCCACATGGTCTTGGCCACGAGCGTCTCGGTGGTCATGTCATCGCCGCGCAGGATGCCCGGATGATCGGCGTAAACGCGGCCGACCTCATAAACACCCAGGTCAAGGCCCTCCTCGGGGACCTGCGTGGTCATAACGACAGTACGACCCGAATCGACCCAGCGGAAAATCGCCTCCTGGAACGACTCGCCCGACTCACCAAACTCGGGGATACCGCCAATGCCAAAGGTCTCAAGGATTACAGCATCGTAGCTATCGGCTAGGGCGTCCAGGATACCCGGGTTCACGCCGGGCGTCAGCTTAAGGACAAATACGCGCGGATCGATACTGTCGTAGAAACGCACCGGGCTCTCATTCTGATGAGTGCCGTGAAGCCCGTTGCGCACAATGCGGTCGTTGCGGATGTAGGCAATGGGCGGATAGTTGACGCTAATGAACGCGTTAAAGCTCATGGTGCGCTGCTTGCGGGCGCGCGTGCCAGCAATGGCGACGCCGCCAAACACAATCGACACATCGTGCGAATGCTCGTCGAGTGCATAGAGCAGGCTCTGGTACAGGTTGAGCTTGGCGTCGGTAAAGGGATTGCCCATGGGCTTTTGCGAGCCGGTGAGCACGATGGGCTTGGGGCTGTCCTGAATCAGGTAGGAAAGCGCTGCCGCGGTGTAGCTCATGGTGTCAGTGCCGTGCAGAATCACGAAGCCGTCGTGGTCGGCATAACCCTCGACGATGACGTCGCGGATACGCATCCAGTCGCTCGGGCGCATGTTGGTGCTGTCGATGTTCATGGGCTGCACGACGTCGAGCTCGCAGAGCCCCGAGATCTCGGGGACGCTCTGGGCGAGCTCCTCACCGGTCAGGGCGGGGGAGAGGCCGTTGCCGTCCTCGGTCGATGCGATGGTGCCGCCCGTGGCGATGAGAAGGATGCGCTTCATGCTGGTATTCCTATCGTATTTGCCGCCGCAGAGGCGGAGTCGTTCGGCAGTATTGTGGCACAGGGCGTCCAATGTTCAAACGTATTACATCATCTGTAACGTTTGAAAACACTTCAATTGCCGTCAAATAGGGGCCCAGGTCGTGCGTTTGCCGTGCGCTGATGGCTGCGAGGGGCGAGAAACCCCATATAACGTGTACACTATGGAGGTTATTTTCGTTCATTCACGCGGGTGGGCACCGGCTCCCCGCCAACAAGAGGGGGAACCATGGATCAAAAGGCTTCCGCAAAGGTCCTCGTACTCGACTTTGGTGCGCAGTACGGTCAGCTCATTGCCCGTCGCGTCCGCGACCTCAACGTGTATTCCGAGATCGTCCCCTGCGACATCTCGGCCGACGAGATTCGCGAGATGAACGCCTCTGCGCTCATCCTTTCCGGCGGCCCGGCTTCCGTGTATGCCGAGGACGCTCCGTCTATCGACCCCGCCATCTTTGACCTGGGCCTTCCCGTCCTGGGCTTCTGCTACGGCCATCAGATCACGGCCGTGACGCTCGGCGGCAAGGTTGGCCACTCCGAGGTGGGCGAGTACGGCCGCGCCACTATCACGCGCACGGCCGGCGCCAAGCTCTTTAACTCCACGCCCATGGAGCAGACCGTGTGGATGAGCCATCGCGACGCCGTCTCCGAGGTGCCCGAGGGCTTTACCGTTACTGCCAGCACCGACGTGTGCCCGGTTGCCGCCATGGAGTGCCCCGAGCGCAAGATCTTCACCACGCAGTTCCACCCCGAGGTCAAGCACTCCGAGTACGGTCAGCAGCTGCTGAGCAACTTCCTGTTTGAGATTTGCGGCCTGGAGCCCAACTGGAGCATGGACAACCTGGTCGAGACCATGACGGCCGAGTTCCGCGAGAAGGTCGGCGACGACCGCGTGATTCTTGCCCTGTCCGGCGGCGTTGACTCCTCCGTCGTGGCTGCACTGGGTGCCCGCGCCGTGGGCAAGCAGATGACCTGCGTGTTCATCAACCACGGTCTGCTGCGCAAGGGCGAGCCCGAGCAGGTGGAGGAGGTCTTCACCAAGCAGTTTGACGTCGACTTTATCCACGTCCACGCCGAGGACCGTTATGCCGAGCTTCTGGCCGGCGTGACCGAGCCCGAGGAGAAGCGCCGCATCATCGGTACGCAGTTCTGGAAAGAGTTCTTCGCCGTGGCGCAGCAGCTCGAGACCGATGGCAAGCCGGTCAAGTACCTGGCTCAGGGCACCATCTACCCCGACATCATCGAGTCCGGCGCTCGCAAGACGGGTGGCAAGACGGCCACCATCAAGAGCCATCACAACCTGATCCCGTTCCCCGAGGGCGTGCACTTCGACCTTATTGAGCCGCTCGACCACTTCTTTAAGGACGAGGTCCGCGCGCTTGGTCTGGCGCTGGGCCTGCCGGGTCACATCGTGTTCCGCCAGCCTTTCCCGGGTCCGGGCCTGGCCATCCGCATCATCGGCGCGGTCGACAAGGAGAAGCTCGAGATCCTCAAGAACGCCGACGCTATCGTGCGCGAGGAGCTCGACGCCTACAACCAGCGCCTGTTTGAGCAGACCGGTGAGCGCAACTCCGAGCACAGCTGCTGGCAGTATTTCGCGGTCCTGCCTGACATCAAGTCCGTCGGCGTTATGGGCGACGAGCGCACCTACCAGCGCCCGATCATCCTGCGCGCCGTCGAGTCCAGCGATGCCATGACCGCCGACTGGGCCAAGCTGCCCTACGACGTGCTGGCCCGCATTTCCGGCCGCATCGTGGCCGAGGTTCCCGGCGCCAACCGCGTGTGCTACGACATCACGTCCAAGCCGCCCGCGACCATCGAGTGGGAATAACGGGAACTGGCTTCTGAACTCGCGTTTTGGTGCTGCCGAGTACCGCCTGATACTGTTTCGGCATCGCCGCAGGACGAAGCCACCAGCGAAATAGTGGGAATAACAGCCCTCGAACCCTCTGGTTCGAGGGCTTTCTTTTTGTATCTCTACCTGGGAAAACGACCCAATTATTCCCGTCTATCCCTACTGGGCGGTACAGCGGAGTACTCGGCGGTACGGGAATAATTAGGCCCTGCGGGAATAATTCACAATTCGGGTCCCCCGAAGGCCGGTTTCGAACGGTCGAAACTGAGTTGAAACTGCGAGGCGGATTCAAACCCTTTTCAATTGTATTTGCCCAGGTCAACAAACGGGAATAAAGAAACGCGGAAATCGGTTTCCGCAGTTTCGACAACCCCGAATGCCGCCGAATAACGCCGTGTATCTTGCTGTATTTTAGCGCGCAATTATTCCTCGAACGGGGCTTCAGGGGTGCCGATTTCATACGGGAATAATGGGCTCTTCGGTGGTTTCTGTGGGAGAGATTCC
>URTL01000037.1 GCA_900550785.1 uncultured Collinsella sp. | reverse complement strand
CCGCTGTGGCCATCAACGGCGATGACCCCCGGTATGCCCATCTCCACGGCTGCCATGTGGTGCTGCCCCTGCTGAACAAGGAGATCCCCATCGTCTGCGACGAGCACGCCGACATGACCAAGGGCACCGGTGTCGTGAAGATCACCCCGGCCCACGACCCCAACGACTTTGAGGTCGGCCTGCGCCATGACCTGCCCATCGTGCGCGTGTTCACCTACGACGGCCACATGACCGGCGCTGCCGACAAGGCTGCCGCCGATGCCCTGTTCGCCTCCGGCAAGAACACCATCAACGAGCCCGAAGTGCTGGACTGCGGCAAGTATGCCGGCATGACCACCCTGGAGGCCCGCAAGGCGATCCTGGCCGACCTGAAAGAGGGCGGCTTCCTGAAGGAGATCGAGCCCCTGAAGCACGAAGTCGGCACCTGCTACCGCTGCCACTCCACCATCGAGCCCATGGTGTCCAAGCAGTGGTTTGTGAAGATGGAGCCGCTGGCAAAGCCCGCCATCGAGAGCGTGGAAAAGGGCGAGATCAAGTTCGTGCCCGAGCGCTTCACCAAGAACTATATGAACTGGATGAAGAACACCCGCGACTGGTGCATCAGCCGCCAGCTGTGGTGGGGCCACCGCATCCCCGTGTTCTACTGCGAGGACTGCGGCTGGGAGGACGCCCTCACCGAGGACACCGACGTGTGCCCCAAGTGCGGCGGTCATCACGTGCACCAGGACGAGAACGTGCTGGACACCTGGTTCAGCTCGCAGCTGTGGACCTTCGCCACGCAGGGCTGGCCGCAAAAACCGGAGTTGCTCGAGGGGCATCACCCCACGACGGCGCTCGTCACCGCGCGCGACATCATCGCGCTGTGGGTCGCCCGCATGGTCATGAGCTCGCTGTACTTCCTGGACGAGGTGCCGTTTAAGGATGTCGTCATCTACCCGACGATTCTTGCCAAGGACGGCAGCCGCATGTCCAAGTCCAAGGGCAACGGCGTTGACCCCATGGACCTCATTGGCATGTACGGTGCCGACGCCATGCGCTACAACCTGCTCACGCTGTGCACTAACAACCAGGACGTCAAGTTCGACGCGAACATCGATAAGAAGACCAAGAAGCTCATCGACAGCCCGCGTACCGAGCAGGCCAAGAGCTTTGTGACCAAGATCTGGAACGCCAGCCGCTTCCTGCTCATGAACATGGAAGGCTACACGCCCGGCGAGCCCGTCGTAGAGACGCCGGCCGACGCTTGGATGTTCAGCCGCCTGGCCAAGGCCGTAAAGATGGTCACCGAGGGTATTGAGAACTACACCTTTGGCGATATGGCCCGCGGCGTGCAGCAGTTCTTCTGGAACGAGGTCTGCGACTGGTATGTCGAGGTCACCAAGGCCCGCCTGAAGGGCGAGGGCCGTCTGCAGGCTCAGCGCAACCTGATCTTTGTGCTCGATACCTCCATTCGCCTGATGCACCCGCTCATGCCGTTTGTCACCGAGGAGATTTGGGACAACATGCCGGCGAGCGTGCTCGACTTGGATGCCGAGGGCAACGTTGATCGCGCCGAGGCGCTCATGATCGCCAAGTGGCCCGAGCCCGCCGACTACGCCAAGTATGTCGACGAGGACGCCGAGCGCGCGTTTGAGCTGTGCCGTACCGTCGTGTCTGCCGCCCGCGCCACGCGTTCGCGCTATCGCTTGAGCCCCAAGGCCGAGCTCGACGTGGTCGTGCGTGCCGGTGCCGAGGACATCGAGAAGCTCGAGAGCCTGCGCTCGACCATCGAGCCTCTGGCAAACACTGCCTCGCTGGTCATGGGTACCGATGTCGAGAAGCCGTCTGCGAGCATCGCTGTTGTTGACAGCGGCGTCGAGGTCTTTGTGGTGCTTGAGGGCAAGGTTGACCTTTCGGCCGAGAAGGCTCGCCTGGAGAAGGAGATTGCCGCGGCCCAGAAGGAGCTGGCCGGCTGCGAGAAGACGCTCGCCAATGAGGGCTTTGTGGCCAAGGCCGCGCCTGCGGTGGTCCAGAAGAAGAGGGACCGTGCAGCTGAGCTCAAGGAGATCCTTGCGGCGCTGACTGCTCAGGTTGCTGACTTCTCGTAGGCGGTACTGGGGACGCGGTTTGGGGCATTGCTCGCTACTGCGAACAGTCCTGCTCGCACGAAGGCCACATTAAGTGGCCTTCGGCTCGTGCGGAACTTGTATCGAGCAAAGCCCCAAACCGCTCCCATAGCGGTTACGGGGGCGTCCGCTGCCTGGTGAGGTCACTTGGTTGTGGCCTTGATCTTGCTGCAAGCGGGTAAAGGCTGATATTGTCAACGCGAGGGGCTCATTATTTTTTTGATGGGCCTCTTTTTCTGTAATTGGAGACTTTGGGTTATGGCTAAGCGTTCTGGGTCGTATGTCGTTCCTTTCTCGTTTGAGTTGCTTTCGTTTGATGAGGCTGTTGGGCTGGCTGCTGATACGGGGCGGATTTCTGGGGATGCTGGTCCTTTGCTTGAGACGGTTGTCGATATGCTCGATGAGTTGGGGCGCCCGGACGAGTACTTTGATTGCATTCAGGTCGCCGGTACCAATGGCAAGACTTCGACCACGCGTTTTTCGGCTGCCATCCTTCGTGGTGAGGGGTTAAAAACCGCGCTGTATACGTCGCCGCAGCTGGTGCGTTATCCCGAGCGCATGGAGGTCGATGGGCGCGTTGTGAGTGACGAGGCCTTTGCCCGTGGCGTTTCTGCCGCTGTTGAGGCGGGACGTCGGGTGAATGCGCACCGTGTGGCGGCGGGGGAGCGCGCCTATACCATTACTCCGTTTGACCTGCTGACGGCCGCCGCACTTGTGGTGTTTGCCGAGGCCGCGGTGGATGTTGCCGTGCTCGAGGTTGGCATGGGCGGTCGTTGGGACGCCACGAGTGCGACCGATCCCGTCGCCGTTGCCATTACGGGTATTGGGCTCGATCACACACGTATTTTGGGCGATACGCTCGAGGCCATTGCGGGTGAGAAGGCTGCGGTCATTAAGCCCGGACGCCTGGTTGTTCTGGGCGAGGGCACGCATGAGGCAAGTGTTCAGCGCGTGATGGATGCCCGTTGCCGCGAATGCGGTGTGGTGCCGCTCGTGGTGAGCCATGTCACGACTAAGGTGCCGGCGCATGTGGGCGACACGGTTGAGTTCAGCTGCACCACGCCGCGTGCGATCTATACGTCGAGTATGGTCAAGCCGGCATATCAGCCGCAGAATGCCGCGTGTGCGATTATGCTGTGCGAGGGCTATCTGGGCCGCGAGCTCGACCACGAGTCGCTCGACGCTTCTCTTATGGGCTGCCCCACGCCGGGTCGCTTTGATGTGCTGGGAACCGATCCGCTCAAGCTGATCGACGCCTGCCATAACCCCCAGAGCTGCGAGAACTTTGTGAGCGCGTTGGACGAGATCGATCCGTGCGTGGAGAATCGCCCCACGCTGCTGTGCGCTGCGCTGGCCGACAAGGACGTGGCAGGCATCGTCGACGTGCTGATTCCGGCGTTCCCCCGTGTGGTCGTGACCCAGACCGATTCCGACCGCGCCCTGCCGGCGGAGGAGCTCGCTGCCCTCGTTGATGCCGATAAGCTCGCAGGCGTGTACTCCAGCGTTTCCGAGGCCCTTGCAGCTTTCAAGGCCGCAGGCGAGCCCTTCGTAGCAGCCGGCACCATCACCCTAGCCGGCGAAGTGGCCGGCCTGCTCCGTTAACCCATCCCCTCATCAGTTGCGGTGAAATACGGACTGTTTTACAAGCCAGAAGCCTCAAACAGGCCGTATATCACCGCAACTCAAAAGCAGTCAATTTGGGACGGGGCTTTTTTGGCTGCCCTGTGCCCCGAGTCGACTCGCTTGCCATGAAATTGGCCTGTCTACTACGTTTGACCGGTTACCCTCGACCACACGGAACATTGCGAAATTAAAACCGCAGGTAGACGGCTTGCGGATTTTGCGAAAAGTCGGTTATGGTCGACCCATGCGGGTTAAACGTAGTAGATAGGCCGTTTTTGTGGCGACATTCATGTGATGCGGCAAAGGGGCTGTCCCTTTGCCGCATTGCCTAGTCTAGGCGGACTGGATCGTGGGGGTAGGCGTTGAGAATCTCGACGCCGGACTCGGTCACCAAGGCCAAGTCCTCGATGCGGACGCCGGTGTGACCGGGGAGGTAGATGCCCGGCTCGATGGAGAAGGTCATGCCCGGCTCGACAACCTGCTCGTTGACGAGCGAGACGTCGCCCGGCTCGTGATCCTGCAGGCCGATCGAGTGGCCCAGGCGATGCGTAAAGTACTGCCCATAGCCCGCGCCCTCAATCACGTCGCGCGCAGCACGGTCCAGGTCGCACATGCGCACGCCTGGTGCTATGAGCGCCTCGGCGGCCTCGTTGGCGCGGCGCACGATGTCGTAGATGTGTGCCGTCTCCTCGTCCGGCTCGCCCCAAAAGAACGTGCGCGTCATGTCCGAGCAGTAGTTGCGATGGCGTCCGCCAATGTCGAACAGCACCACGTCGCCGCGCTTGAGTACGGTGTCGTCGGGCTCGTGGTGCGGGTCGCCGGCGTTGGCGCCAAAGCTCACGATCGGCGGAAAGCTAAAGCCCTCGCAGCCGTGCTTGCGGTACAGACTGAGCATCTGATCGGCAATTTCGCGCTCCGTCACGCCTTCATGGACGAGCTTGATGGTATCGGCCATCACGGCGTCGTTGGCGGCAGAGGACGCTCGCATAAGCTCCTGCTCGGTAGCGTCTTTGTAGGTGCGTGCGGCAGTGACGGCAAAGTCGCCTAGGAAGAACTCGCTCGCGGCGTGACGCTCCATGAGGGGCATCAAAAAGCCGGAACGCATGACGGTGTCGATGCCGAGCGGTTTGGTCGGATCGACCTCGCGAACGATGGCGTCGGCCACGTCGTCAGTATCGGTGTGGTACGCGACGCGGGCATTGTCATACTCTGGCAGCTGGTGCAGGGCGTTGACGAGGATCAACGGCTCGGTGCCGCGTGCGAGCAGCACGCCACAAAAACGCTCGAACATATCGGCATAAAAACCGGTCAGGTAATAGATCGACCACGGGTCGTTTACGAGCAGCTGTGCGCCGGGGTGCTGAGCCTCGAGCGCATCGAGCACGCGCGCCACACGCTGGTCATCGACATGTGCCATACATCGTCCTTTCGCTAGGGTGCCACCATGGTATCCCAAGCCCGGCAGATAGGGACGTTCCTTTTATGCCGGCACCTTGGGACACTCCTTTGCATCCCATGCGGCACTCATAAGTTGCGGTGAAATACGGACTGTTTAGCGGCCTGAAGCCATTAAACAGTCCGTATTTCACCGCAACTGAGGAGGGCAGGGTGGATGGCGAGGTAGCTAAAAGAGCCCCGTCCCCAATTAGCTACTTAGACTCGGTCGATGTCCATGCTGGCGATTAGGTTGATGTTGGTGTTTAGGAGGTTCTCTAGGACTACGTCGCCCATGCGGATGGGGGCGTTGACGACTAGGTCGCGGATGAGGTCCATGGTCTGGGCGTGGAGCGTCAGCGGGATGGCTTCGGCCGTGCGCACGGGGAGCAGGGCTTCGTCGCCTCCGGAGACGGCCACGGTGGTGGTGAGCACGCGCATGGGGCAGGTGAGTTCCTGATGTGCGAACTTATCGCCGCGCGGGCAGTTGTTGCCGGTTACGGAGCGCACTTCCACCACGGCGCCATTGGCGTCGCGCTCCACCTCTACGGTCAGGAGGCACTCGGATGGGCAGGTGGTGCAGTTGAACTGCAGCGTATCGATTGCGTTATTGCTCATAGTTTATGCCTCCTCGACGGGATCGACGGATAGGACAATCTCGCTGGCACCTAGGTCGAGCGCTTGTTGGATGACCTTTGCCGGCAGTGGGAAGCTTTCCATAATGCTCGGCTTAAACGCGCGGACCTTGCCCGCAAACAGTTCCTCGTCGCCTGCCAGAATGCGCACGCGGGCGGCGTCGACCGGTCGGCGGACGCGGAAGTTGAGTTTGGTGAGTGCCACAGCCGTAATGCGTCCCGGCAGCGCGTATCCCGCAATGCCGGCAGGGGAGACAGTGAGCTCGCAGTCCGGAACGGCGCCCGCGCCGGTCCCCAGCGCGTACGCCGCTGCAGCTGCGCCAGCCCTCTCGGACTCGGTCGTCACGTTGTCGGCCAGGTCGTGCACGTGCAGCACGTTGCCACAGGCAAAGATGCCCGGCACACCCGTTTGCAGGCTCTGGTCCACCACGGCTCCGCGCGTGCGTGGATCAAGCTCAACGCCCGCGCCCACCGAAAGCTCGTTTTCGGGAATCAGACCCACCGAAAGCAGCAGCGTGTCGCACGGAACGATGCGCTCCGTCCCGGCAATGGGCGCCAGGTGCTCGTCGACCTGGCTTACCTCGACGGCCTCCACGCGGTCGTGCCCGATCACGCGTGTGACGGTGGTGGACAGGTGCAGCGGAATTCCAAAGTCGTCCAGGCAGTTCTTGACGTTGCGGCGCAGGCCGTTGGCGTACGGCATGAGCTCGTACACGCCCTCGACGGAAATCCCCTCGAGCGTGCAGCGGCGCGCCATGATAAGCCCGATGTCGCCCGAGCCCAAAATGACGGCGCGCGAGCCAGGCTTGAGGTTTTCGATATTGATATATCGCTGCGCCAAGCCGGCCGTAAAAACGCCGGCGGGACGGCTGCCGGGAATCTTGATCTCGCTGCGTGTACGCTCGCGGCACCCCATGGCAAGGACGACCGCACGCCCGGTGAGCTGAAGCATGCCGGTACGGCTCATGAGCGTGACGGTATGGACTGCGGTGGTTCCCGCGGCCTCGCCCGTGTCCGGGTCGCCTACGCTCGCGCCCTCGTCCGAATCGATCCCAAGCACCATGCTGCCCAAGAACAGCGCAATGTCGGTCGCGCGCACCTGGTCGATAAAGCGCTGCGCGTACTCGGGGCCGGTGAGTTCCTGCTTAAAGTGCGATAGGCCAAAACCGGGGTGGATGCACTGGCGCAGGATGCCGCCCAGATGCTGCTCGCGCTCCACGATGGCCACGTGTGCGCCGGCTTTATGTGCGGCAAGTGCAGCCGCCATGCCGGCGGGGCCGCCGCCGATAACGACCACGTCGAAGGCCTGTGTCGTCACCGAGCCACCGACCTTGTGCGTCGTTTCCACATCTAGCTTCGCCATCCTAGCGCACCCCCTTCAGCGGTCCCTCAACCAGCCAAGAACCTGCGTCCTCCAACAACACCTCGCTGGGGTCGCAGCCCAGCTCGCGCGCCAGGATCGCAACCACGCGGCTCTGGCAAAAACCACTCTGACACCGACCCATGCCGGCACGACAGCGGCGCTTGACGCCCTCGACCGAAACCGCGCCCGGGCGGCGTCGGATCGCGGCCACAATCTCGGCCTCGGGCACCGTCTCGCAGCGGCAGACAATCTGTCCCCACGCGGGATCGGACTCGATCAGCTCTTCCTTGCGCGCCAGCGGTGCGCGGTCAAAGTCGTCCGGCGCGCGGCGAATTGGGTTCCAGTCCGCCCGCTCGTGCAGTTCCACGTCCGCCTCGCGCATCACGTGCTCCATGCGCTCGGCAATGGCCGGCGCGCTTGCCACGCCCGGCGACTGAATACCCGCCGCCTGGAATAGCCCCGGCACCACGGCCGACTGTCCAATAAAGAAGTCGTTCGTTCCCTGAATGACCGGACGCCCGCCGGCAAATGCGCGCACCACGCGGCGCGTATCCAGATCGGGCACCAGCTTGCGCGCGCCGGTCAGCAGCGCGTTCACATCGCTCGCATAGGTCTGCGTGTCGCCGGGCTCGCGCACGGCGGCGGTCGCGGTAATCACGGTGTTGCCATGTACGGTGCCCGTGACGATAACGCCCTTCGATATCGGCGTCGGCACGGGGTAGAGCGGCATGAGCGCACGCGGCTCCTTGTCCAGCACCACAATATTGCCCTGGCGCCAGGCCATCTGAAACTCCTCGGCGCCGGCCATATGCGAGATGTCCGCGGCACCGTTGCCCGCGGCGTTAATCAGGTAACGGCAGCGCACGTCACCGGCGGGCGTTGCCAGCGTAAAGCGCGCGCGGCCCTTGCTGTCGGCAGCAACGCCCTCGTCGTGCGAGCTAGCGACCTCAATCGCTTCCACCGGTGCGGAACGCATAAACGTCACGCCGTTGGCGACCGCGTTCTCCAGCGCGGCGATGGCCACTTCAAACGGGTCAACGTAACCGGTCGAGGGACACCACAGCGCGCATGTTGCGTCGGCACTGGCACGCGGTTCAAGTTCGTGGATGCGCTCGGGGCCAATGATTGACAGCTCGGGTACGCCGTTCGCCAGCCCATTGCGGCGCAGCTTCTCCAGGTGTGTCCGGTCCTCGTCGCTAAAGCCCAGCACCATCGACCCGGTGCGGCGGAACAAAAAGCCCAGCTCCTGGGCCCATGTGCCATACAGCTCGCAACCACGGGCGTTGACCTGCGCCTTTACCGTGCCCGGCGCAGGATCGTAGCCGGCGTGCACCAGGCCGCCGTTGGCCTTCGAAGCCCCCAGTGCTATGTCGTTGGCCGCTTCGACCACGCAAATGGACAGGTCAAACCGCGCGAGCTGCCGCGCGATGGCGCATCCCGTGATGCCAGCGCCAACAATCGCGATATCAAACGTTTCCGCCACAGTGCCTCCCAGACGAGTTGACAGGCCGTCAATAGGACTATCCTACGGTCTGCACAGCCCCAGTGCAGCGGCAATGCGGCGAACAGCCCCGCTGCATCCGCCAACGGCAGGCGAGGGGAGACTCAGTAACGTCGATAACCTCGTCTGCCGTCCCTGGCGTCAGAGGTTTGTCTCGTTCTGTAACAGTTAGCTGATGATTTGGGTTGTAGATGTTACAGATCGAGACAAACCTTCCGACGGATTTTGAATGTCTCGATCTGTAACAGTAAGAGGGGTTTTGGGGCCCTAGATGTTACAGATCGAGATTTAAGTCGGGGAGGGACCCCTGTGTCTCGATCTGTAACACCTAGACCCGAATTTGCCGAGCAACTGTTACAGATTGAGATGTTTGTGTCTGTGGCCGCCGCTGGGTCCCACCAGGGTCCCGCTCGAACGACCCCCGTGTTACACTAGACCGGACTGTAAATATTCCGAAAGGTACACCTCAATGTCCAAGTACATCTCCGAGCTCATGTCGCCGCAGCTTATGGGCGTCGTCTATGCCTTCGTTGGCTTTATCATCGTCCTCTATGTGCTGTCGGTCGTCTATGTGTTTATCGACGCTCGCCGCCGCGGCGCCAGCGCTTACGTGGCATGGGGCATCATCGCCCTCATCCCGTTTGTAGGCCTCATCGCCTACTTGGTTCTGCGCCCGCACTCCTACGCGTCCGACCGCGAGGAGCAGGAGCTGGACATGGCCCTGCGCGAGCGCCAGCTTGCCCAGTACGGCACCTGCCCGCAGTGCGGCGCGCCCATCGAGAAGGACTTCGTCGTCTGCCCGGTGTGCGATACCCAGGTTCGCAACGTGTGCCCCAGCTGCCATCGCCCGCTCGATGCGCACTGGAAGGTCTGCCCCTACTGCCGAACTCGCATCCAGTAACGCATCCATCGCCGGGCCGGCCACAAGCCACGGGCACCGCGCGCCCCGCGCAAGCCACCCGCCCCCACACGATGAAGCATGCGTAGAAAATCGCCCGCCGTGCCATTAAGGTGCGGCGGGCGCTTGTATACCATGGCAACCTGCCTATAATGATGCAAGTTAAAACGCCGAGCGCATCGCACGCACTTGCATCAGGCATCCGAGAGGAGAAAACATACCCATGAAGGCACTCTACAATGACGGTTCGGTGGCCGAGCTCCCGCAGGACGAGGTCACGCACGTCATCCGCCACTCTGCCGCGCACATCATGGCGCAGGCCATCAAGCGCCTCTATCCCGAGGCCGACTTTGCCTACGGCCCCGCGACCGACAACGGCTTTTACTACGACGTCGACCTGCCCGAGGGCGTCAAGATCAGCGAGGACGACTTCCCCGCGATCGAGGCCGAGATGAAAAAGATCGTCAAGGAGAACCTTAAGTTCACCGTCTTTGAGAAGCCCCGCGCCGAGGCCATCGCCCTTATGGAGGAGCGCGGCGAGAAGTACAAGGTCGAGCACATCGGCGACCTGGACGACGACGCCCGCATCACCTTCTACCAGCAGGGCGACTACATCGACATGTGCGTCGGCCCCCACATCTGCTACACCAAGGCGCTCAAGGCCTTTAAGCTCACCGGCGTCTCGGGCGCCTACTGGAAGGGCGACAAGGACAACAAGATGCTCACCCGCATCAACGGCGTCGCCTTTGCCACCAAGGAAGAGCTCGACGAGCACATGCATATGCTGGAGGAGGCCAAGAAGCGCGACCACCGCAAGATCGGCCGCGAGATGGACCTCTTTATGATGCGCGACGAGGCCCCCGGCTTCCCGTTCTTCCTGCCCAACGGCATGATCCTTAAAAACACGCTGCTGGACTACTGGCGCGAGATTCACCACAAGGCCGGCTACGTGGAGATCTCCACGCCGCTCATCATGAACAAGCAGCTGTGGAAGACCTCGGGCCACTGGGACCACTACAAGGACAACATGTACTCCACCGTCATCGACGACGAAGAGTACTGCATTAAGCCCATGAACTGCCCGGGCGGCGTGCTGGTGTACGCCTCCAAGCCGCATTCTTATCGCGAGCTGCCCATTCGCGCCGGCGAGATTGGCCTGGTGCACCGCCACGAGCTGCGCGGCGCCCTGCACGGCCTGTTCCGCGTGCGCTGCTTTAACCAGGACGACGCTCACCTGTTTGTGCGTCCCGACCAGCTGACCGACGAGATCGTGGGTGTGGTCAACCTCATCGACTCCGTGTACCAGAAGTTTGGCTTTAAGTACCACGTTGAGCTTTCCACCCGCCCCGAGGACTCCATGGGTTCGGACGAGGACTGGGCTCGCGCCGAGGAGGGCCTGCGCACCGCTCTGGAGAAGCTGGGCATGGACTACGAGGTCAACGAGGGCGACGGCGCCTTCTACGGCCCCAAGATCGACTTCCACCTGGAGGACTCGCTCGGCCGTACCTGGCAGTGCGGTACCGTCCAGCTCGACTTCCAGATGCCGCTCAACTTTGACCTGGAGTACGTGGACGCCGACGGCACCAAGAAGCGCCCCATCATGCTGCACCGCGTGTGCTTTGGCTCCATCGAGCGCTTTATCGGCATTCTGATTGAGCACTTTGCGGGCAAGTTCCCCACCTGGCTGGCTCCCGTGCAGGTCAAGGCACTTCCGGTTTCCGAGAAGAGCCGCGACTACGCCCACGAGGTGTGCGCCAAGCTGGAGGAGGCCGGCATTCGCGTGGTCTGCGACGACCGCGACGAGAAGATCGGCTACAAGATCCGCGAGGCCCGCAGCATCGACCGCGTGCCCTACATGCTCATTCTGGGCGAGAAGGAGGTCGAGGCTGGCAACATCTCCGTCCGCGATCGCTCCAACGAGACCGTTCAGATGAGCGTTGACGAGTTTGTGGCCAAGGTGCTCGAGGAGATCAAGACTCGCGCCTAGCACAAACAACACAAGAATTAACAAAGGCGATCGTCCTCGCGGGCGGTCGCCTTTTTGTTGTCTATAGAAGAAAAGCCGCTGGTTAGAGCGGCTATTTTGTTGTGCAAAAAGGTACAGGTTTTTGTATCTTTCGACGTTGCTCATTATACGAGCAAACTGCTCGCGTTTTCCCAGATTGCACAAAATGCGCCGCGAATGGGCGCATCTCCATACCCCTCTACAAAAACCTGTACTTTTGCGACTGCGCCTAGCTACGAGCGAGAAGCCTGTTCTTAACGCCCCTGCACCCGCGTGTGTCGTGGATGCAAGTTAAGGGGGCGAGAGATGGAACAGACGATGCGGCGCCAAGAGCAGCTGCCCGGCGCCTTTAGTGGCGCTGCTACCAACAGCCAGCATGGCCGCGTCCGCTGGTATCTGGTCCACACCCCCAACGGTAAAGAGCGCGAGACCTGCGAAAAGGTCCGCCGCATTATCCCGCACGAGCTGATGCAGGACGCTTTTGTGATGCAAAAGGAGTTCTGGTTTAAGCGGGACGGCGCCTGGTCGCTCCAAACCAAACCCATGTACAAGGAATACTTCTTCGTCGCCACGCGCGATGCCGCCCTGCTCGATAAGGCCTTGGCCCAGTTGAGCTTTGGCTGCCGCATTGCCGGCAGCAGGGAGCGGGCCTATGCGCCTATGCCGGACGATGCGCAGGACTGGTACCGCAGCGTGCTCGACGACGACGGCGTGGTGCGCAACAGCGTAGCCCGCATAGAAGATGGCGTGCTGCACATAGAGCAAGGCCCGTTGGTGGGTCAAGAGACCCGTGTAAAGAAGATCGACCGTCATAAACGCTGGTGCCTGGTGGACGTGGGCGAAGGCGACTCCGCATTCAGGGAGCTGCTTCCGTTGGACGTTCCCAGTAAGACGTAAGGGGACGTCGCACTGGTAATTCATTCGTATTTTGAATTCATCGATGGGGGGGATCCCTGGGAACAGGGACGTGAATTTGAACTTGACTGTTGAAGAGAAGACTGAAAGCAGCGCATCCATGGGGGAGACACTAGCTATTCAGAAGATACAACCGAGCGGTACGCTGGCCTACCGTTTCTTGAAGAGACTGTTTGATCTTGTCTTCAGCCTTTGCGTGAGTGTGGTGCTGTTCATTCCTGTTGCTGTCGTGTGCGTGCTCATCCGCCTCGAGTCTTCGGGTAGCCCTGTGTATGCGCAAGAACGTGTTGGCAAGGGCGGTAAGGCTATAAAGATCCTTAAGCTTCGCAGCATGGTCGCCGACGCCGGTAACGTGCAGAAGTATCTGAGCCCTGAGCAGCTATATCAGTGGGAAGTCGAGCGCAAGGTCGATGATGATCCTCGTATTACCAAAGTCGGCCAGTTTATTCGTAAGTGCTCCATCGACGAGATGCCGCAGTTCCTGAACGTGCTAAACGGCGATCTTTCCGTCATCGGACCGCGTCCCATTACAAGAGACGAACTTGAGCAGCATTTTTCCGATGAGGAAAAGGCCGAGCTACTTTCTGTCCAGCCTGGCATCACGGGCCTGTGGCAGGCGACCGATCGCAACGCTGCGACGTTCGAGAGCGGTCTGCGTCAAAAGATCGAGCTTCATTACGTGCGTAACCGATGCTTCCGCATGGATTGGAAATGTTTTACCGGCACCTTTGGTGCCATGTTTGGCAGGAAGAGGACGGGGCGATAAGTGGCTATTGAGAATGGACCTCTGGTTAGCGTTATTGTTCCAACTTATAAAAGGGCAGATCGGCTGACAAAAGCGTTAAATTCTATTTCTAATCAGTCTTACAAGAATCTCGAAATACTTGTCGTTAACGACAACGAAGTGAATTCCAAGTGGGATAAGGAAACAAATAAAGTACTTTTAGCATGCGAAGATTCGCGTCTAAGGATTATCCATACTGCTGGTCGTACGGGCGGGGGTTCCGCGCGTAATTATGCATGTCGTCAAGCGATGGGCGATTACCTGGCATTTCTTGATGATGATGATGAGTTTCTCTCAGATAAGGTCGAAACGCAGCTTGTCTATATGCTGGAAAACGGCCTCGATATGTGCTGGCAGGATGTCTCTTGGTATAACGAGTCGGGTAAACTCGTGGAGCATCGCCGGCTCAATCATTGTGATGATTTCTCAAAACAGGGTTTGCTCAGAGCGCATCTATTAACGCCAATAGCACCCACATCAATCTACATGCTAAAGAAGAGTCTGTTTGACGTGACCGAGGGATTCGGCGAAGTTGCTACGGGCCAAGACTGGTGGCTAATGCTTCGTTGTATTGAAGCTGGTGCGCGTATTGGCTATATGCCAGAAGTCCACGTGCATCAGTATCTGCATTCTGGCGAGCGCCTTTCTCTGGGAAACAACAAGATCGAAGGCGAAGTGGCGAGACACAAGGTCGTTCAAAGTTATTACCCACAGCTCGATAAGAAAGATATCAACTATATAGAGTTTCGACATAACGCCGTTTTGGCATTTGCAATGAAGCGTAGTCGACGATATGTGGATGCGTTCGGCTATGCGATCAAGGCTTTCTTTGCGTCGCCGAGTGCCTGCGTTACCGAAGCTTTTGGATTCTTTAGGAAAAGTAAATCTTAGCTACGAGTTATGAACCGTAATTTCAATTTTTCTGAGGAGTCGTTTTATGACTGAAAAATTAAAGATCGCTGTCGCCGGTACCGGCTACGTCGGCCTGTCCCTCGCCGTCCTGCTCTCGCAGCACAACGAGGTCCACGCGCTGGACATCGTGCCCGAGAAGGTCGAGAAGATCAACGACTACCAGTCGCCCATCCAGGACGACGAGATCGAGCGCTTCCTGGCGGAGGCCAAGGCGGGGGAG
>URTL01000036.1 GCA_900550785.1 uncultured Collinsella sp. | reverse complement strand
ATCGACCGGCAGAATCTTGTCCGTGCCGCCCCAGACGCAGTAGTTGTCGTAGAAGATGCCGCCGGTGCAGCCGCACGCGCCATAGGACACCACGATCTTTGGATCGGGTGCGGCCTCAAACGCGCGCAGGGCCGGCATGCGCATGGCACGCGTCACGGCGCCGGTGTACAGCAGTACGTCGGCGTGACGGGGCGAGGGCACGACCTTGATGCCAAAGCGCTCGACGTCAAAGACGGGCGTGATGGAACCGAAGATCTCGATCTCGCAGCCGTTGCAGCCGCCGCAGTCGACACGGTAGACGTACACCGAGCGCTTGATCTTCTTAAGAAGGGTCGCCTTGGCCTTCTCGATGCTCTCGTCGAGCTCGATCTTGGTCGGGCGGTACTGAAGCCGCTCGGGCAAAAGCGTGGGTTCGGCCATGGTTACTCCTCCTTCGTTTCAAAATCCATGATGATGCCCTCGACCGGCGCCGGACCGGCGGGAATCTCGGGCGCATCGGGGTTGAGCTCGCGGTCGATATACTCCGGGTTCACGCCGTGGCCGCCCAGATACTCCATGCCGGGGCCCTGGGGCTCACCGGACGCGAGCGTCTCGTTGGCAGCCATGCCGGCAGCGTTGCCGGTCTTTACGGCCGAGGCGGCGCGCAGGGCATCGAGCTCGCGCTTGCACTCCTGGCACATACCGACGGTACGGGCGGCCTGGATGGCCTCCATGCCGCCGGTCTTTTGCAGCAGGCGCTTGGCGTAGTCGATCTCCTTGTGCGGGGCAAACGGCTTGCCGCAGCGCGAGCAGTGCTCGAGCGTGTAGACGCTCTTGCTGGTGAGGTCGTCCTTGCTCATGACGGCCAGCTCAAACTCCTCGGTGAGCTTGATGGCCTCCATGGGGCAGGCTTCCTCGCAACGGCCGCAGAAGATGCAGCGGCCGTAGTCGATCGACCAGGTGATGGTATCGGCCGCAAGGTCGGTGTCCATGCGTATGGCATCGGCCGGGCATGCCACGCCGCAGGCACCGCAGGCGATGCAGAGCTCGGCATTGTGCTCGGGCTTGCCGCGCATGTCCTTGTTGGTCGGGAACGGCGCAAACGGGTACTTGACCGTCGCGTCGCCGGCCTTGGCGTTAACCTTCCAAAGCTTCAGCATATTAGAGCGCCTCCTCATCGAGCGGAGCGGCCATGGTGCCCTCGCCCGCAAGCGGAGACTTGTCGCGCCAGACGTTCTCGAACTGCTCCTTGTCGAGCACGTGGTCGCGCTTGGCGGAGACATCGGTTACCGTCACGCGGTCGGTGCAGGAGTAGCACGGGTCGAGCGAGCCGACGATCAGCGCCGCGTCGCCCACGGTGTTGCCGCGGAACATGTAGCGCAGGACCGGCCAGTTGCTGTACGTGGCGGCCTTGGCGCGCCAGCGGTAGCACTTCTGGTTATTGCCGAGCATGGCCCAGTGCACGTCCTCGCCACGCGGCGCCTCGGTGGCGCCGATAGCGTACTTGTGCGGGGTGTACTCCCAATCCGTGGTGAGGATGGGGCCCGACGGGCAGTTCTCGAGCATGGTCTCGATCATGTCGATCGAATCGTAGACCTCCTGGATGCGGACGGCGGTACGGCCGAAGGCATCGCAGGTGTCGGCCGTGGCGGCATGCATCTTCTGGACATCCGGATCGGCGTAGCCGTCGAAGGGATGGTCAAAGCGCACGTCGCGGGCATAGCCCGAGCCACGCATGAGCGGGCCGACCGGCGAGAAGTCGCGTGCGATCTTGCGGTCCAGAATGCCGATGCCACTCGTACGCTCAATAAAGTTGGGCGTGGAGAGCAGCATGTCGACGAGTTCCTGAACCTCGGAGCGCAGCTGGTGGATGGTCGTGAGCGTGGAGAGCTTCTGCTCGGCCAAAATGTCGCGACGCACGCCGCCGATCACGTTGAGGCCGTAGGTCTTACGGTGACCGGAGAGCTTCTCGGCCAGGTCCATGGACTTCTCGCGGACGCGGAAGAACTGCTGGAAGCCGGAGTCGAAGCCCGTGTAGTGCGACGCCAGGCCAATGTTGAGCAGATGCGAGTGCAGACGCTCGACCTCGAGCATGATGGCGCGGATGTACTGGGCGCGCGGCGGGACATGGATGCCCTGGGCACGCTCGACGGCCTCGGCATAGGCCACCGAGTGGGCGCAGCCGCAGATACCGCAGATGCGGTCGGCGAGGAACGTCACGGCGTCATAGTTCAGGCGCGTCTCGGCGACCTTCTCCATGCCGCGGTGTACGTAGAACAGACGGTAGTCGGCATCGACGATCGTCTCGCCCTCAACGAACAGGCGGAAGTGGCCGGGCTCGTCGGAGGTGATGTGCAACGGTCCCATGGGGACGAGCGTGGTCTCCTTGCCCTTGGTGTCGGCCAAGAATTCGTAGTTTTCCATGTCGCTCGCGGGGGCGGGGCGGAAACGGTAATCCATCGAATCCTTGCGCAACGGGTACAGCCCGCTGGGCCAATCGTCGGGAAGCACCAGGCGACGGCGGTCGGGCAGACCCTCGGGAATCAGGCCGAACATATCGCGCAGCTCGCGCTCGCCCCACACGCAGGCGGGGACGAACGGCGTCACGGACGGGAACGTCATCTTGGCGGGATCGACCTCGGCACGCACGGTCACCCAGCCGGGGTCCTCCCCCTCCATGGAGATGACGTAGTACACGGCGTAACGGCCGCACAGGGAGCGCTCGTCGTTGCCGACAATCACGGGAATCCAGCCGTAGCGCTCGTAGTACAGGTAGTGGACGGCCTCGGGCAGACGGTCCAGCTTGACGGTGATCGTCAGCTGGTCCTCGCACTGCCACTCAACCTTCTCGATAGCGCCCGGCACTGCGGCGCGCAGGGCCTCGACGTGGCTTTCGCAACGACGAGCGTAGTCCTTCTTTTCAGGTTCTGCCATGGTGCTAATTCACCTCGCTTGTCTTGGTCTGGGAACTGAACACCATGCGGTAGAGAGGAGCCTCGTGGAGCTCTTCGACGCTCTGGTTCAAAACGACGGACGTTGCATCCTCGACGCCGCTCGTGATGGCGACCGGGGTGGCGATACCGAACCACATGACCACGATCGCGAGGGCGATCTCGGGGATGATCATGAGGGCGGGCACCTCGTGGCGCTTCATGCCCTCGGGCGCCTTGCCGAAGATGGACTTGAGCGCAATGCCGGTAAGGGCAAAGTACACGCCGGTGAGGCCGATGGCCACGAGCACGACCACCCAGATGGGACCGGACTGGATGCCGGCCACGAAGGTGAGGAACTCGGAGATGAACAGGGCGAACGGCGGGAAGGCGGCGAGCGCGAGCAGGGCGATGATGGTGAGCGCTGCCGTGACAGGAGCGATCTCGACGACGCCCTTGATCTTGTTCAGGTCGCGGGTGTGGTAGATGTGCTGGATGTTACCGGCCATGCAGAAGGCGAGCGCCTTCGTGAAACCGTGGAAGATGCAGTGCAGCAGGCAGGCGGCGATACCGAGCGGACCACCGATACCCAGGCACAGCGCGACCACGCCGACGTTGTCGACGGAGGAGTACGCGAAGCGGCGCTTGATATCGTCCTGCTTAAAGATGCACAGGGCGGCCACCAGGATGGACAGCGTGCCCAGGATGAGCAGGAGCGTACGCGGATAGGTGTCGCCCACCGTGATGATGGACAGGGAGTAGAAGCGGATGATCACCAGCATGGCGCACTTGAGCAGCACGCCCGAGAGCAGCGCGGAGACCGGGCTCGGAGCCTGGGAGTGCGCGTCGGGCAGCCAAGTGTGCATGGGGAACAGGCCCGCCTTGGTGCCGAAGCCGATGACGATGAACGCGAACGCGAGGCGCACGAGCATCGGGTCGAACTGGTCGGCGTAGGGCATGATGGAGGTGAGGAAGGCTGCCTCATGCGCGTTGGGCATGATATCGGCGGCGTTCGCGTAGATGAGCAGCGTGCCGAACAGGCCGAAGGCCACGCCGGCGGTGCAGACCATCGCGTACTTCCAAGACGCCTCGAGCGCCTGCTTGTTCTTGTAGATGCCCACGAGGAACACGGTCGACAACGTGGTGGCCTCGACCGCCGCCCAGGTGAGGATGATGTTGTTGGACAGGCAGGCGAGCAGCATCGTGAAAACGAACAGGCTAAACAGCGCGTAGTACTGCTTGGTGCGCTCGGCCGGCATGGTCTTCTCCTCGATATCGATCTTGATATAGGAGATGGAGTACACGCCGGTGATGAACCCGATGATGCCTACCAGAAGGACGAAGATCGACGAGAGCGAATCGAGATGGAGCCACAGGCCCAAAGCGTCGATATTCTGCCCGCTCGAGAGCATGGTTCCCGCGGTGACGACCGAAAGGACGAGGGTCGCCGCGACGGAGATGGTGTTGAGCCCCGCAAAGACGCTGTAGGACGTCGTCTTGGGGAGCGCAGCCATAATCAGGGAGAACACGAGGGGACAAGCGAGCAGGGCGACCGTCAGCATTGAAACATCCATGGCCTACCCCTTCAATTCGGTCAGGTCGTGGGAGTCGAGCGACTTGGTGTCGTTCCAGATCCTCACGACGACGGCGGACATGATGATGACGGCGAAAATGGCGTCGGTGGCGATGCCGATCTCGATGATCTCGGGGGCCGTGGGCGCGAGCAGGGCGAGCGTCACGTGGCTACCGTTCTCCATAAGGCAGTACCCGAAGATTTGCTTGAGGATGTTGCGCTGGGAGATGATGCACGTGAGGCCGACGAAGAAGTGCGCGAAGCTGATGGCGAGGGCCGGAGTAGCCACCTCAGCGGTGGGCAGGCTCAGGCGCGTGACCACCGCGAAGCAGATGGCCACCTCCAGACCGGTGAGGATGATGGTCCAGGCCGGCTTGATGGAGGAGGTCAGCGTGCTATCGGCAGGCGAACCCATCTTTTTGTAGGCACGGTTGAGAATGAACGGAACGAGGATCACCTTGGTGACGAAGGCCGACGCGGCCCACATGAGAAGCTCGGTGGCACCGGTGGTGAGGCCCAGGGTGAGCAGCACGCCCACCAGGACAACCGACTGGATCGCGTACCACTTAATGGCGGACGGGATGGTCTTCGAGACGACCACCATGGTGGAGGTCACGATCAGAAGACCGCCCAGGATATTGACTAACGAATAACCCATGTCCTACCTCCTAACCCATCCAACTAGAGGACAGAGGACCGGCGACGACGACCATGATCATGAGGACGACGAACACGAACGCCATGGCGCGCGGAAGGGGCTGGCCGGCGGCCACGGTCTCGCTCGGCTCACCGGGCAGGACCTTACCCATCCAACGCAGGAACCATGCGAAGGTGGCGACGGTCTCGACGACCATGACGCACACGAGGACGAAGATGACCGTGTTGGAAGCACCAACCGCGAAGCCACCGGAAATAATCTGGAACTTGGAGAAGAACGTGCTCATGGGGGGCACGCCGGCGATAGCGGTCGCGGCGACCGCGAAGCCCACGCCCGTGACCGGGTACTTCTTCATGAGGCCCTGGATCTTGGGCAACATACGGGTTCCCAGCGTGAAGCTGAGGGAGCCGGCGATGAGGAAGAACAGGGTCTTGGTGAACGCGTGGTTGAAGATGTGCTCGACGGCGCCGTTGAACGCCATCTGGCTTCCGAACACGGAGAGGCCCAGGCCGAAGAACACGTAGGCGAGCTGCGCGATCGTCGAGAAGGCGAGCAGGCGCTTCATATCCTTCTGGGGCAGGTACATGAGGAAGCCGAAGAGCATGGTCACGACGGCGTCGATGATGGCGACCCAACCGACGATCTCGGGGATATCGCCGGCACTCGCAAGAGCGCGGGCGAACACGCACACGCCGACCTTCACCATGGACGCGCCATGGAGGTAGGCGGAAACGGGCGTGGGGGCCTCCATTGCGGAGGGCAGCCACATGTAGAGCGGGAACTGGGCGGACTTGGCCCAAGCGGCGAACAGGATGAGCAGCAGCACGACGGTCTTCATACCGGAATCGAGCTGGGAGATCGCGCTCAGCGCGAACGTGCCGGTTCCGGCGAACAGGAAGGCCGCGCCGATGTAGAGTCCCAGAGCGCCGATATGGGTGATGATGAGCGCCTTCATACCGGCCTTCTTGGCCGTGGGCGTCATGTAGTAGCTGATGAGGCCCCAGGAGCACACGCCGGTGATCTCGAAGAAAACGAGCTGGCCGACGATGGTGGAGCTGTAGGCGAGACCGGCCATGGCGCCGATGAACGTGGAGAAGTACACGTAGAAGCGGCGACGGGGCGCGTCGGGATGCTCCTTGTTCTTATCGCTCATGTACGGGAACGAATAGATGACGACGAGCAGGCCGATAGCGACGAACGCGGGTGCGAGCAGCGTGCTCATCCGGTCGAATATGAAGCCCATGACCAAGGTCTGGCCCATACTCGCCCAGGTTACATCGACCGCGTTCATGCCGTTTCCGGCAAACGTCGCGGCCAAGCCAACGGAAGCGACCGTGGCGATGCCGCCGGCAAAGGCGCAGATCCATTTAGCGTAGGGACGCGGCAGCATGACGATGAGCAGGGAGCCCAGCATGGGGACGGCGATCGCCACCATGGCAAAGAGGGACAAGCTCGATTCGATTGACATAGTTTCTCCCTTCTCCCTACACGCCTACGACGACGAAGACGAACGCGAGGACCGCGATGCCGACGACGGCCCAGGTCTGGTTACCGAGCACCTTGAAGCGCGAACGGGAAACGGAGTTCTCGAGCACGCCGCAGACAACGAAATCGACCAGGCACTTGACAAGGAAGACGACGGCGCCCACGAGAGCGGTGACGCCGATGGTCGCGGGCTCTCCCCAGGGGATGAAGATGGAGGTGAACCAAGCGACGACCACGACCTGCTTCATGCCCATGGCGAGCTTCATCATGGCCAGGGACGGGCCGGAGAGCTCGGCGAGCGGGCCCTCCTGGAGCTCCTGCTCGGCTTCGGCCTGATCGAATGGAAGCTTGCCGAGCTCCATGTAACAGGCGGCCGCGAAGGCGACGCCGGCGAGGATAACGGCGACGACGCTCGAGACGTTGCCCGTAACGATGTGCTGACCCATGGTCGCAATGTCCGTGGAGCCGCACACGATGGCGACGGTAAACAGCGCGATGAGCATGGACGGCTCGATGAGCACGCTCATGAGGAGCTCGCGGATACCGCCGAAGCCCGCGTAGGCGTTGGAGGAATCCACGCCGGACAGCGCGAAGAAGAAGCGGGACAGCGCGAGCGCGTACATGATGGTGATGGCGTCACCAAAGACGGGCATGGGGCTCTCGAGCGTGAACATGGGCAGGCCCATGGCGAGCATGAACGACACCGCGAGGAACAGCGGCGGCATGATGCGCAGCACGAAGCTCGAGTCGGAACTCACGGACTCGGGACGCGCCATGAGCTTCGCGAGGTCCCGGTAATCCTGAAGGATGGACGGACCGCGGCGATTGTGCATCTTCGCGCGAATCACACGGGCGAGGCCGGAGAAGAAGGGCGCGACCAGCATGACCACGAGGCCCTGCGCTATCGCAAGAACGATGTTCATAATATCCTCTCCCCTCTCTAGACCATGACCACGGCGAGCACGAGGAAGACCACGAGCGCCGCGACGATGTAGCAGATGCATACGGAGTAGTTGCCGCCCTCGATCTTGGAGGCGAGGCCGGCCAGCTTATCGGCACCCTCGCTCGGTGCATCGACCAGGAAGCGGTCGGGCAGGGGCTCAACGCCCTGGGCGACACCGGTGAGCTTCTGGAACACGTGCGCGATGGACCAGCAGATCTTGGTGCATACCTCGCGCAGGGTGTAGAGCGGGCCCATGAAGAGCTCTACGTCTGACGCGAAGCTCGTGGCGACGACGGGCATGTGCTCGTTGGGCTCGTAGCCGCACGCCCAAGGGTCGGTCTTCTTAGCGGGGGCCTTGGTGCCGAGGCAGGACCTCAACACGAACGCGAGGCCGGTGAGGACCACGAGCGCGATGGCGATCGCGGGGGTGGAGGTGGCGGCACCGGAAATCTCGTTCACCAGAGACACGCCCGAGGTGGCTGTGATGGCAGAGCCGGCAAGCACGCTCTGGGCGACGTCGCCCAGAACCGGGGCGATGACGGGAGAGCCGATTCCCAGCACCACGCAGATGGCCGCGAGGAGCATCTGCGAGAACAACATCGGAGCCGGGGACTCCTTGGCGTTCGCGGCCTCCTGGGAACGAGGGCTGCTCGCGAACGAGACGCCGTAGGCCTTCACGAAGCACGTGACGGCCAGGGCACCGGTGATGGCGAGGGCGGCCGCGGAGGCGACGGCGAACACCATGACGACCGGGTCGGAGAGCGTCGAGATGTTGAACAGGGATTGGTAGGTGAACCACTCGGAAACGAAGCCGTTGAGCGGCGGGATAGCCGAGATGGCAAGGGCACCGATGAGGAAGCAGACGGCCGTGACCGGCATACGGCGGAACAGGCCGCCCATCTTCTCCATGTTGCGCGTACCCGTGGCATAGAGCAGGGAGCCCGCGCCGAGGAACAGCTCGCCCTTGAACATGGCGTGGTTGAGCGTGTGGTAGAGGGCGGCCATGAGCGCGATCGTCGCGATGACGTCGTTGCCCAGGGCGTGCGCCGTCATGGATGCGCCGACACCGAGCAAGATGATGCCGATGTTCTCGACGGAGTGGTAGGCCAGCAGGCGCTTAATGTCGTGCTCGTGGAGGGCGTAGACGACGCCCAGGACCGACGAGATGGATCCGAAGACCAGGACCATGAGGCCCCACCAGAGCTGGACGCCCGAACCCGCGAGCAGGTCGAGACCGACCTTGAGGATTCCCAGGATGCCGATCTTGATCATGCCGCCGGACATGAGGGCGGACACGTTGGACGGCGCCTCGGGGTGCGCCTGGGGCAGCCAGGAGTGCAGCGGGATGATACCGGCCTTTGCGCCGAATCCGAAGAACGCGAGGACGAAGCACGCGGAGGAGACGGCGGGTCCAAAGTCATGCGTACGGAAATCACTGAAGCTGAAGGAACCGCCCACGCCGTTGGTCATGAGCAGGAAGCTCGCCATGATAAGGACAAAGCCCACGTGCGCGATGACGAAGTAGAGCCAACCGCCCCTAATGGAGTTCTTGTTCTCCTCGATAACGACAAGGAAGTAGCTCGTAAGGGACATGAGCTCAAAGGCGACCAGGAACCAGAACACGTTGTCGGCGGTGATGACGAGCATCATCGAGGCGACGAAGGTGTTCATGAAGAAACCGGCGCGCCCGACCTTGCCCGGGTACTCATCGAAGTAGGACAGACCGTAGATGAAGCCCGCAAAGGCGAGGATTGAGATGAGGACCACGATCAGGCCCGCAAGGCCGTTGAGCAAGAGCTCGAGACGGGCGAACGGGAAAAAGAAGACCGTGTTGAGGGACGAAACGTCGCCAAGCACGGCCTCGAGGCCCGCGATGAACGACAGCACGGCCGCGACGGCGCCGATCAGGCAGCCGGCGGTCTTGGCGGCGTTATCGGCCTTGATCAGCAGAACCGAGGCGAGCGCACCGATGCACGAGACGGCAAGCGATGCGATAAACAGCGTCATGCTATCCATTGTTTACGCTCCCTTCTGCTTTCTCGGACAGGCCCTGGGCCACAGCGGTAACGTCGACGACTGGACCGTTTTCGATCGAGCGCAGGCGCTTGGCCTCGTCGAGCTCGCGATCGGCCGCGCCGTCCATGACGGTCAGCGCCTTGGTGGGGCACGCCGCCACACAATGCGGGCCGTCCGGATCGAAGGCACACAGGTCGCACTTGACGGCGCAGGTGTACTGGCCAGGAGCCCACGTAAGCAGGCTGCTCAGGGACTTAGGATACGAAGGCGTCGGGTCGCACATGCCTGCGACACCGGCGATAGACGTGCCATCGGGATGGATGGCTCCGAAGGGGCACGCGATGGCGCACAGCCTGCACCCGATGCACTCCTGCTCCTTGACGTGGATGCGATCGCCATCGTGCTCGATGGCATTCACCGGGCAAACCTCGGCGCAGGGAGCACCCTCGCAATGGTGGCAGGCAAGGGCGGCCGAAATACCGCCGGTCTTCACGAGCGCCAGGCGCGGCGTATCCTGAAGACCCTGCATCCGGTGGGCGTCGGCACAGGCGGACTGGCATGTTCCGCAGCCGATGCACCTCTCCGGATTGATGTCGATGAAGCGGTTCATCCCCACTTCCTTTCAAAATAACGGGCCGGGCTCCCGAACGTACGGGACGCCCGGCCCAAAAAGCCAACGAGAACGGGACTACACGATTTGATTCACGTGCGTCTCGTCGTCGAACTTGGCAGCGCCAGGCTCAACGTCCTGGGGAGCGGCGGCGTCCACCAGAGCCTGCTTGAGCTCGGTGTACTGACGCTCGACCTCGCCCTCAGCCCAGACCCGGTCGGCGATAGCGTCGACCTGGCAGGCGGAGAACTTGTCCTCGGGCGTATGCGAGACCGGGTCGACCTTGTGCATGGTCAGCTCGTTGCACTTGCCGATCCACCACTGATAGGTCATATAGACCGTGCCCTTGTTGATACGATCGCTCACTTCGGCACGGCTGTATACCTGGCCGCGGCGGCTGTGAATCGAGACGATGTCGCCATTCTTGATGCCGCGCGCCTGGGCGTCCGCGGGATTCATGCGGACAAAGCCGGGCTCGTCGGCAAGCAGTGCCAGCGTCTTGCAGTTGCCGGTCATCGAGCGGCAGCTGTAGTGGCCGACCTCGCGGACGGTGCACAGGATGAGCGGGTACTCATCGTCGGGAAGCTCGGAGGGCGCCTCCCAGTCGTGCGCCATCAGGTTGGCGCGGCCGTCCTTGGTGGTGAACTTGCCACCAGCGAACATGTCGGGCGTACCATGGTCGTTCACATCGGTGCTCTTGACCGGCCACTGGGCGTAACCGCCCTCGGGAGCCATCTTCTCGTAGGTCGCGCCCACAAAGTTGGGGCACAGGCTAATGCACTCGTTCCAGATCTGCTCGGTGTTGTCATAGTGCATGGGGTAGCCCATACGCGTGGACAGGTCCGCAAAGATCTCCCAGTCGTGACGGCACTCGCCCTTGGGCGGAACAGCCGCGTCAAAGTGCTGGAAGCTACGGTCGGATGCGGTAAAGACACCCTCGTGCTCGCCCCAAGAGGTAGCGGGCAGGATGACGTCGGCGAGCATGGTCGTCTGCGTCATAAAGATGTCCTGGCAAATGAACAGATCAAGCTCGGAGAGCGTCTTGCGCATACCGGCCGAATCGGGCTCGGTCTGCACCGGGTCCTCGCCGTAGTTGTAGAAGCAGTGCACCTTGCCCTCGTCGACCAGGTGGCCCAGGTCGGTAAGCTTGTAGCCCTCCTCGAGCGGGAGCTTTTCCTCGGGCACGCCCCAAGCCTTGGCAAACTTGGCACGCACTGCCGGGTCGGTGACCTTCTGGTAGCCAGGGTACAGGTTGGGCAGCATGCCCATATCGCAGGAGCCCTGGACGTTGTTCTGACCGCGCACGGGCGCGAGGCCGGAATTGGGTTTGCCGATCTGGCCGGCAACGCAGGCGATGGAGGCGATGGTGTGCACCGTCTTCAGGTTCTGCTTCTGCTGGCATACGCCCATGCCCCAGCCAATGATGGCAGAGGGCTTCGCCGTGGCGTACATCTCGGCAGCTTGGTGGATCAACGCGGGCTCGACACCCGTGATGTCCTGTACGGATTCGGGAGTGTAGTTCTTGATGGTCTCCCACCACTCGTCAAAGCCGTTCGTGTGCTCGGCGACGAATTCCTTGTCGTAGAGGCCATCGTTGACCAGACAGTTGGCAAAGGCGTTGAGGAACGCAACGTTGCAACCGTTCTTGATCGGAAGGTAGAGATCGGCGATACGCGCGGTTTCGATATGGCGCGGGTCGGCGACGATGATCTTGCAACCCTTTTCTTTGGCTCGCACGATACGCCTTGCGACGATGGGGTGCGAATCGGCAGGGTTATAGCCGAAGAGGAAAATGCAGCCCGCATCCTCCATACCGGGGATGGAGCATGACATGCAACCTGAACCAACCGTGTCCATCAGACCGAGGACAGTAGGGCCGTGTCAAGTACGGGCGCAGTTGTCCACGCTGTGGGTGCCGATGCACGCACGCGTAAACTTCTGCATGACGTAGTTCGCCTCATTGCCGCCGCCTCGCGAAGAGCCGGTGGTCATGACAGCGTTAGGACCATATTCGTCAATTATGGCCTGCATCTTAGATGCGGTGAAATCCAGTGCCTCGTCCCAGCTTACGCGCTCAAGATCCGCGCCCTTAGTGCGGCGGATCATCGGGTGCAGTACGCGAGGAGTCAAGATCTTGGTGTCGTTGATGAAGTCGTAGCCGCTCATGCCCTTAAGGCACAGCTCGCTCTGGTTGGTGATGCCGTTGAGCGGTTCGGTGCCCACGACCTGGCCGTTTTGGACCAGGAGGTTGAACTGGCAACCGGCGCCGCAGTACGGGCAGATCACTTTATGCTTCTCCATGACACCCTCCTTCCTTTCTCTGCTACCGAATGCTCGGTACTTATTTGACAATCATTGGGCCTGTCGCCCGACGCTTACGCCTCGTTTTCGATGGTGGCGCGGGCACGCTCGGCAGTCAGCTCTGCCAGGCGCTCCTCGTCTACCAGGGTGAGGCCCTTGGTCGGGCACGCCTCGGCACACGCCGGACCGCCGGGACGGTCCACGCACAGGTCGCACTTGAGCACGAAGCTCTTAGTCTGCGAACCCACGCGCACGTCACCCATCAAGACGGGGACCTGCGTGGTCGCCACGCTCACGGCGCCAAAGGGGCATGCCATGACGCAGCTCTTGCAGCCGATGCAGTTGTCCTCGTTGACGCCGATACGATGGTTCTTTGGATCAAAGAACAAGGCGCCCGTAGGACAGGCCTTGGCGCACGGAGCGTCCTCGCAGTGGTGACATGCCACCGGCGCGGAGATCTCGTAGGTGCGCGTTACGCGCAAGCGAGGTGCGGCGATGTTGCCGGGAATATCGTGTGCCTCGATGCACGCCGCCATACAGGTTTGGCACCCAATGCAGCGTGAAGAATCAGCCACGACTCGTTTATTGCCCATGTTGTTCACTCCCTCCTGAATCCCATGCCGGAGAGACCCTGCCGACGTTGCCCCGGACCGCCCGTGGTCCGGCATCGGCGTATCGAGCGCATGCGGCGAAACAGGCACTTCGATAGAATTCCTCCAACGATATACAGGTTAAATATACGCAGTTGCAGGGGGCAAACTTGAGCATAGGCCCTGCAATACGGGTGTATTGCAGGGGTTTTGGCAGGTTGGAATTATTCTCTAGAAGCTATAAAGGTGAGTGTATTACATGCGTACATCCAAGGGAGATTTCACGCCCGTTTATAAAGGATGTAATACGTTTGATATATATTTCGCGCTCATTAACTTGAGTGCAATAAAGCAGTGGTTATATGATTGGCTATTATTAGCCAATGTTGTATTTGACCATTCATATTGCACGCTCATTAAGGGAGGCCAGTGATGTCATCGACTCAAAAAAGAGCCATCCTGCAGGTGCGCATTCGCGAGGAAGACAAGCAGCATGCCGAGCGTCTCTACGACGCCATGGGTACATCGCTCGCCGAGGCTGTCCGTCTATTTGTCGCGCAAAGCATTTTGATGCGCAAGCTCCCCTTTCAGCCGGTCGCCGTGCGCTCAAAGGACGGCACCGCCGCCTATGGATCGCTCAAAGCATATGGGGACCCCAATCGCCGCTCCGAGGAGCGCAATGCCTGGATTGAGTACCTTGCTACAGAATGCGACGATTCGATTTTGGGTCCCGAGGAAGTAGATATCCATGAGTAGCACCATCATCGACGAGACCGTCATCCTGCGCTACCTGCTTAATGACGACGAAGTTCTATCACCGCGCGCCGCCAAGGTCATCGCCACGCGCACCGCTCGTGTCTACCCCGAAATCATCACGCGCGTCGTGGTCACGCTGCGCGACGTCTATAAGGTTCCCCGCGTTGAGATTGCTGCGGCCATGAAGAAGCTGCTCGATGACGTCATGGTCGACGAGCCCACCGTTGTCGCCCTTGCCGTCAAACTCTTTGGCAAGACCCATATGGACTTTACCGACTGCCTCCTCGCAGCCCGAACCGCCATCTACAACGATGATGTCGTGAGCTTTGGCAAGCCCATCATCCAAGGCATGATCGATTACCGCCACAAGCGCCAAACCGCAGCCGAAGCCCGCAACCGCAGCACCGACGCCCGCAGCCACAGTACCGACGCCGCCATCGACAAGCTCCGCCACCGCCCCCGCAGCTAACCCCATCCCCACCTAAGTTGCGGTGAAATAGTTCCTGGATTGGGGGTGCGGACGATTTCTTGGACCGCGCCTAGGCGTATCCAAGCTTCCTGC
>URTL01000035.1 GCA_900550785.1 uncultured Collinsella sp. | reverse complement strand
CGCTGCGAAGGCCGAGGGCTTCCGTGACATCAAGGGCATTCTGCAGATTCGCCCGGATAGCTCCGGCATCATCCATGCCCACGGCTACATGAAGTCTAGCGACGACGCCTTTGTTCCTGCATATCTCATCCGCTCCGCACGCCTGCGTACGGGTGATGTGATCGAGGGTTCGCTGCGCCCCTCACGCGGCGGCGACAAGCGCGCCGGCCTCGCCAAAATCACGACCGTCAACGGTCTGGACCCCGAGCAGATTCGCAACCGTCCCAAGTTCGGCGACCTCACCCCGGTCTATCCCAACGAGCCGCTGCGCATGGAGCACGGCAAGGACTCCATTACCGGTCGCGCCATCGACATCGTGTCGCCGATCGGCAAGGGTCAGCGTGGCCTGATCGTGTCCCCGCCCAAGGCCGGCAAGACCACGATCCTCAAGAAGATTTGCCAGTCTATCTCGATTAACAACCCCGAGGTGCACCTCATCTGCCTGCTCGTCGACGAGCGCCCCGAAGAGGTCACCGATATGCAGCGCTCCATTAAGGGCGAGGTCGTGGCCTCGACCTTCGATATGCCCGCCGACAACCACACCCGCGTGGCCGAGCTCGTCATCGAGCGCGCCAAGCGCATCGTGGAGCTGGGCGGCGATGTCGTGGTGGTGCTCGACTCCATCACGCGTCTTGCCCGCGCCTACAACTTGGCGGCGCCCGCCTCGGGCCGTATCCTTTCGGGCGGCGTCGATTCGGCGGCGCTGTATCCGCCCAAGCGCTTCCTGGGCGCAGCCCGTAATATTGAGAACGGTGGCTCGCTCACCATCCTGGCCTCTGCCCTCATCGACACCGGTTCCAAGATGGACGAGGTCATCTTTGAGGAGTTCAAGGGCACCGGCAACATGGAGCTTAAGCTCGACCGCGACCTGGCCGATCGCCGCATCTTCCCGGCTATCGACCCCGTTGCCTCCGGTACGCGTAACGAGGACCTGTTGGTCGACGAGCAGATGCGTCCGTTTGTCTTTGGTCTGCGTCGCATTCTTGCCGGCATGAACAACACCGAGCGCGCAGCCGCGTCGTTTATCAAGGGTCTTAAGGGCACCAACACCAACCAGGAGTTCCTGGTGCGTTCGGCCAAAAAGCACAGCGACTACGAGCAGACGTTCTAGGTTGTCATCCACGCGCAGCGATAGTCATCAATGCGATAAAGGGTCGGGGCTTGCGCCTCGGCCCTTTTCCATATCGCCGCTCCGCACTTATTTTTGACCATAAGACTGGCAAGCAGCAGGTTCCCCGTTTCAATCCGACATCGTCGCTTGCAATCGACAGGGCGGTTTCGCATAATAGCTTTTAAGCTTCGCGACGGAAAACGCAGATGAAACGAACCATATACCGTTGCTTTGGGGCATAGCCCCGCTTCATCTTCTCTCGCGCAGCCAACTGAATGATGCGATTTGGGTGCTGGAAGATGGGGAGAGCTCATGGCTTCTTCTGATGCAACACAACGAGCAGTCCTTGCCGGACTTTCGTGCGGGATCGGCCTTGCCGCTCCCGTGGTTATGTATGCTGCGACGCTGCCGTTTTCGTCGGTGAACGAGACGGTCGTGGCGGGTGCGGTTCCCTTCGCCGTGGGCGCGGTGGCGGGCGTGGGTATCTATGCCGCCTCGCTGGGTATCTCTGAATACCGTGCGCAGCGTGAAGAGCGTCTGTTCCAGCCCGATGCCATGGGCGGTGCCGCCAATCTCAATCAGCGTCAAAGCGAGTTCAAGACCGCCTCGATTCCAGCTCAGCAGCAGGATGCGACTCCTTACGCTGCGGCTTCTGCTTCTCAGGCTCAGGCGGAGCAGTCTACCTCGGCATTCCTTTCCGGCCTGACTGGTGCGTTCCAGCGCCGTCATGCCGATGATGGTGTCCCTACCATCGCTCGAGCTGCAGATGCTATGGACGAGGCCGAGGCTTGGTCCATGATCGACAGTATGCTCGACGACGATTCGCCGGTGAGCTGCGACCCTGCACACTCGCGCGACGTCTATCAAGTCGCCATCGACGAGCTTACCAACGGCGGACAGACCGGCTCCTTCAATCGCGACGACATCGACGCCGCGGCACGCGCCGTGTCTGGTTCCCAGGCCGCCCCTGCGGGCAGCACGGCGGCTTTCGTGGCACTCGTTGCCAACGCGGCAGCCAATAACGCCTACAACGCTACCTCGGCGGACGCGAACGCTTCTGCCGACAATTCGTACGTTGATGAAGCCATGACTGCGGACGAGGAGGCCGTTGCCGCCCGCCGTGCCGCCGAAAGCTCGTTGTGGGGCGCTCCTGCCCAGCAGCAGGCGGCTGAGGCTGCGCCGTACAATGCAAACCTCGCCAGCATGCCTATCATCTCCGGTGCCGCGGACATCGATCTCGATGACCTCGATGAGCCTGCAGCCATCACCGCATCGATTGATGCCCAAGATCGCATCGACACCGGCGACCTTCCGGACGCCTCGCTCGAGGTTGATGTCCCCATGGCCGATTACTCGGGCCACGAGGACATGTGGGCCGCCGCCACCGCGATTCTGGATGAGATTGACGAGCCTGCTCCTGTTACGGCCCCCGCTCCCGTCGCTGCCCCTCAGCCTGCTGCCCCCGCCTATGTCGGTCGTCACAGCGCTGTGTTCCCCGAGGATACTGCCCGTATCTCGCGCGAGAGCATCGAGCGGGCCGAGGCTATTGCTGCCGGCATTATGGAAAACCGTCGTCACGAGCGCGTCAATCAGATCCTCGAGGAAGAGATCGAGCGCCTGCAGTCCTCTACCGCCAAGCGTACGGGCCGTGCTTATCTGAGCGTTATCGAGGGCGGTACCGCCAGCTTCGCGCCGCTCCGCGCGGAGGCATAACTTCTGCATGGTTAAGATCAATCGAAAATGGGCGGTTGTAACCTGCCTGATGGCGCTCTTGATCTGGGGCAATTCGCTGGTTCCCGGCTCGGGGTCGGGCTCGCTGAGCCTAACGGTCATGGAAGCTATCCGCGGTTTCCTGCACGGCGTGGGACTTCCATATGAATGGGTGACCAACTTTGTTGTTCGCAAGTGCGCGCATTTTACCGAGTATATGGTGCTCGGCATCCTGGCAACGCACGCCTTTGATTTTGAGGGCCGGCGCACCTTTGACGTGCTGCTGCCCACGGCGGTGTTCCTGCTGCTGATTCCCTCGATCGACGAGACGATTCAGCTCTTTGTACCGGGACGCGCTGGCATGATCACCGATGTGATGATCGACTGCTGTGGAGCGGCAACGGGCGTTGTGCTCCGATATCTACTACGATCGCTCATATGTGCCAAAAAGGCCGCCTAGGACGTACGTTTGGTCCTAGGCGGCCTTTTTTATTTGAGGGCTTATATGGGGCGTGGTGGCGTCGTTCCGTAGGTTGGATTTGCCGAGCGCGCCACGCCCTGTGGGTGCGTCTGCTACTGAAGCGCCTGTGCGCCCAGGGCCAGGCAGCCCATGATGCCCTGCTTGCCCTCGAGGCTGTTGTTGACAATGTAGGTGTCGATATCGTTGACCTCGGGCGTGACGATGTAGCTGTTGAGCATCTCGGCGCACTTTTTGCGGGCGAGCGGCACGATAGGGGTGTGATCGGCAACGCCACCGCCGATGATGATCTTCTGCGGGGCATAGCACAGCGTGTAGGTCATGAGCGCCTGTGCCAGATAGCCCGCGAGCAGATCCATGGCCTCCGGGTCATCGGCCATGTCTCCGGCGCTCTTGCCATCCCAGCGCTTTTTAACGCCGGGGCCGGCGATGAGGCCCTCGAGACAGTTGTCGTGGAAGGGGCAGGCGCTGTGCTCGCCAATGGTGTCGCGCGGGTCGCGCGTGACCAGGATGTGGCCGGCCTCGGGATGCATCATGCCGTGCACGAGCTGGCCGCCCGAGAGCACGCCGGCGCCCACGCCGGTGCCGATGGTCAGGTAGACAACGTCGGTGAGGCCCTGGGCGCAACCAAAGGTGACCTCGCCCAGGCAGGCGACGTTGACGTCGGTATCGTAGCCACAGGGAATATTGAGCTTGTTTTGGATGGTGCCCAGCAGGTCAAAGTAGCGCCATGCCGTTTTGGGCGTCTCCAGGATCTTGCCGTATTGGGGCGAGGCGGGGTTGACTGCGGTGGGGCCAAAGGCGCCAATGCCCAGCGCGGCGATGCCCTTGTCGGCAAACCATGCGTTGACGGCCTCAACGGTCTCCTGCGGGGTCGTGGTCGCGATCTGCTCGCGCTCCAGGACCGTACCGTCTGCATAGCCCGTGGCGCAGACCATCTTGGTGCCGCCAGCCTCGAGCGCTCCGATAAGCTGCTGCTCTGCCATAGTATTCCTCTCTCTGGGACGAGTTGCTCCATGACCAAAGTATAGAGCTCTAAACCATTTAAGAAAGCGCTATAAAAAGAAGTCTCGCAGCGCGGCGGGCGGTGCGAGGCTTCTTTGGTTGCTTTAGTTGCCGGGCCGTTCTTACCCGCGCGGCTTGATTTTATCACGTAGCGACTTGAGGTTCTCCAGCGCCGCGTTAAGCGTCTCGTCTCGCTTGGCAAAGTGGAAACGAATCAGATGGTTGACGGGCTCGCGGAAGAAGCTCGAGCCGGGCACGGCGCCCACACCCACTTTAGACGCGAGGTCTTCACAGAACTCGAGGTCGCTGTCATAGCCAAACTCTGAGATGTCCATCATGACGTAGTAGGCGCCCTGCGGCACGTTATGCTCAAGACCGATGCTGTCGAGTCCCTGGCAGAACAGGTCGCGTTTGGCGGTATAGAGGTCGAGGACCTCATCGTAATAGCTGTCGTCGAAATTGAGGGCGGTAACGACGGCCTCTTGCAGGGGAGCGGCGGCGCCCACGGTGAGGAAGTCGTGGACCTTCTTGATGCGCTCGGTGATCTGGGCCGGGGCAATGGTGTAGCCCAAACGCCAGCCGGTGATGGAGTACGTCTTAGACAGCGAACTGCAGCTGATGGTGCGCTCGAACATGCCGGGCAGCGTGGCCATATAGACGTGCTCGTGGGGCGCGTAGACGATGTGCTCGTATACCTCGTCGGTAATGCAGTAGGCGTCGTACTTTTTGCAGAGGTCGGCGATAAAGGTGAGCTCCTCGCGCGTAAAGACCTTGCCGCAGGGGTTGGAAGGGTTGCACAGGACGATGGCCTTGGGGTCGTTGTCGCGGAAGGCCGCCTCGAGTGTCTCGCGGTCAAAGTCGAATGTGGGCGGGTTGAGCGGCACGTAGATGGGCTCGGCACCCGAAAGGATCGTGTCGGCGCCGTAGTTCTCGTAGAACGGCGAGAAGATGACGACCTTATCGCCGGGGTTCGTGACCGTCATCATGGCGGCCATCATGGCCTCGGTAGAGCCGCAGGTGACTACGATATTCTCATTGGGGTTCACCGACATGCCCATAAAATGCTCCTGCTTGGCGGCAAGCGCCTCACGCATGGCCTGGGAGCCCCAGGTGATGGAGTACTGGTGGTAAAGCGGCTTGGGGTCGGTGGCGATGGTGCTGAGGCTATCGAGCAGCTGCGCTGGGGGGTCGAAGTCAGGGAAGCCCTGCGACAGGTTGATGGCGCCATACTTGTTGGAGATGCGCGTCATACGGCGGATGACGGAATCGGTAAACGTTGCCGTACGGTTGGAGAGTTCTTTCATGCCGGTCCTTTCGAGCATTTGCAGTGGGGCAAGTTTACTCCTATGAAACCGGTGGGATTTGCTCGAAATGGTCTCGAAAGACTCTTTTCAAAAATCTTGAAAATTGGGGCTTGCATCACGTGGCGTTCCTTGCAATAATAGTCGAGCGCGAAGCGCACAGGACACGGTGGGTGTAGCTCAGTTGGCTAGAGCGACGGGTTGTGGTCCCGTAGGTCGAGGGTTCGAGTCCCTTTACCCACCCCAGTTCTTGCTTCGTGTTGATATCGGGTCGTTAGCTCAGTTGGTAGAGCAGGGGACTCTTAATCCCAAGGTCCAGGGTTCGACCCCCTGACGGCCCACCAAAGCAAGTTAAGACGGTCAACTTCGGTTGGCCGTCTTTTTTTGTTGACCTTTCATGGGGTCGAACCCGAAAGGGCGCGGAGCTGAGGAAATGCGTAAGCATTTACCAGCGCAGCGCGCAAGGCGCCTTGGCGCCGCAGCGGCCGCCTGCGCAGCAGGCTGACCCCCTGACGGCCCACCAAAGCATTGTAAAGCGACTGGCTTCGGCTGGTCGCTTTTTTGTTGACCTCGCATGGGGTCGAACCCGTCGGGGCGCGAAGTTGGGGAAACTGCACCGTGATTCCCTTAGGGAAACACGGCTAAAGCCCCATAAACGTGCTCTCCTTATGAGAATTATGCTCACGGGGCTCGATGCATGTTGAGAAGTTGTGATCAAACTCAAAGTGAGAACCGATTTAGTCTGCTCGATAGTGCGACCCGAGACTTTCAGTTCGCTTGCGCATGGCTTTGACCATTTCCTGTGCTAGTTGAATCTGCGATTGCAGGCGGGCGAGGGCAGCGATTTCGCTGTCGTTGGCATGTGGCTTATTTAGAGCCGTGGCTTCGTCTTGCAGGCTTTCAAGCTGTTGCAGGACCTCGGATAGGCCTGTTTCGGTCCTGTTGATCATGCAAAAGGTGCTCATCGTGTGCCTAAGGCTGTGTGTCAGGCGTTCGGCATCTGTTGTGGCAATGCCGTACTGGGGGAGGGTGATATCCGCCTTCAGGGCCGCCTCAGGCTCTTTCTGCGCTGTGAGGGCTGCCGATGCGCCCGCGATACGTCCGAATACGATGCCGTTGGCGCTTGACAAGCCACCAATGCGGTCGGCGCCGTGCATGCCGCCTGTCGCCTCGCCGCAAGCGTAGAGGCCCTCAACGCCCGTGTGCGCGGTCTTATCGATCTTGATGCCGCCGTTAGCGGCGTGGGCATACATCGCAACGCGCATCTCGTCAGTCGGGGCGATGCCGTGCTCGTCTTGCAGCCAGGTGGCAAAGGTCTGCACAAACTCTGGGACATCCTCGCGGGGGAAGTCGTAGTGGAGTGCCAGGCCTTCGACACCTGCCTGATCGATGACGAGATCGATAGCGCGGGAGGCCAAGCGTGACGTGAAGGGACCATATCCAGAGCGCTGCTCGAGCAGGTCGTTCAGCTTGTCGTCGGCAATATCTACCGGCTGGTCTACATGCACGTAGCGCCAGGTTTTCTCGTTGAAGACCAAGTTACGCCTGGGCTCGATGAAGCCGGGCATCATCTGCATGAACTCTATATTAGTAAGTGTTGCGCCGTGCGCCAGTGCGATGGCCTGCGAGGAGCTGAGCACATCAGCCGACGTAAGGCTGCGCTCGAACAGGCCGCCTGTGCCACCGGCTGCGATGATCGTGGCCTTGGCAGCAAAGGGCACGATTCGATTTTCGGTAAGGTCGTAGAGTACGGTTCCGGTTATTCTGCCGTTCGTGTCCTCAACAAGGTCGATAAGCTCATGGCGGGGGAGCAGGCGAATGCCGAGCGACTCGATCCAGGTCGTCAGAGCGTCCTCAAGGGGCTTGCGGGTGAGGCCGCGCCACATGCGCGTCTTGTGGTCAAAGCAGGGGATAAATTGCTTTTGTTGAGCACTCTTGGCGCTTTGCGGACGCTGGAGCTCAACGCCCAGGTCTTGCTCGAGCCAGTCAATCGCTTGGGGAATGCCGTGGACGAACGTCTGGACGAGCTCGGGGTCGGCAACGCCGCCGCCGACGGCCAGGATGGTGTCGATGAGGTCCTGCTCGTCGTCTTCGTCGACGGGACCGATGAGGCCGAGGCCCCAGGTACCCGGGAAGAAGCTCGATCCACTCATGGTCTTGCCGGCGCTTGCCACAGTGACGGTTGCACCCGTGCGTGCCGCTTCGATGGCGGCACAAAGGCCCGCAATGCCAGATCCAATTACCAGTACATCAGTCGATTCCATCGGATTCCTTTCTCGTCCGGCGCATTGTCGCACGGGTGATCGGCAATGGGGCCGCAAAGACCCGGCAAATCGGTAAAGGGCAAATATGGCAGGTGGGTGTCATGGACGCTCTGACGCTCCATCTCATCACATCTTGTATTTCGCCCCAACTGATATATCGGCATTAGCTACCCTGCGACAGCGCAAACAAAAAGAGCCGCTACCCGGGTGGATAGCGGCTCCAAAGCTCAACTATATGAGCATCGCGCAAGCGCGATTAGGCCTTGAGGGCCTCCTCGACGGCGACAGCGCAGGCGACGGTGGCACCGACCATGGGGTTGTTGCCCATGCCGATGAGACCCATCATGTCGACGTGCGCAGGCACGGAGGAAGAACCGGCGAACTGGGCGTCGGAGTGCATACGGCCCATGGTGTCGGTCATGCCGTAGGAGGCAGGGCCGGCGCCCATGTTGTCCGGGTGCAGGGTACGGCCAGTGCCGCCACCAGAAGCGACAGAGAAGTACTTCTTGCCAGCCTCGAGGCGCTCCTTCTTGTAGGTGCCAGCGACGGGGTGCTGGAAGCGCGTGGGGTTGGTGGAGTTACCGGTGATCGAGATGTCGACGTTCTCGTGCCACATGATGGCAACGCCCTCGCGGACGTCGTCGGCGCCGTAGCAGTTGACGGCGGCGCGGGGACCATCGGAGTAGGGGATGGTCTCGACGACCTTGAGCTCGCCCGTGAAGTAGTCGAACTGGGTCTTCACGTAGGTGAAGCCGTTGATGCGGGCGATGATCTGAGCAGCGTCCTTGCCCAGACCGTTGAGGATGACGCGCAGCGGCTTCTTGCGAGCCTTGTTGGCGTTCAGAGCCAGGCCGATAGCACCCTCAGCGGCAGCGAAGGACTCGTGACCGGCCAGGAAGGCGAAGCACTCGGTGTCGTCGGAGAGCAGCATAGCGCCCAGGTTGCCGTGGCCCAGACCGACCTTGCGGTCCTCGGCGACGGAGCCGGGAACGGTGAAGGCCTGGATGCCCTCGCCGATGATGGCGGCAGCCTCAGAAGCGGACTTGGCGCCACGCTTGACAGCGAGAGCGCAACCGAGGGTGTAGGCCCACTCGGCGTTCTGGAAGGCGATGGACTGGGTGTTGTTGACGATCTCACGCGGGTTGAAGCCCTTGTCGGTGCAGATCTGCAGAGCTTCCTCGAGGGAGGCGATGCCGTTGTCGGCGAGGCACTTGTTGATCTTGTCAGCGCGGCGCTCGTAACCTTCGAACGTAACAGTCATAGTTATTTCCCTCCCTTTCTACTCGTGAACCGGGAACACGCTGGCGACGGAGTGAGTCTCCTCGTCGGTGCGCGGGTCGATGTACTTGGCAGCGTTCTCCCACTGACCATAGTGGCCCATAGCGCCAGCGATGGCCTCCTCGGGGGTCTTGCCGGCCTTGACGGCGTCGGTGAACTTGCCGAGGTTCAGGAACTCGAATGCGATGATCTCGTTCTTGTCGTTGAGAGCCATGCGGGTGACGTAGCCCTGAGCGAGCTCGAGGTAACGAGCGCCCTTGGCCTTGGTGCCGAACATGGTGCCGACCTGAGAGCGAAGGCCCTTGCCGAGGTCGTCGAGGGAGGCGCCCACGGGCAGGCCGCCCTCGGAGAACGCGGTCTGGCTGCGGCCGTAAACGATCTGCAGGAAGATCTCGCGCATAGCAACGTTGATGGCGTCGCAGACGAGGTCGGTGTTGAGGGCCTCGAGGATGGTCTTACCGGGAAGGATCTCGGAAGCCATGGCGGCAGAGTGGGTCATGCCCGAGCAGCCGATGGTCTCAACGAGGGCCTCCTCGATGATGCCGTCCTTGACGTTCAGCGTGAGCTTGCAGGCGCCCTGCTGAGGTGCGCACCAACCCACACCGTGCGTAAGACCGGAGATGTCGGAAATCTCCTTAGCCTGGACCCACTTGCCCTCCTCGGGGATGGGTGCGGGGCCGTGGTATGCACCCTTGGCAACGGGGCACATGTTCTCCACTTCCTGTGAGTACTGCATGCCTCTCCTCTCTATCGTGTTGGCGTCCCGTCTGGGGGCCGTGGCTGGCGATTGCCGGGCGACCCTTCGAAAGGGACATGACATGCAGCCCCTATAATACCGCGAAATGCACGGAATATTCGGCGAACGGCTCAGTTTTCGTAGCGAGAAGTCCGGAAGTTTTAATTGAAACGGTTTAACTCTATGTTCTGTGGTCGTGAACTTCCGTAGAGGGGGTCCGTCTTGGGCAAGCTATTGGTCAGCTCTTGTAAGCATTGCGGGGGTTGACCTGTTGCAACGATGCCGTTCGCCGCCTGATTACTGCCTTTGGCCGCGCGAGTGTATTGTTTTGCGTGAATGTTTTGATGGCACGCTTCAATCGTGCTGTATTGGATGGCAAGCAGATCCCGGCGAAGGGAGCGCCATGCAGCGCGTTTGGAGAACGGTTACCGGCTTTTACCATGTCTGTGCCCGCGGTACGGGCAAGCAGCTCATCTTTGAGGGTGATGACGACCGGTGGGAGTTTTTGGAGCTGATGCGTGAGTGCTGCCGCAAGGCGGGCGTGACGGTTATCGCCTGGTGTCTTATGGGCAATCACGTGCGTCTGGTGCTTGCAGATTACGAGGACGCGATGAGCACGGCGATGCACCGGCTGCTTTTGACGTACGCGCGGCGGTTCAATAAACGCACGGGGCGCACGGGCCATCTGTTCCAGAACCGTTTTGACCGGCGTTCGCTCGATACCGATTGGCAGGTGATGGAGGCTATTCGCTCCGTACACGCCGATCCGCAGGAGGTGGGCGTTAGCCTAATCGAGCGTTATCCCTGGAGCAGCTTTGCGGAACATCTGCGCTCTTACGACTGTGATGCGGCCGATGCCGCGAGGGGATTTTCTGATCCTTCTTGCGTGCTTGAACTTTTTGGTTCTGCCGAGGGCTTTATTGCCTATTCGCTTTCGACGCCGGACGGTAGCGAGCCGGCGCTGTGCGATATGAAAGAGACAGAGTGGGAACGCCACGCCTTTGCCGACAAGATGGCGAAGAGCCTCGGGGTTCCGCTCAATGTGGTTAAAACTGCACCGCCGGCGCAGCGCGATACCGTTATTGTTGGATTGAGCAATGCCGGCTTTACGGTGCGCCAGATTGAGCGGTATACCGGGATTAGCAAAAGTACCGTCTCTCGTATCGTGCGCGCCCGCGCGCGAACGGCGATGCGGGCTGGCGGAAACGTGATGTAAGGTCGCCTGTTCATCGCAGCTGGGGTCGTCCATACGCCGCAACCAGCGTTCAAAAGCTTGGTACGGTAACTGCACTTCTTAATATGCATAGAACAATCGTCATCTTGCATAAAATAACGGCTCGGTCCGGGTTTGCCCGTGCATACCCCCGTCTGCGCCGTGCAAAAAACGGAGTTTTCAGCATCGTGTTGCTGTCGGCACCGCCGCAATCTTGCAACATACGGGTCCCGAAGCTATTGATTCCCGCCGTTGCGCCCCCGAAGCACGTGCCTGCGTCCCGTCAGACCGCGATGCTTGTTCTAAAACACAATATATATGCGCCTAAAGACGTTGATTAACGCTTTCGATGCGTATACACACAGCTTGGCGTGCTGAATACTCGCAAAAATGCACGCCGCTCCCTATGGGACCCGTCTGCGGCAGGCGCGAAGCGAGTCGGAGCTTCGCAGAACGGGGCTTGGCGCATTGCTTGGCGGGCCCGGGGCCCTGCCGCAGGCCTTTGGTGCTGTGGAAAACGCCCGTGCTCGCGTCTGGCTGTGTGGCAAATGTCAGACGGGGCGCCGGACGCGCGGACTTTGTGCGTTCGCGCTCATTAGGTAAAAACAGAGCCGCCCGTATCGGGCGGCTCGGCAATCAAAAACCTTGGATTCGGGGCATAAACTACTGGTTTGTTTGCCCCTCGAGCATGCCGTCGAGGGTGCGCCAGGCGAGCTCGGCGCACTTGACGCGGGCGGGCATGTGCGAGATGTCCTGGAGCTGGGCGGCTTCGTCCAGGTCTTCCAGGTCCTCCTCGGAGAGCTGCTCGCCGCGGATCATGGCGAGGAAGAGCTCTGCCAGGCGGTGAGCTTCCTCGACGGTCTCGCCGGTGATGAGGTCGGCCATGATGTCGGCACTGGCCTGACTGATGGCGCAGCCGTGGCCGGTAAAGGAGGCCTCCTCGATCACGCCGTTCTCGACGCGCAGCTGCAGGGTGAGCTCGTCGCCGCAGCTGGGGTTGATGCCGTCGTGCTCGTGCGTGGGAGCATCCATCTCGTACTTATAGTCGGGGTGCGAGTTGTGCTCCATAAATGTGGTGGAGGTGTACAGATTACCCATTGAACGTGCTCCAAACGTGATGCAGGCCGGCGATGAACTTGTCGATGTCGGCCTTGTCGTTGTAGAAGGCCACGCTGGCGCGGCAACAAGCAAGGTTTTCGACACCCAGCCAGGTAAGCAGCGGCTGCGCGCAGTGGTGACCGGCGCGGATGCAGACGCCGTCCATGTCCATGATGCTCGCGACGTCGTGCGGGTGGATGCCCTTGACGTTAAAGCTCACAACGCCGTGGTGGTTGTCCCAATAGATGGAGCCGATGATTTGGACAAAGTCGAGCTGCATGAGTTCGCCCATCAGATAGTGGACGAGTGCCTGCTCGCGGGCCTGGATGTTCTCGTAACCCACCGTGTTGACCAGGTAGTCGAGTGCCGCGCCCGTGGCGTAGATGCCCGCGGCGTCCTGTGTGCCGGCCTCGAACTTCTCGGGGACGGGCGCCCAGACGGCGTCCTGCTCGGTAACAGAGTCGATCATCTCGCCGCCGGTGAGCATGGGCGGCATGGCGTTGAACAGGTCCATCTTGCCCCACAGCACGCCGATGCCCATGGGGCCCATGGCCTTGTGCGCGCTAAAGGCAAAGAAGTCGGCGCCCAGGTCGGCCACATCGACCGGCATGTGCGGCAGCGACTGCGCACCGTCGACGACCAGGGAGCCGCCGTACTTGTGCACGAGCTTGCCGAGGTTCTTGACTGGGTTCTCGACGCCCAACACGTTGGAGACCTGTCCCACGGCCAGGATCTTGGTCTTGGGACCCACCTTGGCAAGAACCTCCTCGGTGGTGAGCTGGCCGGTCTTGGTTGGGTAGAGGTAGACGAGCTTGGCGCCGGTCTCGCGGCAGACCTGCTGCCACGGAATCAGGTTGGAGTGGTGTTCCATGATGGTGATGACGACCTCGTCGCCCGGTTCGAGCACTGTGGGCGCAAAGCTCTTGGCGACCAGGTTGAGCGACTCGCTCGTGTTGCGGGTGAAGACGACCTCGTTGGCCTGTGAGGCGCCGATGAGGTCGGCGATCTGCTGGCGGACCTTCGCGATGGCGTCGGTTGCCTCGACGGACAGCGAGTACAGGCCACGCAGGGGGTTGGCGTTCATGCGCTGATAGAAGTCGCGCTCGGCGTCGAGCACACAGGCAGGGCGCTGCGCGGTGGCGGCGCTATCGAGGAAGGCGATCTCGGGGTGCTGCTGGAAGAGCGGGAACTGCGCCTTGTAGGGGTTGGTCTCGATGTCTACGGTGGGCCAGCCGCGCGAAGCCTCGTCGCTGGCGTCGAGCTCCATGGGCTCGGGGGCAGTGCAGGTATCGCATTTAACGTGCTCGGTGTCGATCATGCGAGCTCCTCTTCAAAGTTGTCGATCAGGTTGTTGCCCAGGCGGACGACGGCTGCGCGGGTGCGCTCGTCGGTGGCGGAAAGCGCGGCGTCCTCCAGCTTGGCGCGGATGAACAGGTCCTCGGCGGCGTTTTGGTCGAGGCCGCGGCAGGCGAGGTAGAACAGCTGCTCGTCGCGGACGTGACCGATGGTGGCGCCGTGGTTGCCGGCGACGTCGTCCTCGTCGCAGAGAATGACGGGAACGGTCTTGTTGTCGACGCCCTTGTTGGCCAAAAGCACCGTCTCGCGCTCGGTGCCGGTTGCACCCTTGCAGCCGTGCACGAGGTCGATGGTGCCACGGTAGACCTTCTTGGACGTGCCGGTCAGCACGCCGTTGGCGTCGATCTCGCACTCGGTCTTGCGACCGCGGTGGCGCAGCTCGTAGTTAAAGTCGCGCACCTGCTCGCGGGCGCCAAGGTAGTCAGTATCGATGGTGACCTTGGCGGTATCGCCCAGCAGGTCGCCGGCAAGGCCGGTGGCGCTGGCGCCGGCACCCAGGACGGTGTGTTGCACGTTGACGCGCGCGCCCTCGTCCAGGAACAGGCCGGTGTCGTCGAGTGCGATCCAGCTATCGTCGAGCGTCTGCGTGCAGGCCACGTTGACGGTGGCGTACTCGTGGGCGCACACGCGCAGCACGGATCCCACGACGCCCTCGCCGGCAACGGGGGAGTCCAGGGCGATCTGCAGGTCGAGCGTCGACTGGGGACGGACGACGACGTCGATGGCGGCGATGGCCGCGGCGGCATCGACACCGCTCACACGCACGGTAACCGTGGCGTGCTTGTATGCGGGCACATCGATGACGACGCGCTTGGTGGCGTGGTCGGCCAGGTAGGTGTAGGCAGCCTCGCCCATGCCAGTCTCGAAGGCCTCAGCGGGGGAGAGCTCCTCCTCCAGCTTAATGGCACCGGCCTGGTAGACGGAGGTGGCGGGCACGTCGAGCTCGGTCTCGGGCGTGATGCGGGCGCGGTCGGCGGCATCGCCGGGCGCGGAGGCGCGGCGCTCGGGGAAGCGCTCGGCCATGGCGTCCATGGCGGCGTCGAACGCGTCTGCCACGCCAGCAAACTGCTCGTCCAAGCCCTCAACCTTAACGGTCTCGGCGGGAGCGGCGG
>URTL01000034.1 GCA_900550785.1 uncultured Collinsella sp. | reverse complement strand
GCCCACGTCGTGATACTCCACGGCGCCGGCAGTCACCTGCAGATCAGTGGCGCCCGGCTTGTCCTGGATATCCGGCGCGGTCGAGAGCACCTCGTCCATACGCTTAAAGCCGGCGATAGCCTTCTGATACGTTTCGGCCGAATTGACGAGCGTCTCAAGCGGCGTGCAGAACAGCGAAATATAGAGTGCAAAGGTCGCCATATCGACCGCCTGTAGCTGTCCCTGGGCGACCAGCCAGCCGCCCAGCAGCACCACGATCACATAGAGCACACCCGAGAGCAGGCCATACGTCGCGGTATAGACGCCCATGGCGTGATACATGTTCTCCTTGGACGAAAGATAGCGATTGTTGGAGGCGCGGAACTTGAAGCGTTCGGTCTCCTCGTTGGCAAAGCTCTTGACCACGCGCATGCCCGCCAGCGAATCCTGCAGCTGCGCATTGATGCCGCTGATCTTTTTGCGGTTGTCGCTAAAGACCTCGCGCATACGCATGTTTTGCCAAAACATGATGACCGCAAACGCCGCCGTCACCACGGCCATGGCGAGCGCCAGCACCGGGGCGATGGTAAAGAGGATCACAAACGAGCCGATAATCTCGATGCCGCAGATGATGATCCACTCGGGCACGTGGTGCGCCGCCTCGCAGATATCGAACAGGTCGTTGACCACGCGGCTCATCATGTCGCCGGAGCTGTTGCGGTCGAAGTACGCAAAGCTAAAGCGCTCATACTGGTCGAACAGGTCCTCGCGCATTTTGGACTCCATGCGCGCACCCATCACGTGACCCCAATAGCTCACAAAGTAGCGGCAGGCGCAGCGGACGGCATACATCAGCACCAAGCCCACCGCGATCATGCCGAGCGCCTGCATAATGGCAGCCTGACCCTGAGTAAATAGCCCACCGGTCAAATTGCGCAGGATAATGGGGAACGCCAGGTCAATGGCGGCAAGCACCAGAGCACAAACAGTATCAGCAACAAAAAGCCCCATCTGGGGCTTGTAGTACGAAAGAAACCTCTTCAGCATGTGATCCTCAAAGAAATATCAGCAACGTAAGGCCCTGGGACAAAGCAATCAGTAGTACTTGTCCCAGGGCTATCCCCACTCGTTAAAGCTCCGTGCCCCCAAGGCGGTGCGCGATGCTGTCGCAGGCAAGCGCGCCTACGACGGTCTTGGCGTCTTCGATCTTGCCGTCGAGCACGGCGTCGATCAGCTCGTGCAGCGGCACGAGGTCCACGTTGACAAACTCGTCATCATCGGGGTTGGGTGCATCGAACTCGAGCTTGGTGGCCAGGTAGATGTGAATGATCTCGTCGCAGAAGCCGCAGGACGTGACAATCGACGTCAAAAAGCGAATGCGACCGGCCCTAAAGCCCGTCTCCTCATGCAGCTCGCGCTTGGCGCAATCGAGCGGGTCCTCGCCTGGATCGAGCTTGCCGGCGGGAATCTCGACCGTCACGCGGTCGATGGCGGTGCGGTACTGGCGCACCAGTACGATCTTGCCGCTCTCGGTCAGTGCCACAACAGCCGCCGCACCCGGATGGCGAACGATATCGCGGGCGCTACGGCGACCGTTGGGCAGCTCAACCTCAAGACGGTGGACGTCGAGGATCTTGCCCTTCCAGGCGCACTCCTCCGAAAGAATCTTCTCGTGCAGCTCGGCATCGTGCGGGTCGTCATCGCCCAGCACCAGCGCCGGCCCGTCAGCGACCTCGCCACCAGGCTCGCCCTCGGCGTGCCCATACACGCGGCTGTCCTCTTCGACGATCTGCGCGTCCACGAGCTCTTCGTTCTTCTCGTCCATCCGTCTCATTCCTCTCGGATTTTAGGCATCCCAGGCGTCGCGGCCGCGCAGCGCGCGCAGGCCGATGTCGTGACGCAGGGTCTTGCCCTCAAAATCAATCTTCTCGCAGGCCTCGTAGGCAAGGTTGCGAGCGTTCTCGAACGTGTCGCCCAGAGCGGTCACGGCAAGCACGCGGCCGCCATTGGTCACGAGCTGACCGTCCACCACGGCAGTTCCCGCATGGTACACGGTCACGTTCTCCATGGCCTCGGCATCCTCAATACCGGTGATGACCTTTCCTTTCTCGTAGCTGCCGGGGTAGCCCGCGCTCGTCAGGACAACGGCCACGGCCCACTCGTCACGCCAGTCGAGCTCAATCTGATCGAGCTCGCAGTTGGCACAAGCCAGCATGACCTCGACCAGGTCGTTCTTAAGGCGCGGCAGCACGACCTGCGTCTCGGGGTCGCCAAAGCGGGCATTGAACTCCAGCACCTTGGGACCGGCGGGGGTGAGCATAAAGCCGCCGTACAGGCAGCCGCGGTAGTCGATACCCTCGGCAGCGAGCTCGGCCACGGTCTGCTCCATGACCGCCACCATGGTGGCGTGCTCCTCGTCAGTCACGATGGGCACCGGGCTGTAGACGCCCATGCCGCCGGTGTTGGGACCAAGGTCGCCCTCAAGCGCGCGCTTGTGGTCCTGCGAGGTAGCCATGGGGCGCACGGTCTTGCCGTCGGTAAAGGCCAGCAGCGAGCACTCGGGGCCGGTCAGCATCTCCTCGATGACCACGGTGTTGCCGGCATCGCCAAAGGTGCCGCCAAAACACTCGCGCACGGCCTCCTCGGCCTGCTCGAGCTCAGTCGCCACGATAACGCCCTTGCCTGCGGCCAGGCCGTCAGCCTTGACGACCAGCGGAGCGCCCTGCTCACGCACATAGGCAAGAGCCGAAGCCTCGTCGGTAAACGAGCCGTAGGCTGCCGTCGGGATACCGGCGCGCTCCATGAGCTGCTTGGAGAACAGCTTGGAGCCCTCCATCTGGGCGCCCTCGGCACCCGGGCCAAAGCACGGGATGCCCGCCGCGCGGACGGCGTCTGCAACGCCCGCCACGAGCGGAGCCTCGGGGCCAATTACCACGAGTCCGCATCCGTGGCTCTGCGCAAACGCCGCCACGGCCGCAGGATCGCAGTCGTCGAGAACAACGTTCTCGCCGCAGCTCGCGGTGCCGCCGTTACCCGGCGCAATGTAGAGCTTGCCGGCGCGCGGTGATGCTGCGAGCTTTGCTGCCAGAGCATGCTCGCGGCCGCCGCTGCCCAACAACAGGATGTCGATGGTTTGAGTGTCCGCCTTCAAGGGTGCCTCCTCTATGGATGAACGGCTCGCTCCGCGCGAGCCCTTTGCAAGCAAATATACCCCTCGGCCGCCCGTCCGGGCTGCAAAGGGGTATATCGCAATAACCAAATAGTCCCGATTACTTCCAGAATCGGTTGATGATCTGCTCGCGACCGGCGCCAACGCCAATGAACGTCACGCGGGTGTGTGCCAGATCCTCGATAAACGCCACGTAGTCCTGAGCCTCTTGCGGCAGCTCGTCAAAGCTGCGGCAACCGGTGATATCGCACTTCCAGCCGGGGAGCTCCTCGTAGATGGGCTTGGCATGCTCAAAGCGCACCTGGTGCTCGGGCACGCTCGTGTAGCGCTCGCCGTCGACGTCGTAGGCCACGCACACCTTAATGGTGTCGAAAGCCGAAAGCACGTCGAGCTTGGTCATGGCGATATCGGTGAGGCCGTTGACGCGCGAGGCGTAGTTGGCGATGGGGCCGTCGAACCAGCCGCAGCGACGACGGCGACCGGTGGTCACGCCGTACTCGTAGCCCTCCTCGGTCAGCGTGTGACCGGCCTCGGACTCATAGGAAAGCTCGGTGGGCATGGGGCCCGAACCGACGCGGGTGATATAGGCCTTCATGACGCCCAGCACGCGGTCGACGTTCTTCATACCGACGCCGGAGCCGGTGATGGCGCCGCCGGCGGTGCAGTTGGAAGACGTCACGTACGGATAGGTACCGTGGTCGATGTCGAGCAGCGTCGCCTGGGCGCCCTCAAACAGCAGGTCCTTGCCCTCATCGATCATGTTGTTGAGCAGCAGGCTCGTCTCGGTGATGTAGGGACGCAGGCGCTCGGCCATCGGCAGGTACTCGTCGCAAATCTGGTCCACGGTGTAGGTGGGCAGGTTGTAGATGAGCTCGAGCTCGGGGTTCACGCGGGCGAGAGCGGTCTCCAGCTTGTCGCGGAACAGTACCTCGTCCAGCATGTCCTGCATGCGCAGGCCAATGCGGGCCATCTTGTCCTGATAGCACGGACCGATGCCGCGCTTGGTGGTACCGATGTTCTTCTTGCCGAGCTTCTGCTCAAAGGCGCCATCCAGATCGATGTGGTACGGCATGATGACATGCGCGTTGCCGCTAATCTTGAGGTTCTTGGTGGTGATACCGTCGGCCTCGAACATGTCGATCTCCTCAAGGACAACCTTGGGGTTGACGACGCAGCCGTTACCGATCACCGACACGTGGTCGGAATACATGATGCCGGAGGGCACCTGGTGCAGGCCGTACTTCTTGCCGTTGACGACGATGGTGTGGCCGGCGTTGTTGCCGCCCGAATAGCGCACGACGGCATCAAAGTCGCCGGCGACCAGGTCGCAGATCTTACCCTTGCCCTCATCGCCCCACTGGGCACCGACCAAAACGGTTGACGGCATGTTTACTCCTCACATTCATGGACTGTCCGCACACCGCAAGTGCGCAGAAGCACAAAACATTCCCAGTATACCCGTGCAACGGGCGCCTGTCCTACTCCTCGGTATGCGCCCCATCAAGCTCATAGAACTTGGTGGATGCCGGCAGGAACATCAGGTCGACGTCACCGATCGGGCCCGAACGGTTCTTGGCCACGACGATACGCGTAACGCCCTCGTCGGGTCGATCGTCACGCGAGGCCTCGGCCTCGTCGGCGGAGCGGTCCAAGAACATAACGATGTCGGCGTCCTGCTCGATGGAGCCCGATTCACGCAGGTCGGAAAGCTGCGGGCGTTTGCCGGTACGGGACTCGACCTGACGCGACAGCTGCGACAGCGCGATCAACGGAATCTTGAGCTCCTTGGCCATGATCTTTAAACCACGCGACATCTCGGAGACCTCGACGGTACGGCTCTCGGAGCGACGCCCCGGCGGAGGACTCACCAGCTGCAGGTAGTCCAGGATAATGATGGCCTTCTCCTTGTTGTGAAGCATGCGGCGGCTCTTGGCGCGGATCTCGGTCACCGTGGTGCCGGGCGTATCGTCAATCAGAATGTCGAGCTTAGACAAAGTCTGCGTGGCCTCGTTGATATTGGCCCACTGCTCGGGGCTAATGCGGCCCGTACGGAAGTCGCTGATCGAAATCATGGCGTAGGCGCAAATCAGGCGCTGGGCAATTTCCTTGCCCGACATCTCCAGCGAAAAGAAGCCAACGGTATAGCCCGCAGCGGCGGCATTCAGCGCCAGGTTCAGAGCGAACGACGTCTTACCCACGGCAGGGCGGGCGCCGATAATGATGAGCTGGCCCTCGCGGAAACCCATAAGCATGCGGTCGAGCGACGGGAAGCCGGTGGGCACGCCCGCGGCCTGTCCGCCGGCCTTACACACTTCCTCGGCCTCGTTATAGGCCTCGACCATAAACTCGGTCAGTGTCTTATAGCTCGACTTGACCTCGCGCGCCGTGACCTTGAGCAGCTTGCTCTCGGCCAGCTCCACGACCTCTTTGGTGTCGGTAGGGGCGTTATAGGCCAGTGCGTTGATCTCGTTGGTGGCACCGATCAGCTCGCGTAGCATCGAGTCGCGACGGACGATGGCGGCATGGTGCTGCCAGTTCACGAGCGACAGGGTCTGACCCATCAGCTCCAAAATGTAGGCCTCGCCGCCCACGGCATCAAGCTTGTTGATGCTGCGCAGGTAATCGATCAGCGAGATAGAGTCGATGGGAATGCGGCTGTTGTACATATCGACCATCGCGGTGTAGATGGTCTTATGAATGGGCCGGTAGAAGTCATCGGGCTGCAGCTCGACCTGGGCCTCCTCGACCACCTCGGGCGACAGCAGCATAGCGGCCAGTACGTTGGCCTCTGCATCTTGGTTTTGGGGGAGACCCAACTTAGAGCCACGGTCCTCGACCGTCAGCCCCGTCTCCCTATCGTCATATGCCATGAGCGTCCTCATTCATATCGCTTGCGAGCATCCATAGTATCAGCCGCGGCTATAAATCGAGCCGCGGCTTGGCAATCATCACCGAACCAAACGGATGAACGGTCCCATACACGGGACCGCATCTCAATGACTGCCACGACACTCACCCAGCGCAAAAAATAAAAGGGCGCCCTGGTCTCCCAGAGCGCCCTTCTTAGAACAAGATTGTTGCGTTGCAGCAAATGCTACTCGGCAGCAGCCTCGGTCTCGACCTCGGCGGTCTCGGCCTCGGCGACCTCAGCGGTCTCCTCAACCTCAGCCTCGGCAGCGAGCTCCTCGGCGGTAACGCCGACGAGAACGACAACCTCGGCCTTGATCTCGCGGTACAGCGAGATAGCGACGGTGTGGGCACCGGCAACCTTGATGGGCTTACCGAGCTCGACGCGCTTGCGGTCGATGTCCATACCGAGCTGATCCTTGATGGCGTCAGCGATCATAGCGGCGGTAACGGAGCCAAAGAGGATGCCCTCGTCGCCAACCTTGACGTCAACGGTGACCTGCTTGCCCTCGAAGGCAGCCTTGGTCTCGTTGGCGGTAGCCAGACGGACGGCCTCGCGCTTGGCGATGTTGTTGCGACGCTCGTCAAGCTGCTTGAGGTTGCCCTTGGTGGCGGCAACAGCGAGCTTCTTGGGGAACAGGAAGTTCTCAGCGTAACCCTGAGCGACCTCTACGACGTCACCCTCGCCGCCCTTGCCCTTGATCTCATCGAGAAGAATAACCTTCATGATGCGTCTCCCTTCTTAGCCGCGGTCGCGGTTGCCACGAGAGGAAACCACGGGGACGGTGTACGGCAGGAGAGCCATCTCGCGGGCGCGCTTGATGGCGTTGGCGATGTCATGCTGATGCTGCGTGCAAGCGCCAGTGACGCGACGGGGCTTGATCTTGCCACGGTCGGTCATGTACTTACGGAGAAGCTGAGTGTCCTTATAGTCGATGAACTCAGTGTTCTCCTTGCAGAACTGGCAGTACTTACGACGCGGCTGACGTGCAGAATAATCATTAGCCATGTCAAAATACCTTTCATTTGGCAACTTCGGCGAGCCGAAGCCGCCTCTCACTCAAAAATAGGTGAACAACCCTTAGAACGGGATGTCCTCATCGTAGACGTCGACCGCGGGCGGCGTAGCCACCGGTGCGGCAGGACGTGCTGCGGGCGCGGGAGCTGCGGGGGCGTAACCGCCCTGATCGTAGCCACCCTGGCCACCACGGGAGCTCATAAACTCGATCTCATCGACGATGACCTCAAGCTTGCTCCTGCGCTGACCGTCGCGCTCCCAAGAGCTGTAGCGCAGCTTGCCCTCGATCGCGACCTTGTTTCCCTTTGCCAGGAAACGGCTCACGGCCTCGGCGCGGGTGCCGAACATGGTGCAGTCGACAAAGTTGGGATAGTCCTCCCACTCGCCAGTCTGCGCGTTGCGGCGACGATCGTTCACGGCGACGCCAAAGGACAGAACCTGGGTTCCGCCGGCGGTGGCGCGCAGCTCGGGATCGCGGGTGAGGTTACCGGTGATGTTCACTCGATTGATGCTCATAACTCACTACTTCCTCTTGGGGCACTAGCCCAGTCCAAAACGACAGTCTTACTCCTGGTCGTCGCGACGGACGATCATGTGGCGGACCACAGCGTCGGTGATGCGCAGGACGCGATCAAGCTCGGCGATCTGGGTAGGATCTGCGTGGAAGTTGATGAGGGTGTAGTCACCATCGGTGAGGTCGTTGATCTCGTAGGCGAGCTTGCGCTTGCCCCACTCGTCAACGGAGTCGACCTTGCCAGCGCCCTCAGCGATCGTGGTATCGATACGCTTCATAACAGCGAGACGAGTCTCGGGGTCGAGCGACGGGTCAACAAAGAACAGCAGTTCATAAGCCTTCATATTGTCACCTCCTCTGGGCAAATGTGGCTTCAGGTCGTGAAGGTGCGCCTGAAGCAGGAAAAGACTTGGTAATAATATCTTTCAACCTCCCAGGCTGCAAGAATATGCAGCTACAACCTCATGACCTCCACATATACCCATGCTTACACGGCTCTTCATGCGTATTCCAACCAAATGCTGACCAAGAGCTTGACGGATTCGATAGCAAGATACGCTGCGGCGAGGACAACCTGAGTCAAACCGCAGGTCGCCGATTGCAGGGTTGTGGTCACGAAATGCATACCACCGGTTCGATCGATTGCCTCAAAATTTTTAAATTCGCTGCCACGTCATTCATGAATACCTATTTTGAACAGATCATCGAGCGGGATCTGGCTGGTCAGGATGCTTTTTTAGTACTCATCTGGCACATGCCGGATACGGGTGCGGAGCGAGCGCTTTAAAAAATGCCAAGTTTTCTGTTTGCACTTTTCGATTCCTCGTGTATACTGACTTTCGCATTTAACGGAGAGTTGTCCGAGTGGCCGAAGGAGCACGATTGGAAATCGTGTAGGCGTCAAAAGCGTCTCCAGGGTTCAAATCCCTGACTCTCCGCCAGTTAATTCCAAAGCAGGCCTTAGTGCCTGCTTTGTTTTTACCCCACGCGGAGGGGTGGCAGAGTGGTTGAATGCGGCGGTCTCGAAAACCGTTTGGCCTGTATAAGGTCACGAGGGTTCGAATCCCTCCTCCTCCGCCATTTTGGTTGTGAAAGCTCCCAGGAATGGGAGCTTTTTTGTTTTGAGTCCCTAACAAGCAAATACGGCGAAGAAGGAGGGGTTCGAACCCGCCAGGGCGCAAAGCGTAAAGAAAACGCACCAGTGGCGCGTTTTTAGCGCAGCGCGGTCGGCGTAAGCCGACCGGATAAATTTTGAGCTCCGATCAAAATATAGACATCCCTCCTATTCAGCCACGCCCTCATCGCGTTCAGCATCAACCCAGATCCCCAAGCATGTACACCACCCTCCAAAAACGATATTTTTCGATATCTTTGGAGGCTGATGCACATACTTGAAACCTATGACCGCACCCAGTCCCGACCGTTTGCCGAGCAATAGGGTCGCGATCGTCGCCGAACATGTACTATGTACGGGCATTGTCCAATCCCGTAACTCAAAGGACCCCATCTTGCCCGTCGTCGCCGCCATAACCGTTACCTCACATGCCTCGGATGCCATGGTCGCTATCCCATTTTGGCTCGAGATGTTCGCCGTTGTCGCTGCATCGATCTCGGGTGTGCTGGTTGCGCGCGAACACAAGCTCGACCTGGTGGGCGCGGTCGCACTCGCGGTAGTCTGCGGTCTGGGCGGCGGTCTTTTGCGCGACATGACACTCCAGGTCGGCAACGTCTACATCCTCAACCAGCCAATGGCGCTGCCGCTCTCCATCGCCACGGCGGCCATCATTTACATCTTCCCGGCAATCGTCGATAAGCCCGACAAACTCATCCCCCTGCTCGACATCATCTCGGTCGGCATCTATGCGGCAACCGGCGCAGACAAGGCACTGGTCTACGGATTTGCACCCGTCGTTTGCATCATGATGGGCTTTTTCACCGCGGTGGGCGGCGGCATGCTGCGCGACGGCTTTATGGGCGTGGTTCCGGGCATTTTCCAACGCACCAACTTTTATGCCATCGCGGCCATCGCCGGATCGGCAAGCTATGTAAGCCTCGTCATGAGTGGCTTGGTCAGCAATGTCGCCGCGCTGGTCGTATGCGTTATCGTGACCATGGGTCTGCGCTGGCTCTCGCTGCGCTTTGACATCAAAAGCCCCACCGAAGAAGACATCGCGCACTTTTTACATCGCAAAAAGTAGACAGCACGGCACGACCTTTCGAAATGCAACCGAGAGGTTCTTTTAGAGCGCTCGCACGTTGGGTACCCTGTTAGATATACGCCGAGTATCTAACGAAGGATTCACTATGCCTTGCAACCTAGAACCGTCGACCAAGCGCCACAAAGCGCAGGCCCGCATCGCCCTCCTATTCGTACTGATTGCGCTTGCGCTGACCGTACTTCCCACGGCGTCGTTCGCCGGCACAGACACCGCGGGCAACGTACTCGCAACCGAAGCTGACTCAAATCCGTCTGGCGTCGCGGGCGACCTGTACTGGGCTGGCCAAAGCCTTAACCTGGACGATGCCTCCATCGGCCGCGATATTATCGCGGCATGCGACAGCCTATCGATTCGCGACTGCACCGTAGGCGGCGCCATTCGCCTGGCGGCGCGCACCATCGATATCTCCAAAACCGCAATCGATGGCAGCGTGACGGTAGCCGGTCAGCACGTCGTGCTCAACACCGGTAGCACCGCCAACTGTTTTTACGCGATGGGCGATACTGTTGCCCTGCGAGGCTCCACCAAGTCGGCAGCACTTGCAGGCGATACGGTGACCATCGACGGCACCGTCGAGGGCGATGTCGAGGTTTGGGCCGATAAGCTCGTCTTGGGCAAAAACGCCCGCATCACCGGCACCGTGAGCGCGCATGTTTCCGAGGACCCCGAGCGGGCCGAGGGCGCTCAGGTCGGAGCCCTCAAGATCGACCGTACCGAGAACGAGAACACCTCAACGATTAACGACACCATCGGCGGCATCGTCGCCGCGGCGCTTTCCACCTGCTTTGTCGCGATCCTCCTCGAGCTCGTCTTTCCGCGCGCGACCGCCAGCGCCGCCGGCATGCTTCGTCAACGACCTACCCCTCTGTGGGTGAGCGGTCTTTTGGGCACGGTGGCCGCCGTTCCCGCCGTCCTGTTACTCATCATCTCGATTGCAGGTCTGTCACTCGCCGGAGCTCTCATGTGCGCCGTGATCGGTATCGCTCTGGTCTCGGCGGCGTTTACGGGCACCGCGATCGCACGCATGATCGGACACAGCCAGAACCGCTACGCCATGGCCGCCGTGGGCGGTATCGCCGCGGGCGCACTCACGGCACTTCCCCTTATGGGCAGCTTTGTCAGCGGCGTAGCCTTCGTCTTTACGCTCGGCTACGTCATCCAGATCATCTGGCGCAACGCCCGCCTCAAGCCGCAGCAGGCCGCCAATACTCCGGGCCTTCCTTCCGCCTAGCCGTCAACCACCACAAAGGGGACAGACACCTTTGCGGTGGTGCAGACCAACTCAATCCCTGTGCACCAAAAAGGGCACCGACCGCGATGGTCGGCGCCCTTTCTTGTTAGTCGCTATAAAGCCCAGCGCTTATTTGTTGACCTGACCGGCGCGGACTGCGGCCTTCTTGCGGTCGGTAGCATTGAGCAGACGCTTGCGCAGGCGGATGTTCTTGGGAGTGATCTCCACCAGCTCGTCGTCGGCGATGTACTCCAGCGCCTCCTCCAGCGAGAAGGTGCGGGGCGGCACCAGCTGGACGGAGATATCGGAGGTCGAGGAACGCTGGTTGCCCAGGTTCTTGGTACGGGCGATGTTGACGACCATGTCGCCGGCCTTGCTGCGCTCGCCCACGATCATGCCCTCGTAGCACTCGGTACCCGGCTCAACAAACAGCTGGCCGCGCTCCTGCAGCGTGCCCAGAGCGTAGGCAACGGCCTTCTCGGTGGTCATGGAGATCATGGCGCCGTTCTGGCGGTTGCCGATCTCGCCGGCATAGGGGCCGTACTCCAGGAAGGTGTGGTAGAACACGCCCTCGCCGTGAGTGACGTTCATGATGCGGTTCTTAAGACCCATGATGCCGCGGGTCGGGATCTTAAACTCGAGGTGCGTCACGATACCCGAGGTATCCATGCTCGTCATGATGCCGCCGGAGGTGCCGAAGACCTCAACGACCTTGCCCGAGTACTCGTCCGGGCACTCGACGACGGCCTGCTCGACGGGCTCCAGCTTATTGCCGTTCTCGTCCTTCTTAAACAGAACGCGGGGACGGCCGACCTGGAACTCAAAGCCCTCGCGACGCATGGACTCCATCAGGACGGACAGGTGCAGAATGCCGCGGCCCGAGACCTCGACGCCGCTCTTGTCCTCGAGCTCCTCGATCTTCATGGTCACGTTGTTCTCGGCCTCGTTGAACAGGCGCTCCTTGAGCTGACGGGCACCCACGATGTCGCCGTCGCGGCCGACGAGCGGGGAGGTCGAAGCCTCAAAGACGATGGACAGGGTCGGCGGGTCGATCTCGATGGGTTCGAGCTCAACGGGGTTCTCGGGATCGGTGTAGACATCGCCGATATCGGTGCGGTCGATGCCCACGACGGCGGCGATGTCACCGGCGCCGACTTCCTGGCACTCGGTGCGACCCAGGTAGTCGAAAGTAAAGAGCTGCTTGACGGTAGCGGTAGCGCTGGAACCGTCGTTCTTGACGACCAGGATCTGATCGCCCTGGTGAATGGTGCCGGAGTACACGCGACCGATACCGATGCGGCCAACGAAGTTGGAGTGGTCGATGGTCACACATTGCATGGCCAGCGGGGCGTTCTCGTCAACCTCGGGCGCGGGCATGTCGTCAATGATCATATCGAGCAGCGGATACATGTCCATGTTGCCGTCGTTGGGGTCAAGGCGGGCAAAGCCATTCATGGCGCTGGCGTAGACCACGTGTTCCATGGCGAACTCAAGCTGGTCGTCGGTGGCGCCCAGGTCGGCCATAAGGTCCAGGCAGTCGTTGTAGGCCTTCTCGGGGTTGGCGCCCGGACGGTCGATCTTGTTGATGACGATCATGATCTTGAGGCCGGTGTCGATGGCGTGACGCAGCACGAAGCGGGTCTGGGGCATGGGGCCCTCAAAGGCATCGACCAGCAGCAGGGCGCCGTCGGCCATACGCAGCACGCGCTCGACCTCGCCGCCAAAGTCAGCGTGGCCCGGGGTGTCGATGACGTTGATCTTAACGTCCTTGTACTCGATAGAGATGTTCTTGGCGAGAATCGTAATGCCGCGCTCGCGCTCCTGGTCGTTAGAATCCAGGACGCGGTCCTCGACCTGCTGGTTGGCACGGAAGGCGTCCGTGGCACGCAGGAGCTTGTCGACCATCGTCGTCTTGCCGTGGTCGACGTGAGCGATGATGGCGATGTTCCTCAGATTGTCTACGCGCATGTAGTTCCCCTATCTTCTATCTATATACAACCGGCACGCGTATGCGACCCGCCCAGCAACACAACGCTCGGCGGGAATTTTGAGCCTTTTACCGAAAACTCGTTTATTTTAGCGATTTTAGATAAGAGGGGTTTCCTCGCCTGCAGGTTCAGGGTCGCTCCACATAAAACCATCGCCGGCGCCCACACCCTCGTACAGTACGTATGCCGAAAAGCCGCTCTCGAGCGTCGTCTCAAAGAAACTCACAAGCAGGGCGTCATGGTAGCCGCCATCAATTTCGACACAACCAGTGTAGCCGATGGCGTAACGGGCGATGCGACCCAGGCCCTCGTCCTTAAGGCCCATCTTGTGCTCGGAGATAAAGTTGGTGGCAGCCTCGAGGCATGCCTCCTCGCCGTCCTCGTCGAGTGCCGCCAGATAGCGGTTGGACGCGGCGTCTTCGATCGCAACGACAACGCCGGGGTTCTCACCAGCGGCCAGGTCGTCTAAAAATGCCCCGATGAGGTCGCACACCATGGCGTCGAGCTCGGCGGAGACGTTTCCGGCGTCCTGCATATCCTGTGCCATTTTTAGACCTTCCCATCGAGTCCGGCGTCGTTACATCTCTTGTGCCTCGGCAGCGATCTCGGCGGCGGCGTCGCGGGCGCGCATCATATCGGCGGCGCGCTTATCGAGTACCTTGATCTGGTTGGTCAGCATCACGGCATCGACCACGCCCCAGATGACCAAGCCCGTCGAAATCGAAAACCCAAGCGCACCAACTGTACCACGAAGGCGCGAGGAGATTGCCGCGACAAGTGCGGAGACGGCAACCATCTTGATAAAGGAGGCACGGCGCTCGCGAAGCGTACGGGCCTGCGTCACATAGGCGATGCGTGCGGCCTCGGATGCCTCCGAGCGCATCTGGGCCTCGCGGGCAATGGCGGCGGCTTCGGCTGAAACGCCGCGACCCATCAGTGCACACTCCGTCTCATGGCTACTCGTCATTTAAAAATCATCGGGCGAGAGCGTATGGACGAACTCGTCGAACTTCTCAAATTCCTGCTCGTCATCGACTTCCTCGGCAACCGGAGAGACGGTCCCCAGGCGGTTCATGATGTCGTCCTCAACAAACATGGGAGCATTGCTGCGCACGGCGAGGGCGATGGCATCGCTCGGACGCGCATCGATCCTATGCTCGTTGCTGTCGGCCAAAACAACGACCGTCGCATAGAACACGGGAGGCTCGGCACGGACAATCTCGATGCGCTCGAGTTTTGCATCCAGGGCATCAAGCGTGTCGAGCAGCAGGTCATGGGCGATCGGGCGCTCGGCACGACCGCTGTCGATACCGCGGCTAATAGCCGCAGCCTCAAACGAACCAGTTTGGATAGAAAGGGAGCGCAACGGCGCGGGGGAGTCCGATTTGCTGCAGCGCTCGCGAAGTACGATAAGCGATGGCACGGGACCGGCGGCCATGACGATGGTCTCTATGTCGACACGAACCATGGAACACCTCCGGTACGTAGCGGTTAACACGCGGCGCCTTCGCCGCATTGAATAGCTATACTACCCAATCTTTCGCACAGCACACAAAACCAAAATGAGTTTTATCACACACAAGAAAAAAGCCCCGAGGCCATGCCTCGAGGCTCTTCACAGTTTTGATGGTGGACCTGACAAGATTCGAACTTGTGACCTCCCGGTTATCAGCCGGACGCTCTAACCAACTGAGCTACAGGTCCATCGCGCAAGGGATATATTAGACGAGTCGTTACGCGCGCGTCAACAACTTTTTTGAAAATCTTTGGGAGGGGTTCGCCCCGGCCGCGCGGCGGCATATGAAGTCGCCTGCTCGGACAGTCCTGACT
>URTL01000033.1 GCA_900550785.1 uncultured Collinsella sp. | reverse complement strand
CGTCGCCAACCAGTTCCGTATCGGCATGAGCCGTATGGAGCGCGTCGTCCGTGAGCGCATGAGCTCCCAGGACATCGACGAGATCACCCCGCAGTCGCTCATCAACATCCGCCCGATCGTGGCCTCCATCAAGGAGTTCTTCGGTTCCTCGCAGCTCTCGCAGTTCATGGACCAGGCGAACCCCCTGACCGGTCTGACCCACAAGCGCCGTCTGTCCGCACTCGGCCCTGGCGGTCTTGCCGGCCACAAGTCCGGCTCCAGCCGCCGCACCAACGTGCCGACGGCCGTCCGCGACGTTCACAACTCGCACTACAGCCGCATGTGCCCGATCGAGACCCCCGAAGGCCCCAACATCGGCCTGATCGGCTCGCTCGCCCTCTACGCCCGCGTCAACGAGTACGGCTTCATCGAGGCTCCGTTCCGCCGCGTCGAGAACGGCGTTGCCACCGACCAGATCGACTGGATGACCGCTGACGAGGAAGAGAAGCACGTCATCGCGCCGGCCAACACGCCGCTCGATCCCAAGACCAACGAGTTCATCACGACCGATGCCGAGGGCAAGCTTGTCCGTCCGCACACCGTGATCGCCCGTACCCGCGACTTCGACGGCTCCTTCGGCGCTCCCGCCGACGTGCCCGTCGAGGACGTCGACTACATGGACGTCTCGCCGCGCCAGATGCTCTCCGTCGCAGCTACGCTGATCCCGTTCCTCGAGCACGACGACGCCAAGCGTACGCTGATGGGCGCTAACATGCAGCGTCAGGCCGTGCCGCTGGTTCACCCTGCCGCTCCCTATGTCGGTACCGGCATGGAGCGTCGCGCCGCCCTGGACTCCGGCGAGGTCACCCTGGCTAAGAACGCCGGCGAGGTCATCTTTGCCGACGCCTCCAAGATTATCGTCAAGCATGCCGGCGGCATGGACGAGTATCACCTGGCCAAGTACCAGCGCTCCAACCAGTCCACCTGCATCAACCACCGTCCGCTCGTGCGCGTCGGTGACACCGTTGAGCAGGGCGAGCCCCTGGCTGACGGTCCTTCGACCGATCATGGCGAGCTCGCGCTGGGCCAGAACCTCACCGTGGCATACATGCCGTGGGAAGGCTTTAACTACGAGGACGGCATCGTCGTGTCCGAGCGCCTGGTGGCCGAGGACCTGCTGACGACCATCAACATCACCCGTCACGAGATCGACGCCCGCGACACCAAGCTCGGCCCCGAGGAAATCACCCGCGAGATCCCGAACCTCTCCGAGGACATGCTTGCCAACCTCGACGAGGACGGCATCATCCGCATCGGCGCCGAGGTCGGCCCTGGCGACATCCTGGTCGGCAAGGTCACGCCTAAGGGCGAGAGCGCTCTGACCGCCGAGGAGCGCCTGCTGCGCGCCATCTTCGGTGCCAAGGCCCACGACGTCCGCGACACCTCCCTTAAGATGCCTCACGGCGCTTACGGCCGCGTTATCGACGTTGTCCGCTTTAGCCGCGAGAACGGCGACGACCTGGCCCCCGGCGTCAACGAGCAGGTGCGCGTCTACGTCGCCCAGCGTCGTAAGATCCAGCAGGGCGATAAGATCGCCGGCCGCCACGGCAACAAGGGTGTTATTTGTAACGTTCTGCCGGTCGAGGACATGCCCTACATGGCTGACGGTACCCCGATCGACGTTATCCTCAACCCGCTGGGCGTTCCTTCGCGTATGAACGTCGGCCAGCTGCTCGAGTGCCACCTTGGCTGGGCTGCTGCCTGCGGTTGGGATACCGAGCAGGCCGACTCTGACAAGTACGTCCCCGGTCCGTTCTTCACCGCGACGCCCGTCTTCGACGGCGCCAAGGAGGACGAGATCGCCGAGGTCATCCGTCGTGCCAACAAGAACATGCTCAACAAGGCCACCGCTGCCTTTGGCGATCACATGCGCCCCGAGTTCGTCACCCAGCTTGACGAGCGCGGCAAGACCCGTCTGTTCGACGGCCGCACCGGCGAGGAATTCCGCGAGCCCATTACCGTGGGTACGTCCTACATCCTCAAGCTCGGCCACATGGTCGACGACAAGATCCACGCCCGTTCGACTGGCCCTTACAGCCTGGTTACCCAGCAGCCTCTGGGCGGCAAGGCTCAGTTCGGCGGCCAGCGCTTCGGCGAGATGGAAGTTTGGGCACTGTACGCTTACGGTGCTTCCAACGTCCTGCAGGAGATCCTGACCGTCAAGTCCGACGATACCGTGGGCCGCGTCAAGACCTACGAGTCCATCGTCAAGGGCGAGAACGTTCCTGTCCCGGGTATTCCCGAGTCCTTCAAGGTTCTCGTCAAGGAGATCCGCTCCCTCGCACTGGACATCGAGCCCATGCACGATGCCGACGAGGACGCCTCCGCCCCTGTGACCGCCGAGGAGACCTCTGCTCTCGACGACCTGGCTGCGCTCGCCGGCGTTGACGCCGACGTCGAGGCCCAGGATGCCGAGACCGCCGAGGCGCCCGAGGCTGTCGCCGCCACGACCACTGATAAGGAGTAGTTGACTGTGGCAGATTTCGAAGCTACTGATTTTGACTCGGTAAAGATCTCCCTTGCCTCCGCCGACCAGATCCGTTCCTGGTCGCACGGTGAGGTCAAGAAGCCGGAGACCATCAATTACCGTACCCTCAAGCCCGAGAAGGACGGCCTGTTCTGCGAGAAGATCTTCGGTCCCGCCAAGGACTGGGAGTGCTCCTGCGGCAAGTACAAGGGCATCCGCTTTAAGGGCATCGTCTGCGAGCGCTGCGGCGTCGAGGTCACCTCGGCCAAGGTGCGTCGCGACCGCATGGGCCACATCGAGCTCGCCGCTCCCGTGTCCCACATCTGGTACTTCAAGAGCCCCACGAGCTTCCCGATGAGCCGTATGCTCGACATCAAGTCCAAGGACCTCGAGAAGGTTCTGTACTTTGCCAGCTACATCATCACCGAGGTCGACTACGAGGCTCGCGAGGCCGACGCCGACGACCTGCGCGAGGAGCTCGCCGCCGATCTGGAAGAGATCGATGCCGAGTGCGCCCGCCAGATCGAGTCCCTCAAGGAGCAGGGCAACCCCGAGAACTTTGACGAGTTCTCCGACGAGGAGCCGCTGACCCCCGAGGAGATCGCCTCTGGCATCGTCGACATCGAGGAAGAGTGCAAGGATGACAAGCAACTCCGCACGGACGCCTTCAACGCCTTCATGAAGCTCAGCGAGCGCGACCTCATTTCCGATGAGCCGCTGTTCCGCGAGATGACTCGCTACTACTCCATGTACTTCAAGGGTGGCATGGGTGCCGAGGCCGTCCGCGACCTGCTCGCTGCCATCGACCTTCCTTCCGAGGCCGAGAAGCTCAAGGCCATCATCGCCGACGAGGACTCCCAGAAGCAGAAGCGCGAGAAGGCCGTCAAGCGCCTCGAGGTCGTTGACGCCTTCCTGAAGGGCGGCAACAGCCCCGCGAACATGATTCTGGATGTCATCCCGGTCATTCCGCCCGATCTGCGCCCGATGGTCCAGCTCGACGGCGGCCGCTTCGCCGCGTCCGACCTCAACGACCTGTACCGTCGCGTGATCAACCGTAACAACCGACTCAAGCGCCTGCTCGACCTGGACGCCCCCGCGATCATCGTGAACAACGAGAAGCGCATGCTCCAGGAGTCCGTGGACGCCCTGTTCGACAACGGCCGCCGTGGTCGCCCGGTCTCTGGCCGTGGCGGTCGCCCGCTCAAGTCGCTCGCCGAGGCCCTCAAGGGCAAGCAGGGTCGCTTCCGTCAGAACCTGCTGGGTAAGCGTGTCGACTACTCCGGCCGTTCGGTTATCGTTACCGACCCCAAGCTGCTGCTGCACCAGTGCGGTCTGCCCAAGACCATGGCGCTGGAGCTCTTCAAGCCCTTCGTCATGAAGCGCCTGGTCGAGCTTGGCAAGGTCGAGAACATCAAGGGCGCCAAGCGCGCTATCGACCGTGGTGCCACCTTTGTGTGGGACATCCTCGAAGAGGTCATCGACGGCCGCGTCGTGCTGCTCAACCGTGCACCGACCCTGCACCGTCTGTCCATCCAGGCCTTTGAGCCGGTGCTGGTCGAGGGCAAGGCTATCCACCTGCACCCGCTGGTCTGCTCGCCCTTCAACGCCGACTTCGACGGCGACCAGATGTCTGTCCACGTGCCGCTGTCCAGCCAGGCTCAGGCCGAGGCCCGCGTGCTCATGCTCTCTGCGAATAACCTGCGCTCGCCGGCATCCGGCAAGCCGGTCAACATTCCTTCGCAGGACATGATCATCGGTGTGTACTACCTCACCCAGGTTCGCGAGGGTCTGCCGGGCGAGAACCACGTGTTCGCCAGCTTCGACGACGCGCTGCACGCCTATGACTGCCGCTCCGAGGTCGACATGCAGGCTAAGATTCAGGTCCGCGTGTCCGCTGCCGACGCCAACGTCATCAACGAGGACGGCACCCGTATCTTCCGCGTCAAGAACGGCAAGAACGAGTTTGTCGACTATGACGTCACCGGCAACAAGACCGCGCGTTTCGAGACCTCTATCGGTCGCATCATCTTCAACCGCCAGTGCCTGCCCGAAGACTATGAGTTCATGAACTACAAGATGGTCAAGGGCGACGTGGCCAAGCTGGTTGCGGACTGCTGCGATCGTTACCCCGAGGCCAAGGTCGGTCCGATCCTCGACGCCATCAAGTACTCCGGCTTCCACTACGCTACCCGCGCCGGCCTCACCATCTCGGTGTGGGACGCTCTCATCCCTGCCGAGAAGCAGGAGCTGCTCGACCACGCCCAGGCCAATGTCGACCAGATCAACGAGTACTTCGAGGAGGGCTTCATCAACGAGACGGAGCGCCACATCGAAGTCGTTAACGAGTGGACCGCTTGTACCGATAAGGTTGCAGCGCTCATGCTCGACATGTTCGACGAGGAGAACCCGCTCTACATGATGGCCGACTCCGGCGCCCGTGGTTCTAAGACCCAGCTGCGTCAGCTCGGTGGCATGCGTGGCCTGATGGCAGACATGTCCGGCGAGACGATCGACCTTCCCATTAAGGCGAACTTCCGCGAGGGCCTGCTGCCGCTCGAGTACTTCATTTCGACCTACGGCGCCCGTAAGGGCCTGGTCGATACCGCATCCCACACCTCGGACTCTGGTTACCTGACCCGTCGTCTGGTCGACGTGGCCCAGGACGTCATCGTCCGCGAGGAGGACTGCGGTACGCACGAGGGCGTCACCTACAACCTCATCATCCCCGGCACCACCGACCTCAACACCGACCTCGTCGGCCGTTGCTTCATTGAGGACGTCGTGGCTCCCGATGGCACCGTGCTCTTTGAGCGGGACGGCTACATCGAGAAAGTCGCCGACATCCAGAAGATGGTCGATGCCGGCCTCAAGAAGGTCAAGCTTCGCGCGCTGCTCACCTGCCGCTCCAAGTACGGCGTGTGCCAGAAGTGCTACGGCTGGGATCTTTCCACCCGTCGTCCGGTCGCCATCGGTACCGCGGTCGGCATTATTGCCGCCCAGTCCATCGGCGAGCCTGGTACGCAGCTTACGATGCGTACCATTCACTCCGGCGGCGTCGCTGGCGTCGACGATATTACGCAGGGTCTGCCTACGGTCAGCCGTATGTTCGATATCGTCGGCAACGTCAACGAGAAGATCCTGGGTCGCGAGGCCGAGCTGGCTCCGTACTCCGGCCACCTCTCGATTAAGCCCGAGAAGTCCGAGTACGTGCTGACGCTCACCGACTCCGAGGATCACACCCGTGTCCTCGACGAGCGTCGCGTCCCCGCTTCGGTGCGCTTTATGCCCGAGATCGAGGACGGCTGCGAGGTTCGCGCCGGCGACCAGATCACCAAGGGCTTCGTCAACTTCCGCAACCTGCGCAAGCTGACCGACATCGAGTCGACGATGCACACCTTCGTCGAGAGCGTCAAGGACGTCTACACCAGCCAGGGCGTCGACCTGAACGACAAGCACATCGAGGTGCTCGCACGTCAGATGCTGCGTCGCGTTCAGATCACCAACCCCGGCGACTCCAAGTACCTGCTTGGTCAGTACGTCGACCGCTACGAGTTTGCCGACGAGGTCGAGCGCGTTGCCCGTCTGGGCGGTCAGGCTCCCGTGGCCGAGCCCGTCATCCTGGGTACGCTCAAGGTTGCGTCCAACATCGACTCTTGGCTGTCGAGCGCTTCGTTCATCCGTACCGCCGGCGTCCTTACCGAGGCTGCCATCGAGGGCAAGGTCGACCACCTGCTCGACCTTAAGTCCAACGTCATCGTCGGTAAGAAGATCCCGGCCGGTACCGGCCTCAAGCCGTACGCCAACGCCAAGCTGACGTATCGCACGGCCGACGGCTACGTGGACATCGACGGCCCGGCTTCGCCCAACGCTAAGTCGCTGCCCGAGTGGGCTCCTGTGGAGCTCAAGGACCTGGACGAGCAGCTCCCGCAGCAGCTCGACTGGGCCGGCTACGACGAGTTCGGTGGTGCTGACGGTTCGTTCACCCGCAACGGCCACACCATCTCCGCCGAGAAGGCTCGCCTGTACCTGTTCGACGACCTGGGCGTGTCGCAGCGCTGGACCAACAAGTTCAGCGAGGTCGGCATCGAGACGGTCGGCGACCTGGTCGGCAAGTCCGAGGAGGATCTGCTGCGCATCGATGGCATCGGTGCCAAGGCGATCGAGGAGCTCCGTGACGGTCTGGAGGCCCACGACCTGCTCTACATCCTCGAGAACAACGACGACGTTGCCGACGAGGAAGACCTCTCGCAGCTGCTGCAGATGGTCTTTAGCCCCGACGGTCCGGACGACATCCTGCTGGGCACCTCCGCCGCGCCGACGCATCACGCCGACGCCGACGAGGAGCTCCTGGGCGCCCCGATCGACGACAAGAAGGCTCCCGCCAACGGTGCCATCAACGAGGACATGGCTTCCCTCGACGAGCTGCTCAACCAGCTCGTGGACACCGACGACGCCGAAGAGGCCAAGGACAACGACGAGGAGTAACTTCCAAATACGTTAACCGCCCTTATAAAGGCTCGCTTCCCAATAGGGGAGCGGGCCTTTTTTTGATGAGGAACGTTGCCCCGACGAGTACGTCGGATTCCCGGGACGGGCGGCAGAGGGGTTAAGTTTGTCGCGAGTTCCGCACGAGCCGGAGGCCACTTAATGTGGCCTCCGTGCGAGCCAGGACTGTAGAGCAGCAAACTTAACCCCTGTGCCGCCCGTCCCGGGAATCAGCTCCCGCGCACAGGAGGGGATTCCTTTTGTGTAGGCTTTGCGGAAATGTGCCAATTTTGGGATACGCCCGGCGGCGTGGTCTGTTGACGGCACAGCTAACGCCACGTATCCTATCGAACTGCGTGTTTCGTAGGGGGATGCTGACCCCTCGATTCAAGCCGTTGCACTTTACAGAAAGCTGGAATCATTCGAGAAGGAGTACGCTTTGCCTACTATTAACCAGCTGGTTCGCCAGGGCCGTCGTTCCGTGCCCAAGAAATCCAAGAACGCTGCTCTGCAGCACAACTCCCAGAAGCGCGGCGTGTGCACCCGCGTCTTCACCACGAGCCCCAAGAAGCCGAACTCGGCTCTTCGCAAGGTTGCCCGTGTTCGCCTCGTCAACGGCATCGAAGTTACTGCTTACATCCCGGGTGAGGGCCACAACCTGCAGGAGCACTCCATCGTGCTCGTCCGCGGCGGTCGTGTCCGTGACCTCCCTGGTGTCCGTTATCACGTCATCCGTGGCGCCTACGACGCTGCTCCGGTCCAGAACCGTATGCAGGCCCGTTCCAAGTACGGTGCTAAGCGCCCCAAGGCCAAATAAGCCAGATAACGTTTTGATACTTTCGCCGTGTGCCGCCTAAGCGCCGTACGGTAGACACTTAAGGAGATTTCACATGCCGCGTCGTGCAGCAGCTAATCGTCGTGAGGTTCAGCCTGACGCCGTTTACAACAACCGCCTGGTGACTCAGCTCATCAACAAGGTCCTTCTTGACGGCAAGAAGGCCACCGCTGAGCGCATCGTTTACACCGCTTTCGAGATCGTTGCCGAGAAGTCCGAGGGTGGCGACGCTCTCGCTACCTTCAAGAAGGCTATGGACAACGTCAAGCCCACGCTCGAGGTCAAGCCCAAGCGTGTCGGTGGCGCTACCTATCAGGTCCCGATGGAGGTCAACTCCCGTCGTTCCACCGCTCTGGGTATCCGCTGGATCGTCAACTTCTCCCGCGCTCGCAAGGAGAAGACCATGGCCGAGCGTCTCGCCAACGAGATCCTCGACGCTTCCAACGGCCTGGGCGCTTCCGTCAAGAAGCGTGAGGACGTCTTCAAGATGGCCGAGGCCAACCGCGCGTTCTCTCACTATCGTTGGTAAGTTAAGGTAAGGAACTAACATGGCTAAGCCTAAGTACAAGCTTTCCGATACCCGTAACATCGGCATCATGGCCCACATCGATGCCGGTAAGACCACCACGACCGAGCGTATTCTTTACTACACCGGTAAGACCCACAAGATCGGTGAGGTCCATGAGGGCGCTGCCACCATGGACTGGATGGTTCAGGAGCAGGAGCGCGGCGTAACCATTACCTCCGCTGCTACCACGTGCTTCTGGAACAAGGACGGTAAGGACTACCGCATCCAGATCATCGACACCCCGGGCCACGTTGACTTCACCGCCGAGGTCGAGCGCTGCCTGCGCGTCCTCGATGGCGCTGTCGCCGTCTTCGACGCCGTTGCCGGCGTTCAGCCCCAGTCTGAGACCGTTTGGCGTCAGGCTTCTACCTTCAACGTCCCCCGCATCGCCTTCATCAACAAGTATGACCGCGTGGGCGCTGATTTCTTCAACGCTATCGAGACCATGAAGGATCGTCTCGACGCCAACGCCGTGGCCGCTCAGGTCCCGATGGGCGCCGAGGACAACTTCTGGGGCGTCATCGACCTGGTCACCATGACTGCATGGGACTTCAAGGCCGACGAGAAGGGCATGACCTACCCCGAGCCGATGGACGAGATCCCGGCTGAGTTTGCCGACATCGCTGCCACCAAGCGCGAGGAGCTCCTCGACGCTGCTGCCAGCTTTGACGACGAGCTCATGGAGAAGATCCTCATGGAGGAGGACTTCACCGTCGAGGAGCTCAAGGCTGCTCTGCGCAAGGGCGTTCTGGCCAACGAGCTCAACCTCGTCTTCGTGGGCTCCGCCTACAAGAACAAGGGCGTTCAGGAGCTGCTCGACGCTGTCGTCGACTACCTGCCCAGCCCGCTCGACGTCGAGGCCGTCACCGGTACCGATCCGGACACCGGCGAGGAGATCCAGCGTCATCCTTCCTTCGACGAGCCCTTCTCCGGCCTGGTCTTCAAGATCATGACCGACCCGTTCGTCGGTAAGCTCACCTACGTCCGCGTTTACTCCGGCCGCGCCGAGTCCGGCTCCTACGTGGTCAACGCTTCCAACGGTCAGCGCGAGCGCCTCGGCCGCATCCTCGAGATGAACGCCGCCGAGCGTATCGACCGTGACGACGCTGCCGCCGGCGACATCGTCGCTTGCGTCGGCTTCAAGAACTCCACCACCGGTGACACCCTGTGCGAAGAGGGCAAGGAGATCGTCCTCGAGAAGATCGAGTTCGCTAAGCCCGTTATCGACGTTGCCATCGAGCCCAAGACCAAGGCCGAGCAGGACAAGATGTCCCTCGCTCTGACCAAGCTCGCCGAGGAGGACCCGACCTTCCAGGTGTCCACCAACCACGAGACCGGCCAGACCATCATCGCCGGCATGGGCGAGCTGCACCTCGAGATCATCGTCGACCGTCTGCTCCGCGAGTTCAAGGTTGACGCTAACGTTGGTAAGCCCCAGGTTGCCTACCGCGAGACCGCTGGTCACGACGTCGAGAAGGCTGAGGGCAAGTTCGTCCGTCAGTCCGGCGGTCGCGGTCAGTACGGCCACGCCGTCATCAAGCTCGAGAAGATGGAGGAGGGCTTCGGCTACGAGTTCGTCAACGCTATCGTCGGCGGCGTCGTGCCCAAGGAGTACATCCCGTCCATCGACAAGGGCATCCAGGAGGCCCTGAACACCGGTGTTATCGCCGGCTTCCCGGTCCTCGACGTCAAGGTCACCCTGTTCGACGGTTCTTACCACGAGGTCGACTCCTCCGAGGCCGCCTTCAAGATCGCCGGTTCCATGGCTATCAAGGACGCCCTCAAGAAGTCCGATCCGCAGCTGCTCGAGCCGATCATGGCTGTCGAGGTCGAGACCCCCGAGCAGTACATGGGCGACGTTATGGGCAACCTCTCCGGTCGCCGCGGCAAGATCGAGGGCATGGAGGATCGCAAGAACAGCAAGCTCATCCGTGCCAAGGTGCCGCTGGGCGAGATGTTCGGTTACGCTACCGACCTTCGCTCCCAGACCCAGGGCCGTGCATCCTACACGATGCAGTTCGACTCTTATGAGCCCGCGCCCAAGTCCATTGTGGACGAGGTCATGAGCAAGAACGCCTAAGTTCGAGCTCCCTGTTACGTAATCCGCGAGAACATCTCTCGCACTCTTTGGAGGTTTAAGTTGGCTACCCAGAAGATCCGCATTCGCCTCAAGGGCTATGATCACGAGGTCGTCGATCAGTCCGCGAAGCTCATCGTTGAGACCGCTCAGAAGACCGGCGCTCGCGTTTCCGGTCCTGTCCCCCTGCCCACCGAGCGTAACCTGTACACGGTTATCCGCTCGCCGCACGTGAACAAGGACTCCCGTGAGCAGTTCGAGATGCGCACCCACAAGCGCCTCATCGACATCCTCGACCCCACCTCGGGCACCGTTGATTCGCTCATGCGTCTCGACCTCCCCGCTGGCGTCGACATCGACATCAAGCTCTAAGCGATATCGCTCATAGCTTAAAGGGCCCCGCTGCCGTTACGGTAGCGGGGCCCTTTTGTTTTGAGTTTAGATTTTGGGATAGCGAATTCGTCTGCCGAGCCGGCGGCTGCGGCGCCCTATTCGCTCAGGGGGCGCAAGGATGCTTCTTCGAAGTGGAAGACGCACAAGCCGCTCTCGGTCTCAATGCATGCGCGGCCGCAATCGTCGACCGTTCTAAATATGCCTCGTGCCAGCTCGTCTCCAGCGGGGGAGCGGGCGATAACGTGCTTCCCGATCCAATTGAGGTGAGCGATATATTCGTCGTGGACGGGCGCGAGCGGACCGGCGTCTTCTTCCTTGGCGTTGAGGCGCTCTGCCCAGCTATCTACAGCGTCTATAACTGCGTGATAGACCACATCGAGGAGCATGTCGACGGCGGGAACGCTCTCGTTGAGGTCCGAGAGGCCAATTGCCGCCAGGCCGCCATCGGGCACCTCTTGGGGCGTGTAGTTTACGTTGACACCAATGCCGCAGACGGCGAAAGGTTTGCCTTCGTTATCGCGTGCGGCCTCGACCAGAATGCCGCCGAGCTTGCGTCCTCGCGCGACCAGGTCGTTGGGCCATTTGAGGCCAATCTCGTTTGCAAGACCCTGCTTTTCGAGTGCTTCGAGCACCGCTAGGCCGCTGACGGCGGCAAGACCAGAGTACTTTGCGGGATTAACGCATGGACGCAGGACAATCGAAAGCAATAGGTTGCCGGCGGTTGAATCCCACTTGTGGCCGCGCCGGCCGCGTCCTGCCGTTTGCGCGCGGGCGGCAAGTCCTGTGCCGTGCGGCGCACCCTGTTTTCCTGCCTCGAGCAGGTCATCGTTGGTCGATCCGGTTACGTCGACGATCGTTAATTTGGCATCCATAACGGCTGCTACCTCCTAAGTTAATAAGGCAATCGCGCAATGGTGTCGAGAGATAGACACAATGTGAAGCCTTTGTCGCATTTGGACAATTTAATGTTAACACGTCAACAACGACTGAAATGCGCTATCCTCTCTTGGTCGATGTAAACACGTCAACAACTCAAAGGAGGTTAGTGATGGGTTTCACGATTCTTGGAACAGGCTCGGCGCTTCCTAAGCGCAGTGTTTCCAATGACGAGCTGTCTGAGTTCCTCGATACCTCGGATGAGTGGATTTTTACCCGCACCGGTATCAAGAGCCGCCATGTCTGCACCACCGAGTTACTTGACGACCTTGCTGTAGCGGCGAGCGAGCGGGCACTCCAGGTGTCCGGAATCGACGCGAGCCAGCTGGATCTGATCGTCTGCTCGACGACGACGGGTGACCACCTTGTTCCCGCTGAGGCGTGTGCCGTTGCTGAGCGACTAGGCGCGACGTGCCCTGCCTTCGATGTCTCGGCGGCCTGCGCCGGCTTCGTATTTGCGCTCGATGTCGCCGAGGGCTATATCGCCCGCGGCCGTGCCGAGCGCGTGCTTGTCGTTGCTGCCGAGCAGATGACGCGCGCGCTCGACTGGACCGACCGTGCCACCTGCGTGCTCTTTGGCGACGGCGCGGGCGCTGCAGTGATAGGGGCTGGGGGAGACAACCCCCTTGCCGTTGAGCTTTCGACGGCGCCCGACGTCGAGACGTTGCGCGTTCCCGGTCTGGTCGGCACCTCGCCGTTTAAGGACTCCGCAGATAGCGCGAGCGTGCTGTCCATGAATGGTCGCCGCGTGTTCAAGTTCGGCGTCAACGCCATCTGCGACACGGTCCATAAGCTTGCGAGCGATGCGGGCATTTCGGTCGAAGACATCGATCATTTTGTATTCCATCAGGCTAACGAACGAATCCTGAGTCAGGCGGTCAAGCGTCTCGGCGTGCCAGACGAGCGCGTGGTTCGAACGCTACGCGAGACCGGCAACATTTCGAGCGCCTGCATTCCCTTTGCGCTTGACCGGCTGGCACGTACCGACGCACTGAATGAGGACGACACCATCGCCCTCGTTGGATTTGGCGCCGGCCTGGATATAGGTGGCTATCTGCTTCGTTGGAAGTAGTCGCACATAGGAAAAAAAACGCCCCTAGGGCACAAACAAAGGAGAACTACCATGGCAGATCAGAAGACCTTCGAGCGCGTTTGCGACGTTATCCGCGAGACCGCTGGTCTTGACGATGTCGAGATGAAGCCCGAGTCCACGCTCGAGGAGATTGGCCTCGACAGCCTGGGTACCGTCGAGATCCTCGTTGCCGTCGAGGACGAGTTTGGCATTGAGCTCGATACCGAGGAGAACCCCAAGACGGTTGGCGAGTTCGTCGATACGGTCGAGGCGGCATTGGAGAAGTAGTGATGCTCAAGTCTCCTCTCTGCGATTTGCTCGGCATCGAAAAGCCCGTGTTCCAGGGTGGCATGGCCTGGATTGCCGACGCCTCGTTGGCATCTGCTGTGTCCGAGGCAGGCGGCTTAGGCATTATCGCGGCCATGAATGCCGACGCAAACTGGCTGCGCGACCAGATTCATGAGCTGCGCGCCAAGACGGATAAGCCCTTTGGCGTCAACGTTATGCTCATGAGCCCGTTTGTCGACGAGGTCGCACAAGTGGTGATTGATGAGCAGGTGCCCGTAGTGGTGACCGGTGCCGGCAATCCCACCAAGTACATGAAGGCGTGGAACGAGGCTGGCATCAAGGTCATCCCGGTCGTTGCTTCGGTGGCGTTGGCGCGCCTCGTGGCGCGTCGTGGAGCTACGGCGGTTGTTGCCGAGGGCACCGAATCGGGCGGCCATATTGGCGAGACCTCGACGATGGCACTTGTCCCGCAGGTCGTCGATGCGGTCGATATTCCCGTGGTTGCGGCTGGCGGCATCGCCTATGGCCGCGGTGTGGCGGCCGCCTTTATGCTTGGCGCCGCTGGCGTCCAAGTGGGCACGCGTTTTCTCGTTGCCGATGAGTGCACCGTCTCCGAGCAATACAAAGAGCTGGTGCTCAAGGCGGGAGACACCTCGACGCGCGCGACTGGCCGTTCGACGGGACATCCGGTGCGTGCGCTTAAGAGCCCCTTCACCAATGCCTACGCCAAAAGTGAGGCGGCGGGCGTAAGTGTCGAGGAACTCGGGGCCATGGGCACGGGTGCCCTTCGCAAGGCCGCCAAGGACGGCAATTACGAAGAGGGTTCGTATCTGTGCGGACAGATTGCCGGCATGGTGAACGAGCGCCAGAGCGCGCGCGAAATCGTCGACGATCTGGTCGATGGCGCCGAGCACGTCCTGAAGGGTGCGTGCGCATGGGTAGCGTAGCGTTTCTGTTTGCCGGCCAGGGCGCCCAGCACCCCGCGATGGGTGTCGACCTCATCGAGGCATCGCCGGCAGCTACCGAGGTGTTCGCGATCGCCGACGAGGTGCGTCCGGGAACCAGCGAGCAGTGCCGGAGCGCCTCCAAGGAGGAGCTCTCGCAGACCGAGAACACGCAGCCGTGCGTGTTCGTTCACGACCTGGCAGCGGCTGCCGCCCTGCGCGAGCGCGGCGTGGTGCCTGCCGCCTGTGCGGGATTTTCGCTGGGCGAGGTCTCTGCGCTCACCTTTGCGGGGGCGTTCGATACGCGAGCGGGCTTTGAGCTCGTGTGCGAGCGCGCGGCGCTCGCGGAGGGGGGCAAACTTATCTTCCCGAAGCTCGCTCACGGCGGCGTGACCGTCGCGTTTTCCAAGGTAACTATCAAACTTTCGTTTAAGGAGCGGTGATGGGAAAGCTCTTCGTGGTGGGGATCGGCCCGGGCGGCCCCGACGGCATGACGATTGCGGCTCGGCGCTCGCTCGAGGCGGCCGACGTCGTTGTGGGGTACACGAAATACGTGGAGCTCGCGCTCGCCGCCGTGCCCGACGCGGCGCATCTCGCGACGCCGATGATGCACGAGGTCGAACGGTGCCGCCTGGCGCTTTCTCGCGCGCAGAGCGGAGAAGCCGTGGCGCTCGTGTGCAGCGGTGACGCGGGCGTGTACGGCATGGCGAGCCCCGTGCTGGAGCTTGCGGAGGACTACCCCGATGTAGACGTGGAAGTTATCGCCGGGGCCACCGCGGCTCAGAGCGGGTCGGCGGTGCTCGGCGCCCCGCTTGCCCACGACTTCGCGGTCGTGTCGCTCTCTGACCTGCTCACGCCGTGGGATAAGATTGAAAAGCGTCTTGTGGCTGCTGCAGAG
>URTL01000032.1 GCA_900550785.1 uncultured Collinsella sp. | reverse complement strand
GGCTCGTATCCACGCCGTCGAGCGTAATACGCCCGCCGTCAATCTCGTAGAAGCGCATGAGCAGGTTGATGAGCGTCGTCTTGCCCGCGCCCGTGGTTCCCACCACGGCAATCTTCTGGCCCGGCTCGGCGGTAAACGACACGTCGTGCATAAGCGGCTTGTCGGGCGAATAACCAAAGCGCACGTGCTCAAAGGAGACGCGACCCTCAACGCGACCCGGCAGCTTGGCGGCCTCGTCCGGCAGCGGATCGGCCTCCATCTCGGGCTCATCGAACAGGTCGAACACGCGCTCCGCACTCGCCAACGCGCTCTGCAGCGAGTTGAAGGTAAACGACAGCTGCGTCATGGGTTCGGACGCCTCGTAGATAAACTGGAAGAACGCCTGGAACACGCCGACGGTCATGTGACCGGCAACCAGCATGCTGCAGCCCACCAGCGCGATCACGATCTGCGCCAAACGGCCGATAAAGCGCACCGCAGGGCCGACGGCATTGATCATAAAGTCGGCCTTGGCACTCACGCGTGCCAGCTCGCCCGAGGCCTGGTGCACCTCGGCAGAACTTTGGCGTTCGCGGTTAAACGCGCGGATCACCAGACGGCCCGAATAGCCTTCCTCGACCGCACTCGTAATCTTGGACACCCACTCCTGGCGCTCGCCCGTCACATCGTGTGTGCGGCGCGAGACGACCTTCGTCACCAGCAGCGACAGTGCCGTAAAGAACAGAAAGACGAGCGTAAGCTGCACGCTGAACACGAACATCACGCTCACAGCACCAACAACCGTGCCGATCGACACGAGCAGCTGCAGCAATCCGCGCTGCATGCTCTCGGACATCTTGTCCAGGTCGTTGGTCGCGCGGCTGACGACCTCGCCGGGACGATGCGCGTCAAAATAGGCGAGCGGCAGACGGTTGAGCTTTTGCGCGATGCGGTTGCGCAGGCGCAGATTGAGACGCTCAGCGACGCTCGACATCAAAAAGCTCTGGAGCGCATAGAACGAGGCAGCGGCAGTCCAGATCATAAAGTAGACGAAAATGGTCTTGCCGCAGTTCTCCCAGGTGATGCTGAAAGTGGTGTCGTTGGCAAACGCCACCTGAATGTGGCCCCACAGCTCATCGATCACGCGGGCGCTATATGCCGGCGCGGCGGTGTTAAAGATGACATAGAACACAATGCTCGCGAACACGATATAGAAGCGCCAATGGTCGCCGGCAGCCTCACTCCACAGGCGGCGCACCGTCGCCCAGGTATCCCGAGGCGTCTCGTCCTCGTCTTCGTCGTCCACGTCGCGCATACGCTCTGCCTCGGCGCGGGCGCGCTCGTCCTCGGCACGTTCGTTTTCCTCGTAGAGCGCTTGGCGGCGAGCCTCGCGCTCCGCCGCCTTGGCGGCTTCGTCCAGGTCGGGCGCGACGCCCGTCTCCTCGACTGTCTCTACAACCGCAGCGCCATCGACGATGCCCTGCTTCTTGAGCTCCTCGGTCATGCTACTCACCTCCCTTCATCTGCGATTCCGCGATTGCGCGGTACACCTCGCAGGTTTCCATGAGCTCGTCGTGCGTGCCTAGGCCCACGATCTCGCCGTCTTTGAGCACCACGATCTGATCGGCATGCAAAATAGTCGAGATGCGCTGGGCGATGATGAGCACCGCGGCATCGCACGTCTCGTCCTGCAGCGCATGGCGCAGTGCCGCATCGGTCTTAAAGTCCAGGGCCGAAAAACTGTCGTCGAAGATATATAGATCGGCATGCTTCATGAGTGCGCGGGCAATCGCCAGGCGCTGGCGCTGACCACCCGAGAAGTTCGTGCCGCCCTGGGCCACCGGCGTATCGAGCCCCTGGGGCTGGTCGAGCACAAAGGTGCTCTGGGCAACCTCCAGCGCATGGAGCATGTCAGCCTCAGTCGCGTCTTCGTTGCCAAAGCGCAGGTTGCTCGCCACCGTACCCGAGAACAGCCATGCCTTCTGCGGCACATAGGCGATACGCCCGCGGATGTCGTCTTGCGAAAGGTCGCGCAGATCGATGCCATTCAGGCGAATGGCGCCCTTCGTGGCATCGTGGAAGCGAAGCAAGAGCTTGGCCACCGTCGACTTGCCCGAACCCGTCGAGCCTACAATCGCCGTGGTCTGGCTACGGCGACAGGCAAAGCTCAGGTCGCACAGGGTATCCTCGTCGGCATCGTCAAAACGGAACGACATGTGGTCGAACACGGCCACCGCGTCGGCACCGTCAACAGACTCCGCCGCGCACGTGTCCAGCGTGCGCTTGCCGTCCACGATGCTCGGCTCAATCTCCAACACCTGCTGCGCACGGTTCAGGCATGCGGCGGCGCGTGGGAGCGTCAGAATCACCATCTGCGCCGTCATCACAAAGAACAGGATCAGGATCGCGTACTCCAGCACGGCCGAGATGCTACCGATTTGCATGGCGTGGACGCCCACGCGGTTGCCGCCCACCCACAGCACCGCCACCTCGGCGATATTCATCAAAAAGAAGCTGGAGCTGTCGAGACCCACAAACAGGTGGTTGACCTTGATGGCATTGGCCGCGTAATCGCTAAACACCTCGTCCAGGCGCTGCTCCTCGTGGCGCTCCTTGTTAAATGCGCGGATGACGCGCACGCCCACGATGTTCTCGCGCAGCACCACGTTCATGCGGTCGATAAAGCTCTGCAGGCGCATAAAGATCGGCGCGGCGTTGGCAACGGTAAAGACCGCCGCCACCAGCACGATCGCAACCACCACGCCCAGCAGCGTACCCATGGCGGGATCGATGAACCAAGCAAAAATGATGCCTGCCACGGCCAAGAACGGCACCGGCAGCACCAGCTGAATCGTCTGAAGGACAGCTTGCTGAATCACGTTGATGTCGTTGAGCGAGCGCGTGATCATCGAACCCGTGCCAAAGCGCTCAAAGTCGCTGGCGGACAGCTCGAGCGACTTGTCGTACACGGCATTGCGGATATCGCAGGCCACGTTGGCGGCCAGGCGCGCCGAAAGATAGCAGCCCAGCACCGTGCCGCCGCTGGCCATGCCGGTCGCGATAAGCATGTACAGGCCGTTGCGTAATATATAGTCGACATCACCCGTGGTAATACCGGTGTTGACCATGTTCGCCAGCATCGTGGGAACCAACAGCGTACCGACGTTATCTATCAGCACCGCAAACAGCGTCACCGCAATCAGACCGCGGTACGGCCTCATAAACCTCATTAAGAGTCGCATGCGTCCCCCTCGCCCTTATCGTCAGTCTCGTTCTCGGCGGCCACTTGCCGTTTAAATGCCTCGCACTCTTCGTTAAGAACATGGGAGAACTTACCGACCAAGCGCATGATCTCGCACTGTTCCCACGGCTCGAGCGCCTCGAATGCCTGTTGCTCGGCTTTTTGCGCCGGCAACGCGTAGCGCTTGGCAAACCGCACGCCTTCTTCGGTCAGTCGTACAACCTTGTTTTTACGACTGCCCTCGGCAAACTCCAACGTCGCAAGCCCTCGCGCCCTAAGCGTTTTAATCGCCGAATTGATGGTCTGTTTGCTGTAGAACCATTCACTCGTCAGCCGACTCACGGCAACGCTTCCGCCCGCTGCACTCGTGTCGACGAGCATCCAGTAGGCGCAGTCCGAAAGGCCGCAGGCGCGCGAGAACTCCGAATAGATATGGTCGAGTCCATTGAGCAACCGATCGAAGTCGACCAGCGTAACCGCACTATTCATCTATCCCACCATTCAATTGTCCGATTTTTGACCAATTATGTGTCTCTAGATTAGTCCGAGTTTTGACTATCGTCAACAGGCTCTCCGCAAATGCGTGCATTTTTATGGCCTATCGGCAGAAAAAGACCGCCGGCGCGGGGGCGGCGCCAGCGGTCACGTGAAAATCGGGTTTTATTGCCTGTTAAGCGGCGACGGCCTCATAGACCGTAGCGCCCGAGAAGCTGTCATGCAGGCTCTTGCCGGCAATCCACGGCAGCTCGACGACCTCGCAGACCGTGTTGACCAACTCAGAACAGTCAGTAAAGTGGCCCTTGTCGTTGAGGGCCTCGCAATCCTGAACACGCCAATAGCCATCGGTGTGCGTGATGTAGTACTCGTGATCGTTGATCGACACGAAAGCGCGCGTCTTGGAACGCAGCAGCTTCAGAAATCCTTCGAAATCGGTCTCGACGACATCTCCAGCCTGGAACATGATGTTACCTCCTGGCCCGGCGCCACCACGGCGCATTGATAAACGTTGGTACTCCTTTAGTAAAACCCTTATCAGAGGTTATGCGTTCGTCATTTAGGCAAGTGGTAAAAAACCGCAGGGTAGACGGGATAAAACGTTTAACCATCCCATTTGTTTGTCACATTCTGAAGGTACTTTTATGCAAACCTACTTTCCCAATTGGAATCTATCCTTTTGGCCGGGCAATTGACCGTCTATCGTTTGAGCCCGACGGGTATGAACGGGGCATCTGCAACGCCACCGCAAGGAGACACCATGGAGACTATCGAAGCACTCATTCACCGCCGCAGCTGCCGCAACTACAGCGATCGTCCCGTCGAGGCCGAAAAGCTTGCACGTATTATCGAAGCCGGCCAATATGCACCGAGCGGCATGGGCCGCCAGCCGGTGACGTTTGTCGCCGTCACCGACCCCGCGACCGTCGAGCGTCTCTCGCAGCTCAACGCGCAAGTCATGGGCAGCAACAGCGACCCCTTCTATGGCGCCAAGACCGTTGTGGTGGTGCTGGTTGACCGCAGCGTGCCCACACATCTGGAAGACGGCTCGCTCGCCATGGGCAACCTGCTCAACGCTGCCTATGCGCTGGGCGTTGATTCGTGCTGGATTCATCGCGCCCACGAGGTTTTCGATTCGCCCGAGGGCCTGGAGCTACTGGCCAGTTGGGGTCTACCCGCCGACGGCAGCCTGCGCGGTGTCGGTCACTGCATTCTGGGCTATGCCGAGGACACGCTGCCCGAGCCCAAACCCCGCCGCGACAACGTGGTCTACGTAAGGTAATTAGTTCCGCCATTCTACCGAACGGCGGGCTCGTTGACGCTGCGCGGGCCGCATTCACGCCAATCTGACGTTCAATTTCAAGGGCGCGACCAGAAGGTCAGCGCCCTTTCATTTCACGTCACCTTGGCGCAAATGCGGCTCGCTCGCTTTTGGCGACTGACATCGAATGAGCCACTGTCTTGGGCAGCTAAAAAAGCCCCGTCCCAAATTAGCTGCCCCACTCGCAACTTATCCCGCCGATGGAGTTATTGCCGTTTCGCTCGTCTGATTCGCATCGACGTCGTCGCCTTGCTTGTCTTCGTCCTTTTGCACATCGGCGATGGTGGAGGCCGCCGCAACGATACCGCGCTGGGGCGCGACGCTCGTCTGGGCCTGAGCGCCCTCGACAACTTCTGTACCTACATGCGCGAGCTCGGGCGATTTAAACATTGCGTCCAAGTTGGCGCCACCGCCGGCATATCCGAGCGCAGCGAGCGCGATGACGATCACTGCAACGGCGGCCACGATCGGCACGTAGCGATGCCAGCCGGCGGGATTGAGCCCGCTGCGGCGAGCCGCCCCGCGGCTGATGTAGCCGAGCGTTCCGTCGTGCTTGAGCTTTGAGCCCACCACGCGTTTGCGGCCCCACAGCGAGGACTCTGCCTGCATTGCCAAGCGGGCGCTTGCCGAAGGATAGCCGTATTTAGTGCGCTTGAACGAGCCATCAAACCCCGAGGCGTGTTTGCCCCACGTCACCGATGTTGTGCGTCGGTTGACCGGCGCGGCACTCCGCCTTCTGCGGCTCGGTTTTGAAGTCTCAGCCATATGCCCTCGCACGCCGTAACCAAATCGAAACAATAACGCTTTGGACTGTAGCACACGCGTCGCGTGCGGTCACGGGCGCCTCGCTCAACGGTCATCGTCCTTCAGCAAGCGCCACAGCGTTGTACGGCTTATGCCCAGCACCTCCGCCGCACGGGTTCGGTTGCCGTGGAGATGGTCTACAACCAGATGCGCGATATCTCGCTCGGTATCGGCCAGCGGTCGCAGGATATACAGGTCACTTTCAAGCGTCGGGGCGCCAAAGGTTGCGGTCTTAATCACGTCCTCTTGGGCGAACACTTCCTCCGCCACAGCGCGGTCCACCGTGCCCGTCCCCACCAATATATACAGTCGTTCCGAGACCTCGCGGAGCTGCAGATAGTTGCGCGGCCAGCGGTAAGCATCGAGCGTCTTCGTCGCCGCGGCAGACAGCGTGGGCGCTGCCGTCCCAAATGCATCAGCGAGATATTCCAAATAGCGCGCGACCTTCGTCGACGCGGCTCCCTGCTCGGCGATTGCCGGCGCGACGCTCACCGCACAGGCGAAGCGCTCGGTCACAAAGGCGGCTTGATCACTTTCGCCGCCGCCCGGCATGTCATTCGCCGTCAGCACCACATGGCAGCGCGTCGCCAACGCGGTGTCGGTCATCGTGGAGACCAGCTCGCGGAGGCGCTGGGGGCCAACCGCATTCCAGCCCTCAATGCAAAGGGTCAGCCCCGTTTGGAACAGCGGCGATTCGGAGCTTTTGAGCACATGGCGCCAACCGCGATCGGTGAGTTCATCGAGCGCGACGGAAACAAAGGGCTGATCGACAAAAGGGCCATCCAGATAGAGGCGCTTGGCAATCTCGACCTGACCCGCTCCCAGCTCGCCCTCGAGCATAAGGGGCACGCCGCGCGCATAGCTCTCGGTAACCGGTACAGCCACCGAGGCCGCCCCCTCAACGATGCCGTACGCGCTCGATTCATAGCGGACCTCAACTTCGTCGGCGTTGAGCCACTCGATGCCCGCATGCGCCGCGGCACCGCGCACCTCGCGGACCACAACGACCCAAAGCCTCCCGCCCTCTTTGTCGGTGGGGCGAACGGTCAGGCTCAGGCGCGCACCCGCACGTCCCATACCCAGACGCGCGCCGTCTCCTATACGGTCGAGACGCTCAGCGACAAAAGCCGCCACATCCCGCTCAAGCGCCGCGTCATTCATGGTCGAGATCGCGACGTCCCCACGCGCATCGATTGCCAATGCCGAGGCCCCGGCAGCAGCTAGGGCATCGGTCAAGATGTTCAGCTTAGCATTGCTATCCATGATTTGCCCCTGTCCGCGGCGACGTGCAACCGCCGACGGTCGCACGACCGAGTGTTTCAAAATTGAACGATATTGCTCACCAAACACTATAGGGCAGAAAGCGCCGTCCTGCGAGTATAGGTGTTGCCCCGCATCGCCATCCTGGCGGGGCGATAAGAGCTCTTCGGGACCTATCAACCTGCGGACAAGCCATACCCGCAAGAGCTCCTATCGCTCCACCGTGAGAATGCGCTCACCAGCACGCAGCACGCAGCACGCAAACAAGCTACTTCTCTACCAGATTCCCAGTACGTGTTGCATTCCCAAACTCATGCACGCAATGCCAATCCAGCAGCAAAAGCCCAGCGCGATGGGCTTGCCGCCCTTTTTGACCAGCTCGACGATATCGGTATTAAAACCAATAGCCGCCATGGCCATCACGATAAAGAACTTCGACAGCTCCTTGATGGGCGCCGTAAAGGACGCGGGAAGCTGAAGCACCGTGGTGATCACGCTCGCCAGCACAAAGAACAGCACGAACATGGGAAACGCGCGTTTAAGCGAGAACGTGCTCTTAGCGTCGCCGCCGGCCTTGCGGGCCAGATGCATCTGCCAGCATGCGAGGACCAACGTGATGGGAATAATGGCCAGCGTCCTGGTGAGCTTGACCACTGTGGCGCTCTCGAGCACATTGGCGCCGGGATGCATGCTGTCCCAGGCGCTCGCCGCAGCCGTTACGGACGAGGTGTCGTTGATGGCGGTGCCGGCAAACAGGCCAAAGCCCTCGTTGGTCAGCCCGAGCATGCCGCCGAGCGTCGGAAACACGAGCGCCGCGATAACGTTAAACAGGAAGATGACCGAAATGGCCTGGGCAATCTCGCGATCGTCGGCATCGATGACGGGCGCGGTCGCAGCGATGGCCGAACCGCCGCAAATCGACGAACCCACACCCACAAGCGTCGCGATCTTACCCGGTACGTTCATGACGCGGCAGAGCACAAAGGCGATGACAAGCGAGGTCGAGATCGTCGCCACGATAATCGGCAGCGACTGGGCGCCCTTGGACAGAATCTGGGAGAGGTTCATGCCAAAGCCAAGCAGGATAACCGCGTACTGCAAGACTTTTTTGGACGTATAGGTGACGCCGGCGGCGAGCTGTTCGCGACGCTTCCTGGGAAAGACGAGCGCCAGGACCATGCCAAAGAGGATGGCAAATACCGGACCGCCGACCACCTCAATTTGTTTGCCGAGCAACGTCCCGGGAATGGCAATGATCAGGCAGAACAAGACGCCTTTCCAGCGCTCGCGAACGATATTTGCCAGTTGCATATGGGATTCCTTCTTTCTATTTCACGTTTGCGACGGCTTATGATACGGCAACATTGAGCACAGCCTTGCGCAAACACAGACTAAGATGCCGCAATAGTTCTCAGGCAACAGCCGAATTGCCCACCGCGGAGAGCTGATTCGCGGCATAATTAACAACTGACATATGAGTTTGATAGAACAGTTGCGAGGCGCTATGGAAGAATCGATGCACGTCGGCGAGCAGGAAACGAGCCTACAGGACCAGTCCTACCACACCATTCGACGCAAAATCGTCTACCTGGACTACAAGCCGGGCGAAAAGCTGGGCGTCAAGCAACTTTGCGACGACCTAGATATGGGGCGCACCCCTGTGCGCGAGGCTTTGGTTCGTTTGGCGCAGGAAGGCCTGGTGCGCACCGTGCCCCAGAGCGGTACCTACGTCTCGCCCATCAACCTCACCCTTGCCGAGAGTGCCTGTTACATCCGCGAGCATCTGGAAAAGCAGGTGATTGTGGAGTGCTGTGCGCGCGCCACGTCGGCCGGCATCGAGCAGCTCGACCGCGCCATCGTGCTGCAGGAAAAGGCCATGGCCGAAGAGGATCGCATCGGCTTCTTTTTGAGCGACAACCTCATGCATCACATGATTTTTAGCATCGCATGTCGCAGCACCGTGTGGTCGTGGCTCGAAGAGACCAATGCCGACCTGGAGCGCTTCCGCTGGCTGCGCGCCGCCACGCAGGTTCTCGACAATCAGGACATCGTGAACGAGCACAAGCAGATTCGCCGCGCTATCGCCGGTCGCGACCCCATCGAAGCGAGCTTTTTGGTCAGCAAGCACCTGCATATGATGTTCCGCAACCAGACCGAGGTTCTGGACCAGTTCCCCGAGTACTTCGAGACCAGCAAGCTCCGCTAACCTGCCAAATAGGGACAGGTTCATTTTGGCAGGTTTTATCTGGGCAAATGAAACAAGGCCCGGCTCCGCTGCAACGGAGCCGGGCCTTGGTCGCCAGAATGGCGGAACCAACTACTCCACGGTAACGCTCTTTGCCAGGTTGCGGGGCTGGTCGACGTCGCAGCCGCGCAGGATGGCAACCTTGCGGGCGAGCAGCTGCAGCGGGACGCTCGCCGTGATGGGGCTGAACACGTCGCGGACGGCCGGCACGCGAATGATGCAGTCGGCAATCTTGTTGATTTCCTCGTCGCCCTCGGTAGCAACGACGATGACCTTGGCGCCGCGCGCCTTGCACTCCATGAGGTTCGACACGGTCTTGTCGTAGGTGGCACTCTTGGTGGCCACGGCGATGACAGGGAAGCCCGGGTCGATCAAGGCAATGGGGCCGTGCTTCATCTCGCCGGCGGCGTAGGCCTCGGCGTGCAGGTAGCTGACCTCTTTGAGCTTAAGCGCGCCCTCGTAGGAAATAGCGGCACCCATGCCACGGCCCACGAACAGCGCCGACTGCGCGTCCTTGCACAGCAGGGCGGCCTCATGAACGGCCTCGGTTTGGGTATCCAAAATCCACTGGATCTGCTCGGCCGTATCGGAAAGCTCGCGGAACAGCATGCGCGCCTGCTTGGTGGTCAAGCGGTACTTGACCTGCGCCAGCAGCAGGGCCAAAAGCGTAAGGCTCACGACCTGGCCGATGAAGCTCTTGGTCGAGGCGACCGCGATCTCCTTGTTGGCCTTGGTGTAGATGACGCCGTCGCTCTCACGCGCCACGGGGCTGCCCACCACGTTGGTGATGCCGAAGACCTTGGCACCCTTGATGCGCGCGTCGCGAATGGCGGCAAGGGTATCGGCCGTCTCGCCCGACTGGGACACGGCCACGACGAGCGTCGTCGGCGTGATGATGGGGTTGCGATAGCGGAACTCGCTGGCCGCCTCCACCTCGGTGGGGATGCGAGCCCAGCCCTCAATGAGATTCTTGGCAATGAGGCCAGCGTGATAGCTGGTGCCGCAAGCGATCACGTAGACGCGGTCGATGTCGTTGAGTTCCTCGAGCGAAAGGCCCAGCTCGTCGATGTCGAGCTCGCCGGCCGGCGTCATACGACCAACCAGCGTGTCGCGCACAACGCGCGGCTGCTCGTGAATCTCCTTGAGCATAAAGTCGGGATAACCGCCCTTTTCTGCCATGTCCAGGTCCCAGTCGATGTGGGTGACCTTGGGCTCGATAACGTTGCCGGCCTCGTCGGTGTACTCGACGCCTGCGGGCGTGAGCTTGGCAAACTGACCGTCCTCGAGCACCACGACATCGCGGGTGGCGTCGATGAGCGCGATGACATCGGAAGCAACATAGGAGCCGGTTTCGCCCACACCGACTACGATCGGGGAATCCTTGCGGGCCACGGCGATCACGCCGGGCTCGTCAGCGCACACGGCGGCCAGACCATAGGCACCGACCACGTGGGTGCAAGCCTCGCGCACGGAGGCCATCAGGTCGTGCGTCTCGGCATAGGCCTCTTCGATCAGATGCGCGAAGACCTCGGTATCGGTCTCGCTCTTAAAGTGGTGGCCGCGACCCTCCAACTCTTCGCGCAGCTCGGCGAAGTTCTCGATGATGCCGTTGTGGACGATGGCGATACGACCGTCGCAGCTGGTGTGGGGGTGAGCGTTAACGACGGAGGGCTTGCCGTGGGTGGCCCAACGGGTGTGGCCGATACCGCAGGTAGCGTCGCTGTCGATATTGGAAAGCTCGCTCTCCAAGCCCGCGACCTTACCCACGCGGCGGATGACATCGAGGTGCGCCGCGGCGCCCTCGCCCACCTCGAGCGCGACGCCCGAGGAGTCATAGCCGCGATACTCCATACGTTTGAGGCCCGTGACCAGGATGTTCTTTGCAATATCAGAGCCGGTGTAGCCGACAATTCCGCACATAGGATAAATCCCTTCGTCCGCTTGACTGCAAAACGTCCACGCACAGGGGGCGCTGAGACGCATAACGTTCGAGTATTGTACTCACGCAAACGCAAGCTGATATACCAGAGGTGGTATCTCAACTTAGATACCACTCGATGCACACACGTCCAGCCGGCCCAAACCACCACAAAGGTACCTGCCCCCTTCGTGGTGGTCGCGCTGGCAACGGCGTTTCCCCAGATAAACCTGCCAAAATAAACCTGTCCCTTTTTGGTAGGTTTGGGATGCTACAATCTGGCTTGTACTTGAAACGCATCAAAGGGGCCGCTATGGCAAAGGTAAAAATCAGCGACGTCGCGCGCGAGGCCGGGGTTTCGTTGGGCACGGTTTCCAACGCGCTCAACCACCCCGAAAAGCTGCGCCCCGAGACCCTCAAGCTCATCAACGAGACCATCAATCGCCTTGGCTACCTGCCCAACCAAAGCGCCCGTCAGCTCGCGGGCGGCGCCACCAAGTCCTTTGGCCTGGTGCTCCCCCGTCTCGATCACGGCTTTTCGCTCCAAATCGCCAGCGGCGCCCACAACGAGGCCCGCAAGCACGGCTACGACTTGCTCATCGCCAACGCCGATAACGACGATATTCTCGAGGATCATTACCTGCGCTACTTTATGGGCACCCAGATGTCCGGCGTCATGGTTCAGCCCATGGCATCCCCCGACTGGCACCCCGCCATGACCAAGATGCCCGTGCCGATCGTCCATCTGGACATCCATTGCTCCGAGCCCGGCTACTACGTAGCGGCCGACAATGAGGCCCAGGGTCGCATCATTGCCGAACTTGCCATCGCCCGCGGCGCGCACTATATTGTCGTCGTCGGCCGAGCAGCATTTATGCAACTCACCCTGCGCGTCCTTGGCATTCATAAGGCGCTCGCCCTGCACCCCGATATCAAGATCGAAGTCATCGACGCCGGCGAATGGAATACCGCTGCCGACGGCTACGGCATCGGTGCCCAAATCGCCGAGCGCCCCGCGGACGAACGTCCCGATTTTGTCGTCGGCCTGACCGATGTGTTGGCCTCGGGCGTCGTTTCGGCACTGGTCGACAAGGGCATCTCTGTCCCCGGGCAAGTACGCGTAGCAGGCTGCGATGGCAACCCGCTCGCTTGGAGCGGATCGGTCCCGCTCACTACGGTAGCGCCCCCGGGCTACGAGATTGGCCGCAAGGGTGTCCAACTGCTGATGGAGCAAATCGAGAACAAGGCCCCGGCAAAGATCAAGCATATCCGTGTCGGCTCCGCAGCGCGTACCGTCACCGCAGTCGCCGCCGAGGATATCAACCGCCAAGAACTGGTACGTCCGTTCCTACTGGAACGCGCCAGCACCCAGGCAAGCAGCCAGACCGACGCCACGGCCATCAACCTCGGTGCGTATCTATAGCACGCCCGCGAGTATGCTAAGTCGCCGCTTAAGCAAAAGGGGCCCGACCATTGCCGGACCCCTTTTGCTTAAGCGCAAACGTGAGCAATCGCTCGTTTCAACGCCGCAATTTTCTAGCGCACAGTCTTGATTGCCGCCGCCAGGTCGAACAGCGTATCGAGCACGGCCTCGCAGCCATCCACCACGTCCTGCGGCAGCGGCACGATATCGGGGACGGCGAAGACATGGCATCCGGCCGTGATGCCCGAGACGCAGCCGTTGCGCGAATCCTCGACCACGGCACATTCCTCGGGAGCAAAGCCCGCGCGCTCGCAGGCGAGCAGATACATCTCGGGGTCGGGCTTGCCGTGCACGACGTCCTCGCCACACGTTACCGTTTCAAACTTGCCAAAAAGACCGACCATCTTAAGGTTGCGCTCGGCCGTAACGAGGCGCGACGACGTCGCTAGACCCACGTGATAGCCCGCAGCCAGCAGCTCGTCTAGGCACTCGGCGGCACCGGCCTTAAGTTCCAGTTCGGTCTTGACCATCTCGTCGCGAATCTCCTTGTGGCGACGATAGATCGCCTCGGTGGTTTCATGGCTGCCGTAATGCTTATCAAGGATGTCCATGACATCGGGCAGCGTGCGGCCGATAAACTGATGGATCAGCGCTTCATCAATCGCGAGCCCCAGCTCAGCGGCGCCTGCCTTCCAGGCCTTAATCCCCAAACGCTCGGTATCGACCAGCGTTCCATCCATGTCAAAAATAACAGCCTTGATCATATCGGTCCCCCATCGACTCTCGCTGTCGCGTTGCTGCAACTCTACCGCATTTGGCAACTTGTATATAACGTATATGCCATATTGCACTTTCGTTACACAGATAGAAGTCTTATGGCAAGTAACGCATTAGGATTATAGTTTTCGACCGAGCACATATTGGTAAGGAACGTTTCATGCTTTCAAACACCACCGCACCTGCAGAGGAGCTTCAGGACAAACTCGCAGCGCTCGAACAGCTGCTTTTGGCATATGGACACGTCGCCATCGGCTTTTCCGGCGGCGTCGACAGCAGCTTTTTAGCCGCGGTCTGCGCCCGCATCATGCCTGCCAGCACGCTTCTCGTTCACCTCACCACGCCGCTCATCGGCACGCCTGAACAGGCTTCGTTTGAGCGCTCCGTTGACGAGCAAGCCAATGAGGAGCCGCATTTTAAGCTCCCTGTGCTCAATCTTTCGATCGATCAGTTGCAGCTCCCCCAAGTAGCCTGCAACGATGCCAATCGCTGCTACCACTGCAAGCACGCCGGCTTTACCGCTATCGTCAACCACGCCAAGTCGCTCGGCTTTCCCACCGTCATCGATGGCAGCAATGCAAGCGATCGCGGTGACTACCGCCCTGGCATGCGCGCGGCAGAAGAGCTCGGCGTACGCTCCCCTCTTATGGAGGTCGGCTTTACCAAGGACGAAGAGCGCGAGCTGCTGCGCGCGTGGGGCTATTCTGTTTGGAACTTGCCGGCAGGCGCCTGCCTTGCCACACGCGTCCCCACGGGCGAGGAACTTACGCGCGAAAAGGTCGACCTGATTCGCGCCTGCGAGGATTACCTGCACGATCTTGACCTGGCGCAGGTGCGTGCACGTCTCGTCGGCGGCTGCATGCATATCGAGGCCGCTCCCGCAGATGTCACCAAGATCGCCGCCCTCGGCGGTGCTACCGTCGATTCCGAGGGCAAGACCCCGCTGCCCGCCGCCATCGAATCCGCGCTACGAGAGCTGGGCTGCGCCCACATCTCCCCCGAGGTCACCCCCTACATCCACGGCAACATGAATCTTTAGGTTACGCCGTTTTACAAACGGCGTACCTGCTCGGCGCTGCGCGGGCTCCGGGCACGGCAATCTGACGTTCAACTTCACGGGCGCGACCAAAAGGTCAGCGTCCGCTTGTTTCACGTCACCTTACCGCACCCGGAGCCTGCTCGCTCGCATATGCTCAACCTGCACTGCGTTAACTGACCTACCAAAAAGGGACAGGTTTATTTTGGCAGGTTTTATCTGGGGAAATATCGCGAGGCAGTCGCCCCTCTAGCACCCATCAAACTTCGAGAGACGATAGAGGGGCAATTCGGCTGCATCTACTTCTTCCGATAGCGGCGGTTGCGGCTCGTCGACGAACTCATTGCTTCGATGAGCCCTTTATCCGCCATTTTTGGCAGATGGTAGCTGACGGACGAATTTTGGCATTCCGTCTCTCTAAAACAATAGATTTATCTCTCTAACTTTAGAGAGATAAGTGCCTTGTTTTAGAGAGACATTTAGAGAGATGTATCGAATTCGCTGCTAGATTGCCTAATGCTATCTCTCTAACCAACCTTCCCTTTAGAGAGACATTTAGAGAGACGAGTGCGACCTCTCTAATCATGGGCTCCACTCTTTAAGGCGCACACTTCCTAACCGTGCCCTAAGTTGCGGTGAAATAGTCCCCGATTAACCTGCCAAAAAGGGACAGGTTTATTTTGGCAGGTTTTATCTGGGGAAACGCAAACAGGGCCGCGACACCTATATGGCGTCGCGGCCCTTTTCCTTGGAGAAGGATCAATTGATTGAACGGGATGACTGTTCTAGTCTTCGAGTCCGCTATTGATGAGCTCCGCAATCTCAACGGGATCGGTGCTCGCACGCACTTTGTCACGGAAACCTGCGTCCATCAGCATCACGGCAGCTTTGGAGAGCAGGCGCAGATGCGTGGTTCCAGCCTCGCCGGCGGGCACGTACAGCGCGAGCGCAACATCGACGGGCACCCCATCGAAGCTCGGCCATTCAACGGGCTCGGCTAGTTTAAGCACGGCAACGCCCGGCGTATGGATCGCGTCGCTTTTGGCATGCGGAACGGCAAAACCGGCGACAAGGCCGGTCTCGGCCTCGTTCTCGCGAGCAATAAAGGCAGCTTCTACGGCAGATGCGTCATCGGCAAAGCCGAGCTCGATTGCCTGCTCGGACAAATAATGCAGGGCGTCCTCGCGCGAGGCGGCGGTATACCCGATCGTCACTTGGTTGGCAGATACAAATCCCATGGAAACCTTCCTTACAACACAGACCTGACCGCAGCTTCGATGCCGTCGGCGTCCAAACCGTACTTGTGCAGCAAATCGACCGCAGGGCCGGACTCACCATACACATCGCGCACGCCGACGCGTCGCATCGGCACCGGACGCTGCTCCGCGAGCACCGAGGCCACGGCCTCGCCAAGACCACCGATAATCGAATGCTCCTCGGCGGTGACCACGCGACCAGTCTTCTTGGCGCTGGCAACCACCAGGCGCTCATCGAGCGGCTTGATCGTGTGCATGTTGATGACCTCGGCATCGATGCCATCGGCAGCGAGCGCCTCGGCAGCCTCAAGCGCCTCGGCGACCATGAGGCCGCATGCAACGATAGTCACATCGGACCCCTCGCGCACGACTACGCCGCGACCAATCTTGAACTCATAGTCCTCGTGATCGTTGATGACCGGTGTTGCCAGGCGGCCGAAGCGCATGTAAACCGGGCCCTCAAACTCATAAGCGGCGCGCACACAGGAACGAG
>URTL01000031.1 GCA_900550785.1 uncultured Collinsella sp. | reverse complement strand
GCCGATGATCAGCTTCATGCCGATTTCCTTGGCGTAGCCCTCCAGAGTGGCCTTCCGGGCCTGGTACTCGGTATAGGGGTGGATGTTGGGGTTAAACCAGAAGCCGGTGACTGAGTGTCCCTCCTCCCGCAGTTGGGCGATGGGGCGGTTGGCGCAGGGGGCGCAGCAGATGTGCATGAGCGTGTTCATGTTTCTTCCTCCAGTGGTACCGGATGGACCAGCAGGCCTTTCCGGATGGCATATAACAAAGTTTGGGCCGTGCCCCCCTGGGGCACGCCGTTGTAGACGGTGAGAATGTGGGCGGCGTGGTCCACCATGTAGCGGTTGCGGCGCATCATGCAGAAGCGGTCGTAATGGTGCTGTACCAGAGTCTCGTAGTCGCACCGGTCCAGAATGGACTGATAGCGCTCCTGCTCTTTCTGGGGCCAGCTGTGGGCTTGACTCTCGCAGGGGCGGGCGCACTCCAGGGTGACTTCGGGCCGACGTTCCCGCAGAGCGAGTACCGCCTCGGCAAAGTAGAGATCAGCTCCCCGGGCCATGCCGCAGATAAAATGGCGGACGCCTCCGTCATAGACCTGCATCAGGGCAGCGTCCAGCCGCTGCTTCAGTGCCATGCAGCGTGGATCATCCTCGTGGGTGCCCCAGGGCAGCTTGTCCGGGCGGTGGCCGGTAAAGCAGCAGGTGGTGCTCTTGTCCATAGCAGGTCCTCCTCTCCCATATAGATTTGGAATCATTGTAATATAGCGGACAGGGAAAGTCAACGGAGAATCGAATATTTGTTCTAATTTACCCAAAAACGGGGGGTTGCAATTTTCTTTGCGCCGTGTATAATAAGACATGGACAACTGAATGATATGTCTTCAGGGCGGGGTGAAATTCCCCACTGGCGGTAAATCGGGCGGTGCCAAAGGGGTACCGTGGCGCAGGTAAAGTGCCTGCGACCGAGCCGATGAGTCCGCGACCCGTGTGTGCGTTGGTTCGCATGCCGGCTGAACTGGTGAGATCCCAGTACCAACGGTTAGAGTCCGGATGAAAGAGGCAGGTGATCTTATGTCTGAACAGTCGCAGCATATCCATTTTGAGAACACGAATAGGTGGAGCACCAAACAGCTCGTTACCATGGCGCTGATGTGCGCCTTGGGCGCCCTGTTTATGTATGTGCAGCTGCCCATCCTTCCTTCGGCGCCGTTTTTGACGTATGACCCGTCGCTGGTGCCGGCGATGGTGTGTGGATTTGCGTATGGCCCTGGTGCCGGCACAGCTGTTGCCGCTATGGCGATCGTTATCCATGCGCTTACCACGGGCGATTGGGTCGGTGCGCTTATGAACTTGGTTGCCACGCTGGGCTATATTCTGCCTGCGGCTATCGTCTATCAGAAGATGCACACCTACAAGGGTGCCGTGATTGGCCTGGTGCTCGGCGTCATTGCCGCTACAGCGCTGTCTATGGTCGCAAACCTTACTATTGGCGTATGGTTCTGGTATGGCTCGGCCGATGTGATTCTGCCGCTCATGCTTCCCGCTGTTTTGCCGTTTAACCTCATCAAGACTGTGCTTAACTCGGTACTCACGCTGGCGGTGTACAAGGCGGTCTCTAATCTCATCACGCCCAAGAAGGACCAGGTCAAAGGCCGCGCATGATTGAGTGTCGGGGCGTTTCCTTTAGCTATGACGGTGCCGTGCCGGCGCTCGACGGCGTCGATCTAAACATCGAGGACGGCGAGTTTTTCTGCATCCTCGGTGGTAATGGGTCGGGCAAGTCGACGTTTGCCAAGCATCTGAATGCACTGTTGCAGCCCGATGCGGGCACGGTGCGTATCAACGGTATGGATGCGTCCGACCTCGAGCTGGTCTATGACATTCGTTCGACCGCGGGCATGGTATTCCAGAATCCCGATGATCAGCTGGTGGCAACGCTTGTCGAAGATGACGTTGCGTTCGGTCCCGAAAACCTTGGCGTGCCATCGGCGCAAATTGCGCAGCGCGTACGCGAGGCGCTGAAGGGCGTGGGCCTGGTGGGCTTTGAGCGCCACGAGACCCATGCGCTTTCGGGTGGTCAAAAGCAACGCGTGGCGCTTGCCGGCGTGCTCGCCATGGAGCCGCGCGTGCTCATTTTGGATGAGGCCTCCTCGATGCTCGATCCGCGCGGACGCAAGGGTCTTATGAAAGCGTGCCGCGCACTTCACGATCGTGGCATGACTATCGTGATGATTACGCACTTTATGGAGGAGGCCGCCGAGGCCGATCGTGTCGCGGTGTTTCGGGCGGGGCACGTTGCCATGCTCGGTACGCCCGAGGAAATCTTGACGCGGGCGGATGAGCTTGCGCAGCTCAACCTGGATATGCCGGCGTCGTGCTGCCTAGGTAGGGCACTTCGTGCGAAGGGCGTGCCCGTTTGCGCGCAGGTGCGTGAGGCGGATATGGTCGCCGAGATTGCGCAGGCTTATGCCGAGCGGAGTGGGGCAGGCACCGCGGGGCAGTCTTCCGCATCCCAGTTGGAAATCGCTGACGGCACTGTTCCGGTAGACAACGAGGGCAACGCGTCGGAGCCCGTCATAGAGCTATCCCATGTTTCGTACAGTTATTCGCTCAGTCCGCGCGAGCGCCGCCGCTGGCATAAGCGCTCGGCCACTGCGGGCAAATCGAGCAAACAGGCTCTCTGGGGAAACGACCCCAGCAGTCCGTGGGCACTGCGCGATGTATCGCTGACGGTGCGTCGCGGCGAGTTCCTGGGCTTGGCAGGTCATACTGGTTCGGGTAAGTCGACGCTGGTCCAGCATCTCAACGGTTTGATTCGCCCCCAGGAGGGATCCGTTCGCGCGCTGGGGCTCGATCTGTCAAACAAGAAAGACGCCGCCGCGGTTAAGGCCAAGGTCGGCGTGGTGTTTCAATATCCTGAGCGTCAGCTGTTTGCCGAAACCGTGGCGCAGGACGTGGCGTTTGGTCCGCACAACCTTGGCTTGCCGCAAGATGAAGTCGACCGTCGTGTCGAGTCATCGCTCTCGCGCGTGGGCCTCGACCTTTCCACGGTCGGCGACAAGAGTCCCTTTGAGCTTTCGGGCGGTCAGCAACGGCGTGTGGCATTCGCCGGCGTGCTCGCCATGGAGCCCGAAGTCCTGGTGCTCGATGAACCCATGGCGGGGCTCGATCCGGCTGCGCGCAGGGATTTCCTAGGGCTCATCGGTCGACTCCATCGCGAGGGCCTGACCGTTGTCATGGTTTCGCACAGCATGGATGACCTGGCCAATTGCTGCGACCGTATCGTCGTAATGAACGAAGGTGCGGTGTTTGCCGAGGGAACCCCCGCGCAGGTGTTTGCGCATGCCGATGAGCTCAAGTCGATCGGCTTGGGCGTTCCCGCCGCCCAGCGTATGGCGCTGGCGCTTACGGAGGCGGGCGTGCCGCTGCGTCGCGGCGGGCTCTATACGGTTGAGTCGCTGGCAGACGAGTTGGTGGACCTGCTAATCGGTCGCTCGGGCGGTTCTTCTAACGTCTCGGACATTGCTAAATCCAAGACGGTCGCGCGAGAGGAGGGCTGCTGATGGAGGCGTTTTCGTTTGGCAGCTACTATCCCGGCGATAGTGCAATCCACCGCCTGGACCCGCGAACCAAGTTGCTCTTGGGCTTTGTGTTTCTGATCACGACGCTCACGGTCAGTGGCTTCCGCGGACTGGCCCCGGTCGCAGTTTTCGTTGTGCTGACCTATGCCGTGTCTCGGGTGCCGGTTCGTCGCGTTCTGTCGTCGATGGCGCCGCTGCTGGCAATCGTCGTCGTGGTCGCGGTGCTCAACTTGTTTACCGATCAGAGTGGGCGCATCCTGTGGCAGCTCGGCTTTCTGCAGATAAGCGAGGGCTCACTGCGTTCTGCCGCCTTTATGGCGTGTCGCCTGACGTTGATGATGGCCGGTATGAGCGCCATTACACTCACCACGCCGACGCTCGACCTCACCGCGGGCTTTGAGCGCCTGCTCGCGCCGCTTGCGCGTGTGGGACTTCCTGCGCACGAGCTCGGCATGATCATGGGTATCGCGCTACGCTTTATGCCGCAGTTTGCCACTGAGATGAAGCAGACGGCCGATGCACAGGCAAGCCGCGGTGCGCGCGTGACGGGCGGTCCGCTCGGTGGCGTACGCATGCTCGGCAGTGTGGCGATCCCGCTGTTCACCGGCGTGTTCCGCCATGCCGAGACGCTGTCTGCTGCCATGGATGCACGCTGCTATCATGGCGAGCAGGGCCGCACGCGCCTGCATGCGCTTACGTTTGGCCGCGGCGATGCGTTGGCGGCGGTGGTGACGGCGTTGCTGCTCATCTGCGTCATCGTCATCAACCTTCAACTTGTTTAGGCGCGATTCGAGCGCAAGAAAGGGGTCCCTATGACCGACAACGACCGCACGGCTCAGCTTGAGCGCGCCTGTTCGTATCTCAGGCGCATTCCGGCGTGGTATCTGGCCACGACCGATGTGGCCGACGGACATCAGCCCCGCGTGAGACCGTTTTCGTTTGCCATGGTCGATGACGGTAAGTTGTGGTTTTGCACATCGCGCGACAAGGATGTGTGGGCGGAGCTGAGTGCGAATCCCAAGTTTGAGCTCTCGGGCTGGAAGCCGGGGGAATGTTGGATCGTATTGACCGGCGAAGCCGCACTTGAGGACGACGCAGTTGCGAGCGACAAGGTGCGTCAAGCGGGCTTTAAGCACATGGTGGGCATTGGCGAGGAACACGAGAGTGCCAACGACGGCCGCCTTGCTTTCTTTTCGGTCCGCAATATTGCCGCGCGCTTCTGTGATATCGACGGCAGCGAGGAGCGCCTGGAGCTCTAGCTCGCACAAACCAGGTTCCCAAACTAACTAGTACAGGAGGAAACGTGGACGGATTGAATACGGTGTTGGAGTATCTGACGTCGGTGCCGGCATGGTATTTGGCGACGAGCGTTGACGGACAGCCTCATGTGCGTCCGTTTTCGTTTGCGCAGATCCAGGATGGCAAGCTGTGGTTTGTAACAGCGCGCACCAAAGATGTGTGGCAAGAGCTGCTGCAAAACCAGCGCTTTGAGGCCACGAGTTGGTGGCCGGGCCATGGCTGGCTTATCTTGCGCGGGCGTGCCGGCTTGGATGACCGGGCTTTAGACGAAATGCGCGAAGCCGGGTGGAAGCATCTAGAGCACCTGGGCGAGCACTATGAGGGGCCTAACGACCCCACGCTCGTCTTCTTTAGCGTCGAGGATCCCGAGGCTTTTATCTGCAATCACGACGAATGGGTGCCGGTCGAGCTCTAGCCGGCTGGCTCATCCTAACAACTTGGTTTTCGCATGGGCGGGCCCCGTATTGCCCGGTGCCGTTAGGAGCGCCGGTCAATACGGGGCCCGCTCCATTTGTCAATTCCTTCAAGCGAATGTGTCGGGAATGTTTCAATGCATGAATATGCAAGCCATTTACGTATTCATGCATCTTTTGGTGCTAAAGTTTCAACCCACTTCATAACGGCCGCTGCGAAATGCGCATCGGTGCATAAATCGCAGACAAGGAGTCTGATATGTCTTTGAAGGTTGGAATCGTCGGCGCGGCTGGATATGCCGGAGCCGAGCTCATTCGCCTCGTGCTCGGTCATCCCGAGTTTGAACTTGTTGCCATTACGTCCAACGCCGATGCCGCCCAGCCGCTGTCCGCAGTGTATCCGAGCTTTGCTGGCGTGAGCGATCTGGTTTTCACCACGCATGACGCCCCCGAGCTTAAATCCTGCGACGCCGTCTTCTTGGCCGTGCCGCACACGGCTGCCATGGCACAGGTGCCCGCCCTGCTTGCCGCGGGGGTCTCCTGCATTGACCTCTCGGCCGACTATCGCCTGAGCGATCCGGCCACCTTTGCGGCCTGGTATGCCGCCGAGCACACGAGCCCCGAGCTACTCAAGAGCCGCGCCTTTGGTCTGCCCGAGCTGTTTTGCCAGGATTTGGAGACTGCTGCATCCGACCACGCCGACGGCAAGCCCGTGCTGGTCGCCTGCGCCGGTTGCTATCCCACCGCAACGAGCCTTGCCGCTGCGCCTGCCGTGCGCGCCGGCTGGGTTGCCCAGGGCGGTCCCGTGATCGTTGACGCTATCAGCGGTGTAACGGGTGCCGGTAAGTCCTGCAACGCCCGCACGCATTTTTGCAGCGCGGACGAAAACCTGGAGGCCTATGGCGTGGGCAAGCATCGTCACACGCCCGAAATCGAGCAGATCTTGGGCTTAACCGATCGCGTCGTCTTTACCCCGCACCTGGCACCGCTCAAGCGCGGTCTGCTCTCTACGGTGACGATGCCGCTTATGCCGCAGGCTATCGACACCTTGACCCTTGAGGACGTTGTCGACCATTACAAGCAGTTCTACGCCGGCCGCACTTTTGTGCGCGTACTCGATGCCGGCCAGCAGCCCAAGACGGCTTCGGTCGTCGGCACCAACGCCGCCCAGATCGGTCTCGCGCTCAACAAGCGCGCGGGCGTTCTGGTGGCTACGGGCGCCATCGACAATCTGTGCAAGGGCGCAGCAGGCCAGGCGGTCCAGTGCGCCAACATGGTCTTTGGTTTTGACGAGCGACGAGGCTTGCCCACAGTGGCGTGCCCGGTGTAGCACATTCGATTGTTAGCGATTTGGTAGTCGGGCATCGAGTGGGGCGCCACTCTTAAGCTGGTCTCATGATTGTGGCTGGCATGGCGCACCAACCGATGCCCCTTTTTTGTTTGACATAAGGAGCCATAAAGACGATGAATGCTGAGCAGTTCGATATCAAGATTCGTGTCGTAGAGGGCGGCGTAACGGCGGCAGCTGGCTTTAAGGCGGCGGGCATCCATGCTGGATTCCGCAAGAATCCCGAGCGCCTGGATTACGCGCTCGTCGTGCCCGATAAACCCTGTCCCGGGGCCGGCGTGTTTACGACTAACCGCTTTTGTGCGGCGCCCGTGCAAGTGAGCCGTGCCAACCTGGGCGGCGCCGACAAGGGCTACGGTGTCATTGCCGGCGTTTCTATCAACTCCGGCAATGCCAACGCCGCCACGGGTGAGACCGGTCTTGCCTGCGCGCGCGAGACCTGCAGCATCGCCTCGCAGGTCATCGGCTGCGAGCCCCAGCAGATTCTGGTCGCCTCCACGGGCGTAATTGGTCAGATTCTGCCGATCGACACGTTTGAGACGGCGATTCCGGCAGCTTATGAGGCACTCTCCGCTCATGGTGGCGCCGATGCTGCCCGCGCTATCATGACCACCGACACGCACTCCAAGGAGTATGCCGTGTGTTACCGCAGCGAGGCCGCGGGGCACGCAGGCAATGCCTATACGGTGGGCGGTATGTGCAAGGGCTCGGGCATGATCATGCCCAACATGGCCACCATGATCGCGGTCATCACTACCGATGCCCCCGTCGAGTCGGCGGCGCTCCACGCCCTGTTGCTCTCCACCGTCAAGCAGACCTTCAACAAGGTAACGGTCGATTCCGACACCTCGACCAACGACACCTGCATCATGCTTGCTTCCGGCGCTGCCGCAGATGCCGAGCCTATTGTCGAGGGCTCTGACGCCTTCGACGAGCTGGCCTTTGCCGTGCATGAGGTGTGCGAGAGCCTGGCGCGCAACATCGCCGCCGACGGCGAGGGCGCATCCAAGCTCGTGACGGTTAACGTCACCGGCGCCGTGAACGACGAGGAGGCCGATATCGCCGCCCGCGCCGTCGCCAACTCGCCGCTCGTCAAGACCTGCATCGCCGGCCACGACTGCAACTGGGGCCGCGTTGCCATGGCGCTCGGCAAGTGCGGCGTGCAGTTTAACCAAGAAGATGTGTCCATCGACATGATGGGTATGCCCGTCTGCCGTGATGGCCTGACCGTTCCCTTTGACGAGGACGAGGCCCTGCGTCGCTTTGAGGCGCCCGAGATCGTGATCTCGGCCGACCTGGGCGCGGGCGCCGCGGCAACGACCGTGTGGACCTGCGACCTCACGCACGAGTACATCTCCATTAACGGCGACTACCGTTCCTAGACTCCGGATGTGCCGTGCGTCCCACTGCAATCGCGGGCAACGAGGTACGGCGCGATAGCTACACGAAAGACGAGGCAGACTATGAAGTTCGCACGCGATTGTCGCTCGAGCGAATCCAACGAAGTTACCGCGCAGCTGCTGTTCGAGGCGCTGCCGTGGATTAAGAACCTGACCGGTAAGACGGTCGTTATCAAGTACGGCGGTGCCGCCATGGTCGACGAGCAGCTGCGTCGTGACGTGATGAGCGACATCGTCCTGCTTAAGATTATCGGCATGCGCCCTGTTATCGTGCACGGTGGCGGCAAGGCCATCAACGAGGCTCTCAGCCACTACGACATTCCCGTCGAGTTTAAGAACGGCCAGCGCGTGACTACGCCTGCCACCATGGACATCGTGCGCGAGGTGCTGGGCGGCAAGGTCAATCAGGAGCTGGTCGCGGCGCTCAACCACCACGGCAACCTGGCCGTGGGCGTGTCCGGCAGCGACGCCGGTACCCTTATCGCCGAGCCGCTCGACCCAGAGCTCGGCCGCGTAGGCAAGGTTACGCACGTCAACACCGACTATATCGAGCGCCTGCTCGACAGCGAGTACATTCCCGTTATCGCCACGGTCGCAGCGGGGGAGGACGGTGGCTTCTTCAACATCAACGCCGATACCGCCGCCGGCGCCGTTGCGGCGGCGCTTCATGCGCACAAGGCGATTTTTTTGACCGATGTCGACGGTCTGTACAAGGACTTTAGCGACAAGGATTCGCTCATCTCCAACCTGACGCTCGACGAGGTCAATGAGATGCTCTACGGCGGCGAGGTCGACAAGGGCATGATCCCCAAGCTGCGCGCCGCCGTCGATGCACTATCCGCTGGCGTGTTCCGAGCCCACATCATCAACGGCACGACGCCGCACTCGCTGCTGCTGGAGCTGTTGACCGATGCCGGCGTCGGTACCGTGATCCACTCCACCGAGACGGCCTACGAGTTTGATACGCATCCGCACCCGCTTTCGACCTTTGCGGCACGCCTGACCGAGAACCTCGACGAGGTCGAGAAGCTCCAGACGGTCTAGCTGACCCGCAGCCGCCCCATTCCTGCACCCATAGGTCTGCGCCGTCCGGCGCTCAACGAAAGGCATCCCATGTCACTTGCAGCTCAGCAATCGCTTGAATCCCATTACGTTATGCATACCTTTGGCCGCTCTCCGGTCGAGTTTGTCGAGGGTCACGGCATGAAGCTCACCGGCGACGATGGCCGTGAGTACCTCGACTTTCTTGCCGGCATCGGCGTGTGCAGCCTAGGTCATGGCGACCCGGCTGTGCTCTCGGCGCTCGAGGCACAGACCAAAAAGCTCATGCATGTCTCCAATTACTTCTACATCGAGCAGCGCGGGCAGGTCGCGGCGCTGCTGTCCAAGCTTGCTAACGACGACGTAGATGGTGCGCGCGTGCTTGCCGATGCCATTGTCGCCGGCGATGAGACCACGGCAGCTGCTCTTGGTGCCCCGGCTGCGGATGAGCAGGTTTGGGAGACCTTCCTTGCCAACTCTGGCGCCGAGGCCAACGAGGGCTCGATGAAGCTCGCGCGCCTGTACGCCAAGCGTGCCGGTAATGGCGGCAACACCATCGTGTGCATGCGCGGCGGGTTCCACGGCCGTACGCTCGAGACCATTGCCGCCACCATGCAGGATTGGCTGCAGGACAGCTTCCGCCCGCTGCCGGGTGGCTTTGTGGCCTGCACGCCCAACGATGTCGATGAACTGCGTGCGATCTTTAAGCAGCTGGGCAGTGAAATTTGCGCCGTGATGCTCGAGCCGATCCAAGGTGAGAGTGGCGTGTACCCTATGACCGAGGAGTTTATGGCGGCGGCGCGCGACCTGGCACACGAAGTGGGCGCCGTGCTTATCGCCGACGAGGTCCAGTGCGGTATCTTCCGCACGGGTAAGCCGTTTGCGTTCCAGACTTATGGCGTGGAGCCTGACATTATGAGCCTTGCCAAGGGCATTGCTGATGGCGTGCCCATGGGTGCCGTCGTGGCAAAGAAGGAGATTGCCGACGTGTTTAAGCCGGGCGACCACGGCTCGACCTTTGGCGGTAGCTGCTTGGCCGTCGCGGCGTGCGCCGCGACGCTCTCCGCGCTCGTGCGCGGCGATTATGCCGACCATGCTGCCAAGGTAGGCGCCTATATGGAGGCAAAGCTCGCCAAGCTGCCGCTCGTGACCGAGGTGCGTGGCCGCGGCTTGATGCTCGGCTGTGATTTGGATGATGCCGTGGGCGACGCGCATGATGTTGTTGCCCGCGCGCTGGCCGCCGGTGTCGTGATTAACGCTACGGGTGCCCATACGCTGCGTTTCTTGCCGCCGCTCGTCTGCGAGGAAGCCGACGTGGACAGCCTGATCGAGATCCTGTCGGATGTCTTGGGCTAACGCGGCGCAATAACTCAATTTGGACCGGGTTCCGGACTGCTGGGTGTGTCATATGCGGCATGATTTGGCGATCCGGAGCCCGTTTTGCCTTAGATTTGCTAAGGCAGGGAGACCTGCTGGTCAAAAAACATCAAATATGAGTACTGTTACCGATTTGGTAGCAGCAATTTTGGACTAATAAGGCCAGATAGCAAGTCGAAATGGCGATGAAAGCACGATTTTGAGCCAACTGTTAGTCCTTATAATGGACATATGTTGCGTAACTTAAGCAAATACTGTCTATTTATATGTTGCAAACAAAGTAGCAGTACTCATTTTTGCCATTTTTTGACCACGGCCTTTGTGACAGACGTGCTGGCGGGTTCGAATCCCATGCGCTGGGCCTGAAAAAGGAAAGGCCTCCATCGCTGGAGGCCTAACAATTCAGTGGTGGGCGATGAGGGATGTCCGCGTGCGGCTGGCGCCGCCCGCGTCCCGCTTCGTCGCTCCGCTCCTCGCGTGCTGCGCTGGAAAACGCTTCGCGTTTCCTCAGCTCCGCACCCTGTCGGGTTCGAATCCCTCTGCGATGGGCCCAAAAAAGAAAGGCCCCCATTGCTGGGAGCCTATCAAATCAGTGGTGGGCGATGAGGGATTCGAACCCCCAGCCTTGTGCGTGTAAAGCACCTGCGCTAACCGTTGCGCCAATCGCCCGTGCGGAGAGAGTATAGCAAAACAATCGCCCCATTCACCTCATATCCATTAAAGGTAACCGGCGCGTGTCACAGCGGAGCTGATTCAGTTGAGATTGCCTGAACATTCCGCCCCTCTTTACGCCCTCGGGTATACTCAAAAGCTACTGATTCGATTTGATGCCCAGCAACAGCAGAGGGGATAGTATATGTGCGGTTTTGTCGGTTTTGTCGGTGGGACGGATAACCAATCCGAGGTGCTCACCAAGATGATGGACCGCATCGTCCATCGCGGTCCCGACATGGGCGGTCAGTTTATCGACGGCCGCGTTGCCCTCGGCTTCCGCCGCCTGTCGATCCTCGACCTGACCGAGGCTGGCGCCCAACCCATGGCCAACGAGGACGGTAGCGTCGTCATTGTCTTCAACGGCGAGATCTACAACTTCCAAGAACTCCGTTCCGAGCTCGAGGCCAAGGGCTACAAGTTCCACTGCGGCGCCGACACCGAGAGCCTCCTGCACGGCTACGAGGAGTGGGGCGAGGCCGTACTCGATCGCTTGCGCGGTATGTACGCCTTTGTCATCTGGGACAAAAAGAAGAACAAGCTTTTTGGCGCCCGCGACATCTTTGGCATCAAGCCGCTTTACTACTATCCCATGGCCGATGCGGGCGACGGCGCTCCGGGCGTGCTCTTTGGTTCCGAGATCAAGAGCTTCCTGGACTACCCGCACTTCCACAAGGCGGTCAACAAAAAGGCCCTGCGTCCGTACATGACGCTGCAGTATTCGGCAACCGAGGAGACCTTCTTCGAGGGTGTCTACAAGCTGCCGCCGGCGCACTACTTTACCGTCGATATCCCGACCGGCAAGATGAACATCGAGCGCTACTGGGATTGCGATTACTCTGCCGTCGAGAAGCCGTTCGAAGAGTATGTCGATGAGCTGGACGAGGTCGTGCACGAGAGTGTCGAGGCCCATCGCATCGCCGACGTCAAGGTCGCGTCGTTCCTCTCCGGCGGCGTCGACTCCAGCTATATTGCCGCTTGCCTCATGCCCGACAAGACCTTCTCGGTGGGCTTTGACTACAAGAACTTCAACGAGACCAACTACGCCAAGGAGCTTTCCGATAAGCTCGGCGTCGAGAACGTCCGCAAGATGATTACCGCCGACGAGTTCTTCGGTGCGCTTGAGGATATCCAGTATCACATGGATGAGCCGCAGTCCAACCTGTCTTCCGTGCCGCTGTGGTTCTTGGCCGAGATGGCCCGCAAGGACGTCACCGTCGTGCTTTCGGGCGAAGGTGCCGACGAGCTCTTTGGCGGCTACGCCTACTACGAGGACACGGTCCCGGTCCGCAAGTACAAAAAGATGGTGCCGCTGCCCATCCGTCGCGCGCTCGGTAACCTGGCGCTGCATATGCCGTACTTCAAGGGACATAACTTCCTGGTCAAGGGTGCCGAGATCCCTGAGAAGTCGTTCCTGGGACAGGCTCTGGTATGGCCGGAGCGCGAGGTCGACGGCGTGCTCAAGCCCGAGTACAACACCGGCGATGGCGCCTTCGAGCTTGCCGCTCCCATCTATGCGCGCGTGAAGGGTCAGCCCGAGCTGGTCAAGAAGCAGTACCTGGACATGAACATGTGGCTCCCGGGCGACATTCTGCTCAAGGCCGACAAGATGTGCATGGCGCACTCGCTGGAGCTGCGCGTGCCCTTCCTGGACCGCAAAGTCATGGAGTTCGCCGAGCACATTCCCGACCGCTACCGCATCAACGAGAACGGTAACAAACAGGTACTCCGCCACGCTGCCAACAAGTCGCTGCCCGATGAGTGGGCCACCCGTCCCAAGGTGGGCTTCCCGGTGCCGATTGTCTACTGGCTGCGCGAGCAAAAGTGGTACGACTATGTCAAGGAGTACTTCACCGCGCCGTGGGCAAGCGAGTTCTTCAATACCGACGAACTCATGCACCTGCTCGATCTGCACTTTGCGGGCAAGGGCGATTTCCAGCGCAAGATCTATACGCCGCTCGTGTTCCTAGTGTGGTACAAGCGCTTCTTTATCGACGAGGGCCAGCCTTCTGTTCAGGCTGCCTAGCCTCGGCTTACGAACGCCTGCGCGTAACGGCTCCTCCGGGAGCCGTTTTTGCGTGGGTGCGTTTCAGTTACTATAAAAACCGTCCCTGCCAAATGGCTGAGAAAGGTGAAAGATGCACCATTCGGATTCCGCGACCGTGACCACGGTCGATACGCTTGCCAAGCTTCTCGACGTGTGCGGCGAGCTGCGCGCATCAGAGCAGGTTGACGAGCGTGCCGTGACCGGCTGCTCGTTTGATTCGCGCGCGGTCTCGGCAGGTGACGTGTTCTTTTGCAAAGGTGCTGCCTTTAAGCCCGCGTTTTTGAGCATGGCGCTCGATGCGGGCGCCGTCGCATTTGTGTGCGAGGAGTCACTGGTCGAGTCTCTGGAGCCGCTGGCGCAGGAGAGCGGTGCTGCGATGCTGGTTGTTGATAGCGTTCGCACGGCCATGGCCCTGTTGCCGCCGGAGGTCTACGACCGTCCCGACCACGACGTCAAGATCGTGGGTATCACCGGTACCAAGGGAAAGACCACGGCCGCTTTTATGCTCCAGTCGATTATCAAAGCGGCGGGCGAGTCCTGCGGCATGATCGGCTCGGTGAGTACCGACGATGGCATCGAGTGCTACGAGAGCACCAATACTACGCCCGAGGCCCCCGAGGTCTGGCGCCATATCGCCAACTGCCGCACGTCCGGTCGCCAGTCCATGGTCATGGAGGTTTCGAGCCAGGCGCTCAAGTACCAACGCGTCGAGAATCTGCCGTTTGACGTGGCGTGCTTCCTCAACATCGGCCGCGACCACATCTCGCCGATCGAACACCCCACGTTTGAGGATTATTTTGAGAGCAAACTCAGGATCTTTGACCAGGCAAAGACCGCCGTGGTGAATCTAGGCACCGAAGAGGTTGACCGTGTGCTAGAGGCAGCGTCGACGGCCGAGCGCTTGGTGACCGTTGGCGTCGAGCATCCCGAGGCAAGTCTGTGGGCGAGCGACGTACGCATGGTCGGCTTTAGCATCGAGTTCAACTTGCATGGCTTGTGTGCCGACGAGTCCGAGGCGGGGGAGAAGGTCCTGCTGGGTATCGCGGGCGACTTTAACGTGGAGAACGCGCTGGTCGCTATCGCCGCCGCGCGCGAGATCGGCATCGGTATCGAGGCTATCAAGAAGGGCCTCTCCAAACTGCGTGTGCCGGGCCGTATGGAGGTCGTGGAGTCGAAGGACGGCCGCGTGATTTGTGTCGTCGACTACGCGCACAACCAGCTTTCGTTCCGCTCGCTTTTCTCGTCGGTCAAGCGCGCGTTTCCCGCCAGCCCGGTCATCGCAGTGTTTGGCGCTGCCGGCGGCAAGGCGCAGGAGCGCCGCGAGCAGCTTCCGCGCGAGGCCGCACCGTATTCCGACCTGATGATCTTTGCCAATGAGGACCCGGCTCACGAGGACCCGATGAAGGTCTGTCGCGAGCTTGCCGAACATGTTCCCGACGATACGCCGAACAAGATCATCCTCGATCGCGAAGCCGCTGTGTATGCGGCGTTCAAGGCGGCGCGCGAGGAGTACGTCAACCCCGATGCTCCCACCATTGTCTTGCTGCTGGCGAAGGGTGACGAGGAGCTCATGCACGTGGGCGACGAGTTCGTGCCCATTGAGAGCGACCTTTCGTTGGCCAATCGCCTGATCGATGTTATCCAGTTTGACTAATGATCCATGATGGCGGCGGCGCCCTGAGTGCGCTGTCGCCATAAGCGTGTTCCCTCAATCAAAACATGCCGTCCAAGTCCAAACCCTTCTACGTAAACGGAGTAACCATGTCCCACAATACCCTGCCGACCGTCGCTGAGCTTTCGGGCGAGATGCGCGAGCGCTTGGCCAAGGTCAAGTACGTCTTTACCGACCTGGATGCCACGATGCTCGCACCCGGCTCGTGCGTGCTGCGCGACAACGACGGCAACCCCTCGACCAAACTCGTCGAGGCCGTCGTGGCGCTCGCTCGCGCTGGTATTCAGGTGGTTCCCACCTCGGGCCGCAACCGTACCATGATCCACGAGGACGCGCGCGTGCTCGGCCTCAACTCCTACATTGGTGAGATGGGCGGCCTGGTCATGTACGACCTCAAAGCCAACGATTGGGAGTATCTGACCGGCGACATGCCTTACGACCCCGCCTGTGGCCTCACGCCGCACCAGGTGATCGAGCAGACCGGCGTGTGCGAGAAGATCATCGCCCGCTGGCCGCACAAGATCGAGTATCACAACGACATGTCGACCGGCTACAAATACCGTGAGGTCACCGTCGGCATGCGCGGCGATGTGCCCGATGATGAGGTTCAGGCCATCCTGGACGAGGCCGGCTGCGGTCTGATCTGGGCTTGCAACGGCCATCTGACTCACCTGTCCAAGCCGACGACGCTCGAGCTCGATCGCGTCGAGGACGGTCGCGCCTTCAACATCAATCCGGCGGGTCTTAACAAAGGCGTTGCCATTGCGCGCTTCTGCGAGCACCTGGGGATCGAGCGCGAGGAGACGCTTGCGCTCGGCGACTCCGAGTCCGACTTCTACATGGCCGACCATGTTGGCATGTTCTGCCTGGTCGAGAATGGTCTGACGAGCGCCGGTGCCCCGGAGTTCTTGGACGCCTGCGACAATGCCTATATTACGCGCGGCAAGATTGTCGACGGTTGGGTGGCAACGGCCGAGCTGCTGGTCGCAGCCCGTTCGTAGCGCGACGCATCACGATTGGTCGCATTTTTCGAGAGAGAATCTGGTGAGGTAATGTCCGATATCGATAATATGGCCGGGGACACGCGTCCGATCGGCGTGTTCGACTCGGGCCTGGGCGGCTTGACGGTCGCGCGCGCGATCGCAACGGCACTTCCGCACGAGTCCGTCTACTATTTCGGTGACACTAAGCGCTGCCCTTATGGCACCCGCACCGAGGACGAGGTTCGCTCGTTTGCGCTGCAGGCGGGCCGCTGGCTATCGAGGCACGACGTTAAGATCATGGTCATCGCCTGCAACACGGCGACCGCCGCGGCCTTGCGTTTGGCTCAGCAAGTGCTCGACGTTCCCGTGATCGGCGTGATCGCCCCGGGCGCGCGCGCCGCCATCAACAGCACGCGTACGCGTCGCGTGGGCGTGCTCGCCACCAATCTCACCATTCGCTCGGGCGCCTACACGCGCGCCATCCAGGATTTGGATGCTGGTGTCGATGTGTATGGCTGCGCGGCTTCGAGCTTTGTCGAGGTCGTCGAGCACGAGCTCGTCGAGCTGAAGCTCGACCTCCCGATCGTCGCGAACCGCGACGGCGCACTTTGAGGCGAGCAGTGTGAGCTTGTCCACCATGCGCTTGGAGCGCAGGGCCTGCACGATACCGATGCCCGTGTTGAGGAGCACGACCCCCAGGAAGGTCAGGTTCTTCCAGGCGCGAGTCACGATGACGAGCGCGGCCAGGATGATATTGATCAGGTTGAACAGGGTGCAGGTGTTCTCGATGACGAGTTCCTTGACCGACTTGGTCTTGAGCTCGGTGTTGACATTGAC
>URTL01000030.1 GCA_900550785.1 uncultured Collinsella sp. | reverse complement strand
CTGCCGTAAACGGGTCGGCGGCACAGGCGTACACGGCCAGTACGCCGCCTTGCGAGCAACCGCAACCGGTGATTTTGGACATGAGCGGGCTGCCGCCGTGGGACTTGGCCACGGTCGTGCCGTCGGTAATCAGGTCGACTTCGCCCGAGACCACAACGGCGCCGCCGGTGTAGCGGGCGAGCGCCACGGCGGCATCGCGGGCGGCGTCTACCGTGTCGGTGGTATCGACACCGCGTACGCGGCACAGATCGGCCGCCTCGCCCTCAAGACCCCACAGGCCGGCGAGCGCGATGATCTCGGAGGCGTTGCCGCGCACGATGGCGGGCTTGTACTGCTTGAGCTCGTTGACCAGCTGGGTGCGCAGGCTACCGATACCCAGGCCCACCGGATCGAGCACCCAGGGCTTGCCGGCGTCGTGTGCCGCCTTCGCCGCGCGGGGAATCGTCTGCTCGTAGATAGGGAAGAGCGTGCCCATGTTGAGATAGATGGCGCTGCCGCCGGCAACGAGCGCTTCGCCCTCGTCGGGCAGATAGACCATGGCGGCCGATCCGCCCACGGCGAGCTGTGCGTTGGCGACAAAGTCGATCGTCACCGTGTTGGTGATGGAGCCGGCCATCGGATTGGTGGCGCGAATTTCCTCTACGGCCTTGACCATATGTTGCTTAAGCTGTTCCGAATCAATCACTGCACATGCCTCCTTGGCATAGAAAAGGGGCGCTGTGCATAGACAGCGCCCCTGTAAAGGCGGCATGCTCCCTACGCCAGCATTAACTGACAGGTTCAAAGGATTGGGCCCCATGCCCTCTCAGCCTTGTGGTTTGCACCGTCGGCACTCCCGCATCGAATCTGTTGTTCCCTATACTAACGCACCGTTACAATGGTTGCGGTGAAAATGACTGGGGGACTCTATGATCAAACTTGTGCTGACCGATATGGACGATACGCTGATTCCAGCCGGGCATGACGGCGCCAGCGACTACGCCATTGAGGGTATTCATGCCATGCAGGCGGCGGGTCTGCACTTTGGGCCGGTTTCGGGTCGTCAGCCGTCCGCGATGGGCTGGATGTTCAAAAACCGTTCCGAGTGTTTTTCGACAGGTGCGTTCTGTAACGGCCAGGTGATGTTTGTCGACGGCGAAGTAGTCGCTTCGCGCGCAATCGACAACGATGCTCTGATACGTTTGGCTGACTATCTGGAGCAAGAAACCGACGATACATTTCTAAAAGTCTACAGCCTGGGCGATGACTTTTGGGGTAACGATGCCTATTGCGTGACGAGCAATCCCGAGCGTGTACGTCGCGCTATGGAGTCGGGCGGCAATGCGTGGCTCAAAGGCGAAGAGGCCCCGTGCCGTCCCGTCGTCGATGACGCGCCGGTGTTTAAGGCGAATATCTGGAGTGCCCGTTCGCGTGAGGAGCTCGCGGAGCTACGCGAGCGCGTTGCCGTTGAGATGCCGGAACTCTCGCTTGTGTTTCCCAACAACCGAGTGCGCCTGTTCGACATCCTTCCGGATGGTTGGGACAAGGGCTGCGCTGCACTGGAGCTGGCGCGCGCCTTGGGCCTGACGCCCGACGAGGTGGCCGTATTTGGCGATTCCGATAACGATCTGCCCATGATCGATGCCGTTCCCAACTCCGTTGCAGTCGCCAATGCCAACGAGGCCGTCACGGCTGCCGCGCGCTGGCATATCGGCGCCGCGACAGACGATGAGGTTGCCGGGGCTCTGCATCAGATTGCCGCCTGCGCCGCGACGGGGGAGATGCCGCCGTTTATGCGTCAGGAGGGTGCAGCCGACGCGAATCTCGCGAACAGCTAAGGAGACAGCCATGAAGCTCCAGCAGCTCAGATATGTCGTCAAAGTTGCCGAATGCGGCAGCATTACCGAGGCCTCGCGCCGTCTCTTTGTGTCGCAGCCTTCGATTACCGCGTCGATTCGCGATCTCGAAAACGAGATGGGTGTGCACATCTTTGAGCGCACCAACAAGGGCGTCATTGTGTCCGAGGAAGGCGAGACCTTCTTGGGCTACGCGCGACAGGTGCTCGACCAGGCCGATCTGCTCGAAGGCAAGTACAAGGGCGCGTCCGAGCAGGTGCCGCACTTTAGTGTGAGCTGCCAGCATTATTCCTTTGCCGTTAACGCGTTTGTCGATGTGATCCGTGAGTTCGATGCCGCGCGCTACGACTTTACCCTGCGCGAGGAACAGACTCACGAGATTATCGAGGATGTCGCGCATATGAAAAGCGAACTGGGCATCCTGTACTTATCCGAGCATAACCGCGAGGTCATCGAGCGCATGCTGGCGGCCAACGAGCTCGTGTTCGAAGGGCTCTTCTGCGCCACGCCGCATGTCTTCGTGTGCGCCGACCATCCGCTGGCGGGCCGCTCCAGCGTGACGCTCGAGGACTTGGAAGACTACCCGTTTTTGTCTTACGAGCAGGGCAGCTATAACTCGTTCTACTATTCCGAGGAACTGACCTCGACCTTTGAGCGCCGCAAGAATATCCGCGTGCGTGACCGTGCGACACTGTTCAACCTGGCCATGGGCCTCAACGGCTACACGGTGTGTTCGGGCGTGATCAGTCACGAGCTCAACGGCCCCGGCATCATCTCGATTCCGCTCGATGTGGACGAGTACATGGAGATCGGCATCATCACGCGCAAGAACACGACGCTTACGCGCTACGGTCAAGCCTATATCGACGCGATCCGCCAGCATATCTAGGCTGCTGTGCTCCACGCGGGTCAAATCTCTTTATGGCGGTCCAGACTGATATAGGAAGTATCTATATCAAACTGTTATAAACGTATATTTTACGATGGTCATATGAGCGCTCATACTCTGTCCCAGTAAAGCAACCAATGCAAAGGGAGATATCTATGAGCACTTCGATTCAACCGAACGCGCCGTTTCGCGCCGATATCGTCGGCAGCTTTCTTCGTCCGCAGGCTGTAAAGGACGCCCGTGCCGCCTATGTCGCGGGTAAACTCGACGCTTCCGGCCTTAAGGCCGTCGAGGACGATGCCATTCGCGATTTGGTGGCCAAGCAGAAGGCCGCCGGTCTGCAGGTGATCACCGATGGCGAGTTCCGCCGCAGCTACTGGCACCTCGATTTTATGTGGGGCCTTAACGGCATTGAGCGCCGCACCTCACGCACGGGTTATATGTTCCATGACGAGGAGACGACGGCCGACACCGCCGTGGTTACTGGTCCCATTAGCGGCGAGAACCACCCGTTCGTCGAGCATTTTAAGTTCGTCAAGGCGCTTGAGGGGGAGGGCCAGGTCGCACGCCAGACCATTCCGGCGCCGATCCAGACGTTCTCTGAGGTCACGCTCGATCGCTGCGACGGCCAGCAGGAGAGCCTGCGCGCTGTCTATAAGACCGATGAGGAACTTGCCGACGCCATTGCGGCCGCTTATCGCACGGTGATCGCCGACCTGTACGCAGCAGGCTGCCGCAACATCCAATTTGATGACTGCACCTGGGGCATCTATTGCGATACCGACTTTGTGTCCAAGACCGACATGAGCCCGGTTGACCTGCAAAAGGTGAGCGAGCTGGGCGTGGCGCTCAACAACGCCGCCATCGAGGGCAAGCCCGACGATCTGGTTATCAACACGCACGTGTGCCGCGGCAACTATCACTCCACGTATGCCTTCGAGGGTGGTTACGATCCCATTGCGCCGTACCTGTTCGCACATGAGAACGTCGACGCGTTCTACCTTGAGTTCGATACGCCACGCGCCGGTGGCTTTGAGCCGCTCAAGTACGTTGCTCCCGGCAAGAAGGTCGTGCTGGGCCTGGTGACCACCAAGGCGGCTGAGCTTGAGGACGAGGACGTTATCGTCGAACGTATCCACGAGGCCGCAAAGTATGTGCCGCTCGAGAACCTGTACCTGTCGCCCCAGTGCGGCTTTGCCAGCTGCGAGATTGGCAACAAGCTGACCGAGGACGAGCAGTGGGCGAAGATCGCGCTGGTCAAGCGCATTGCCGAGCGCGTTTGGAAGTAACGCTACCGTTTGCAGGTGGCGGCGCGCGCGAGACATTGCGTATCACGTACAATGGTTCGGATCGTATCGTTCGGGCAGGTTATCCGATATGCCTGATCGCCCTTCCATCATGAAAGGACATCCATGCCCCAGTTCTCGACGCCCACCGTATCTGAACTCGAGGAGACTGTCGAATAGTAGCTGCGTTCAGCCAAATTAAAAATGGCGTCCATGCGTATGTACGCGTGGACGCCATTTTTAATGCGTCAGTATCCAGTGGATGCCGCGCGCCATGCGCAGGTCAGTTTGGGCAAAATGATTGCCGGGGTTGAGCTCCAGCGTTGTTGGGATGTCGCGCTCGATAAACAGCTCTTCCATCGCGCGCGTATCGTCGAGTACGTGCCGCATCATGCAGTTGGGCGTCTTGGTTTCCCTTTTACCGAGCGACAGATAGGCGGCGTCGGGCGTAGCTGTCATCGTGCGCTCGCGCGCGTAGTCGATAAAGCCAGGGAACCACAGCGACCCCGATGCACTCGCTGCGCGCTCAAAGACATCTGTTTGCCAAAGTGCCCACAGTGCAAAAAGACCCGCCAACGAGTAGCCGGCAACGCCGCGCCAGGCAGGCGGTTGCGGGAGCGATGATTCGGCCTGGGGGATTATCTGCTTCAACAACTCGTCAAGAAAACCAGCAGCCTGTCCGCCAAAGGGCTCGGCATCTCGTATAGTTCCGTCGCATGCCCAGGGGCTCAGCTCGCGATTCCAATCGAGCCCTCCAATGGCGACAAGGGTGAACGGCGGACAGTCGAGCTCTCGGCAGCGCTCGTAGACTTCACTACCGTCGCCCATAACCACGGGGAGGTAGATGATGGGCGCGCCTTCTACACACTCTGAATAAACGGTTATCTGCTTATGATGCGCTTCCAAGGCAGGCTTCTCTCGGTGTTGTGATATTGACAGCCTCAATTGTCGCACGCTGACACGGGGGCAGACGCTAAAAGAAAGGCGCGGAGTCGCTCGATGCGATTCCGCGCCTTGTTGTTTTGCTTTAGCAGACTATGCCGTTACGCCACGAAGAAGTAGACGAGGAAGGCAAGGGCTGCGATCCACATAAGCGGCTTGATCTTGGAGGCCTCGCCCTTAAAGAGCGCGACGATCACGTAGGCGATGAAGCCCAGGCCAATGCCGGCAGAGATGGAGTAGGTGAAGGGCACGCCGGCGACAATCATGAACGCCGGGAAACCCTGCGACACGTCGGACCAGTCGATCTCGGAGGCTTCGCTCATCATGAGGTAGCCGACGTAGACCAGAGCACCGCAGGTGGCGGCGCTGGAAACGATGGTGACGATGGGGGAGAAGAACGCGGCGAGAATGAACAGCACGCCGGTGGTGACGGAGGTGAGGCCCGTGCGGCCACCGTCGGCAGCGCCAGAGGTGGACTCGACGAAGGTGGTGATGGAGGAGACGCCCATGAAACCGCCCACAGCAGCGGCGGCAGAGTCGACGATCAGAATCTCCTTGATATTCTCGACGTTGCCGTCGTCGGTGAGGAACTCGCCCTGCTTGGCCACGGCCATCGCGGTGCCCATGGTGTCGAAGAAGTCACTCATGAGCAACGAGAACGAGATGACGAGGAGCGCGGGGTCGGTAAGGACCTTGACGATGGCAGGCACGCCGCCGGCGTCGGCGATGGGGCCACCGATGCTCGAGAAGTCGAGCGGGGCGATGATACCGGTCGGAGCCTGGGTCACACCTAGGGGGATACCGGCGATGACGGCGACGACGATGCCGATGAGCAGCGAGCCGGGGACGTTGCGGCAGGCGAGGGCGACTGTCACCAGGATGGAGATGATGCCGACGATGAAGGTGGGGGAGGTGATGTCGCCCAGACCGACGAGTGTACCGGCGCCAGCGGTGATAATGCCGGCATCGCACAGGCCAATCATGGCGATGAACAGGCCCAGACCCACCGAGATGGCGTGACGCAGGACAACCGGGATGGCGTCCATGATGGCCTCGCGCAGGCCACAAAGCACGAGCAGCAAGATGACGACGCCCTCAAGGAAGATGACGCTCATGGCCACGTGCCAGTCACCGCCGCAGACGGTGGTGGTGATTCCAGCGATCATCGCGTTGACGCCTAAGCCCGATGCGCAGGCGAGCGGGCGGTTGGCGAAGATGCCCATGCAGATGGTCATGATGCCGGCGCCCAGGCAGGTGGCGCAGGCGAGCGCTCCCGCATCGATGCCAGCACCCGAGAGCACCGCGGGGTTGACGGCGATGATGTAGGCCATCGCCAGGAATGTTGTCAGTCCAGCGCGGAGTTCGGTCCCGATTGTGGACTTGCGCTCGCTGACGTGAAATAGTTCGTCCATGCATACCCTTTCCTTGTTCGGCCCCGAGTTTAGGCCGATTGACACGAACTCACCCACTATATCGCCTTTGAAAGGTTGATGTTCCTCACATGTTGATGTTCGGCGGTTTGTAACGGACGGGCGGTATCTTTCACATGAAATTGTGTAGGTACCGTATACTTAAGCGGTTACAACGACCCCTATGGAGGAACGTATGATTAAAGAGCTCTGCCGCGACGAGGCTATCCTGTCTCAGCGTTGCGAGGCTGCGACTGTCGAGGACGAGTCGGTCGCTCAGGATCTGATTGATACCATCAAGTCGCTCGATGATGCCGGCTGCTTGGCCGCCAACCAGATCGGCGTCACCAAGAAGGTCTGCGTCTATCTGGACGACGCCGGCGAGCCCCATGTGCTCTACAACCCCCGTCTGGTGTTTGGCCTGGGTGCCAGCAAGATGGAGGAGAGCTGCCTGACGCACGAGGAGGTCACCAAGTCCACGCGCTACATCAAGTGCAAGGTTGCCTTTGACCAGATCGTCGACGGCAAGATGAAGGAGTGCCGCCGCGACTATGCGGGCTTTGAGGCACAGATGATCCAGCATATGATCGACCACTGTCTCGGCAAGCTTGTCTAGGGCGACCACAGCACCACACCTCGCCGCTCACTCGTCGCTTGCGTACCGTTAGTACGCGGCGCTTCTCGTTCGGGGCGATCTGCGGCACTGTGGCACCCTAGACCGACCTGTGAGGGTAACTATTGGCGTTCAATCGTCGCTTTTGGCCCGGGCATGACATTGTTGTCATGTCCGGGCTTTTGTGTTTAGCGCCTTTTTGTTTGGAGACAATGAAATTAGCAAGAACGTAAAGCTAGGAGGCGCTATGTGTACGAGTATTCGATTTACCGATAATTCTGGCCACATGTATCTGGGCCGCAATCTCGACTGGAGCTTTGACTACGGCCAACAGGTTCGCGTGATGCCGCGCGGGTTTCACATTCCGTATTCGTTTATCGACGACGCGACAGCGGCACACGCGGTGATCGGTATGTGCATCGATTACAAGAACTATCCCATGTTTTTCGATTGCGGTAACGATGCGGGTCTGGCTGTGGCGGGGCTCAACTTTCCCGGCTATGCCGAGTATGCCGAGGGCCCTGTCGACGGCAAGAACAATATCGCGGCCTATGAGTTCCCCCTGTGGGTGGCAGCGACGTTCTCGACGGTCGATGAGGTCGAGGCCGCGCTGCGCGACACGGTGATTGTCGCCAAATCTGCCGGAGAGGGGCTGGGCGTGTCGCTGCTCCATTGGATTATCGGCGACAGCCAGCGCAGCATCGTGGTCGAGATGATGGCTGACGGCCTGCATGTATACGACGATCCGGTCGACACCCTTGCCAACCAGCCGACCTTCCCGTGGCACATGGAAAACCTGCGCACCTATATCACCGCCACAAGCGATTTTCCGCAGACGGCGACATGGCGTGGCGCCGAGCTTAAGCCCTATGGAGCCGGTGCCGGCATGCGCGGCATTCCGGGCGATTGCTATTCGCCGAGCCGTTTTGTAAAGGCGGCGTACCTCAATGCCAATTACCCGCAAAAGGAGAGCGAGACCGAAAACGTCGTTCGCATGTTCCGCTCGCTCGAGGGCGTGGTGATGATCGAGGGAGCGTCCAGGATGGGCGATGGCAAGTTCGAGAAGACTATCTACACCGGATGCTTTAGCGCGCGCACGGGCAATTATTACTACGCGATGTATGGGGATCCGTCGATTCGCTACGTGAGCCTGATGGATGCTGAGGGCGCGAGCCCCGATAGGCTCGTGGTTCCCGAGCCGCGCCGTTCGTAGCCGCTAGCTTTACTGCAATGCAAAGCGGCCCTGCATCTCCCGTGAGGTGCAGGGCCGCTGTCGTTGATTTATGGCGCCGCTAGAAGTTGGCGTCGTTGAGTTGTTCACTTTCGAGGCCGTCGAGCTGTTGCTGTTCGGGCGTATCGGCGACGCTCTCGAGCAGCTCGGTGGGATCGACGTTCATGTCCCTACCGGCCTCGTTGCCGTTGACCAAGTCGTCCGAGAAGATGTCGACTTCCATTTCCTCGGCCTCTTCAATCTGGATCTCGAGCGGCACCTGGGTGCGCACGAGCTTAACGGCCGGGCGCATGCGGGCAAACAGCGGCACGTACTCGATGATGATGGCAGAGTTCTCGAGACCGTACCAGCGCGCCGGGCTTCCGCAAGCGCGGCGGACGGCGTACTTGATGGCCATCACGCGGTGGTCATTGCGGTTGATGTCCGTTTCGGGGGCAAGCATCTTGCGCAGCATACAAAAGCGGAAGTCACCCACGTTGCCGCGTGTCTCGTAGATGGAGTAGGTGTGGTGCTGCGGCGGCAACTCACCCGAGGCCATCAGGTCGCCAACGATCTGGCGCAGGTAGGCGTTGATGCGCTGATTGACCTTAAAGCCCAGGTCCAAGCGCACGCGGAACAGGAAGTCTGTGCCAAAGGTCTCAACGCAATACTCGTGCGTATAGGGCTCATCGGTGACATGCACGTTAATGAACCAATATGCCTTGGCACGCTTGGGATGTTTGTCCAGGATGGAATAGAGCACGTCGCGGTCGAGCGTGAGCGGGTCGGGGCTGTTGGTGAGGAACACCAGGTTGTCGGCGAGCACGGGATAGGTCTCGTCGTTGCGCAGGCGATTGAGCTGGTCGATGTACTTGGAGACCGGCAGCAGGACCGTCTGCGTGCGCTCGATGGCGGTGCCGCGACGCCATACATACATAAGGCCGAACAGCAGTGCGGCCAGGAAGATCATGACGTAGCCGCCGTCAAAGAACATGGTGAGGCACGAGGCGAAGAAGCACAGCTCAATGGCACCGAAGAGCAGGGCAAAGATGCAGGCGCCCAGCTTGTGCTTGAGGATGCCGGCGATATAGCTCGTCAAAAGCGTCGTGGTCATAAGCATGGTCACGGTAATGGCGAGGCCATAGGCGCTCTCCATGCGCTCGGAGTTCTGGAACAGCAGCAAGATGAAGATACAGCCGACCCACATGATGTTGTTGACGAGTGGAATATAGAGCTGGCCCTTGGTGTCGCTGGGGTAGTGGATGCGCAGATGCGGCATAAGGTTGAGACGCGTGGCCTCGGATACCAGCGAGAACGAGCCGGTGATGAGCGCCTGCGAGGCGATGATGGCCGCCACGGCCGAAAGCACAATGGCAAAGGGGCGCAGGGGCTCGGGAAGCATCATATAGAACGGGTTAACGATATCCATCGCGAGCATCTGGGGGTTGGAGTTATTGGCGAGTAGCCAAGCTCCCTGACCCAGATAGTTGAGGATAAGGGCCGCCTTAACAAATGGCCAGGATGCATAGATGTTTACCTTGCCCACGTGGCCCATGTCCGAGTAGAGTGCCCCGGCACCGGTTGTCGACAGGAAGACAAAGCCGAGCACCATGATGCCCGAGTGGTTGATGGGCGAGAACAGGAACATAATGCCGCGGATGGGGTTGAGCGCGCGCAAGATGGACAGGTTGCCGAGCATGTTGAACAGGCCGGCGCCTGCCAGGAACAGGAACCACAGCGTCATGAGCGGGCCGAAGAGCTTGCCGATTGACGAGGTGCCGGCGCGCTGCATGGCAAACAGACCGCAGATAATGATGATGGTGATGATGATCACATTGGTCTGACCGTCACCCAATAGCGCGTGGCCCCACTCGATGGTACGCAGGCCCTCAATGGCTGTGGTGACCGTGACCGCGGGGGTGAGGATGCCGTCGGCGAGCAGCGCCGCGCCGCCGATCATGGCGGGGAGAATCAGCCATGGCGCCACCTTGCGCACGAGACTGAACAGGGCGAAGATGCCGCCTTCGTTGTGGTTGTCGGCCTTCATGGCGATTACCACGTACTTGACCGTGGTCACGAGCGTCATGGTCCAGATGACGAGCGAAAGCGCGCCCAGGATCATGTCCTCGCTGACGGTACCGATGCCGCCGTTGTTGGCGACGATTGATTTCATGGTGTACATAGGGCTCGTGCCGATGTCGCCATAGACGACGCCGAGCGTTACGAGCAGCATGCCAGCGGAGAGGGGGATGGCTCCGTGCCCGCCTTGCCCGCGCTGGTCTTGGGGGCTTGCCTCCAGTTTGTCGTGTGCCACGTGGACTCCCTTGGACATCTGGCCTCTGCCACGAGCAGTAGACCTTTATGCCATCTTTATACATATAAGAGCAGTTTGGCACATCGGGGTGTTTTAGACAATAATCCCCATCTGGGGATTATTCATATACGCAGGTAGCATTTCAGAGCAGGGGCTATTAAGCACGTGCTGTCTGGGCGATGCCGGCCTTGATGTTTGCGCGTTTGCCGGCGAGTTCGCAAAAAATCGCGCCGCCGATGATAAGCGCGGCGCCCATCAGGCGGACCGGTGTTATGGTTTCGCCCAAAAGGACGGCCGAGAACACGACGGCCGAAAGCGGCTCAAGGTAGCCGACGACGGCGACGGTCTGCACAGGCAGTTTGGCGACGGCGCTAAAGTAGAGCAGGCAACCGATGCCTGTGTTGACAATGCCGAGCATGGCAACGGCGCGCCAATCGATGCCGGCGGCAATGCTGGGGGAGAGGAACGAGGGGACACCTTGCGTGAGGAGCGTAAGGATCAACGCGGTTACAAAGGCGGCGCTCACCTGGAGCGTGGAGTTCTCGAGACCTTCGATATGTGGCGCTCCCTTGCTGGCAATGACCATCAACGCGTAGCAGAAGGCCGAGGCGATGCCGCACACGATGCCCGCGATGGGCATATTGCCGCCGAGGCCTTGGGCCGCGATGAGGAAGGCGCCGCAGGCGACGGCGATAAACCCGGCGATTTTGCCGCCGGTCAGCTTTTCGCCAAAGATGAGCGGGGAGAGCGCCATAACGATGATGGGACCGCAGTAATACAGCAGCGAGGATATGCCGACGCCGATCGTCTGGTAGGCGCGGAACAGAAAAATCCAGCTGGCGCCCAGTGCGGCTCCCGAGAGGAGGAGGGCTGCGGCTTCGCGGGGGCGAGATGGCGCCTGCAACTTATGGCGTTGGGTGATGGCGAGGACAGTGACAAGCGAGAGCGCGCCCAAAAACGTGCGCAGGAGCACGATATCGGAGCTCGGCAGCGCGATGGCAGCGGCGATGATGCCGTTGGAGCCAAACAATAGCAATGCTGCTAGGTACGTAAACAGTCCGTTGTTCATGCGCTGACATCCCCTCTATATCCGAGCATGTTCACTATGGGTGAACTGGCTTTAGAAGAAAAGCGAATATAATGCATGGATGACATGATAAATACTCATGTAAGGGCGGGGACGTGCCGTGGAGACCAATATCCAAAAGATGCAAGTGCTGCTCGAGACGGTGCGTGCCGGCAGCTTTACGCGTGCTGCAGAGCGGCTGAACTATTCGCAGTCGGGCGTGAGCCGCATGGTGGGAGACCTTGAGGCCGACTGGGGCTTTAAAGTGCTCGATAGAAGCCGCGAGGGCGTGGTGCTTTCCGCCGACGGGCGGCAGGTCATGCCGGCAGTCGAGGCGTTATGCGAAGAGTTTGGCCGCCTGCAGCGACGCGTGGACGAGATGCGAGGGCTCATGCGTGGCAAGATCTGTATCGGTACGTTTTCGAGTGTGGCGACCCATGTACTGCCGCCGGTGATCGCGCGGTTTCGCGCCGATCATCCGGACGTCGATTATGAGTTGCTGATGGGCGATTACTCCGAGATTGAGCAATGGGTGGCGGAAGGCCGCTGCGACCTGGGCTTTATCCCACGTGAGCCCCGAGAAAACGGCATGGCATCGCGGTCTTTGGTGCGCGACGAGCTGATGGCCGTGGTGCCAGCGGGCTCCTCGCTTGCCACCGCGGAGGTCGTTTCCCTTGCCGATTTGGCCAACGAGCAGTTTATTCTGCTGGAACGCGGTGGCGACGACGAGATTACGCCGCTGTTCCGTCGGGCGGGGCTGACGGTGCGCTCCAAGCTGTCGACCTGGGATGACTATGCGATTATGGCCATGGTCGAGGACGGCCTGGGCGTGAGCATTCTTCCCGCGCTCATCTTGCGCCGCTGCCAGTTCGATGTTGCCGTGCGCCCGCTCGAGGGACATCCTCATCGGCAGATCAACGCCATATACCGCACCGCCGACGTTTCGCTCGCGGCGGCTCGTTTCCTCGAATATCTCTAGACGTGTACACGTCATTGTCCACTTTGGGACAATTCTCAGGGCTCGGTACATTTTCTTGTGAAATTGAACTTTCGGATAATGCGCCGCGCTATACTGCTGCCTAAATTGAACTCAGGTTCAATTCGTGTTCTGTAAATTGAACTTTGCCAGCAAGGAGGTTCTAGTGGCCCAAGAGACGTTTAGCGATCGCCTGCGACAGACCATGTCCGATCGTGACGTTCGCCAGTCGGACGTAATCCGCGCATCGGAGATGCTCGGCAAAAAACTCGGCAAGAGTCAGATGAGCCAATATGTGAGTGGCAAGACGATTCCGCGGCGCGATGTGGCAGAGCTGCTCGCCCGCATTTTGGAGGTCGATGTTACCTGGCTGCTTGCCGGTGACGCCGAACAAGGCGAGACATCATCGCCTCGCAACGATTCCAAGCCCGAACCCCATCCCTCAGCTCAAATTCCAAGGAGCACCACCATGCGTACTTTTTCTAAATCCACCAAACTCGAGAATGTCCTGTATGACGTGCGCGGTCCCGTCGTCGACGAGGCAGCCCGTATGGAGGACGAAGGCGAGCGCATCCTCAAGCTCAACATCGGCAACCCCGCGCCCTTTGGTTTCCGCACGCCCGATGAGGTCATTAAGGATATGCGCCAGCAGCTGCCCGACTGCGAAGGCTATTCCAACTCGCGCGGCCTGTTCTCTGCGCGCAAGGCAATCATGCAGTACTCGCAGATCAAGGGCCTGCCCAATGTTCAGATGGAGCACATATACACGGGCAACGGCGTGTCCGAACTCATTCAGCTTTCGATGAACGCGCTGCTCGACAACGGCGATGAGATTCTGATCCCCAGCCCCGACTATCCGCTCTGGACGGCGTGTGCAACCCTTGCCGGCGGTCATCCCGTGCACTATCTGTGCGATGAGCAGGCGGATTGGTATCCCGACCTGGAGGATATGGAGTCCAAGATCACGAGCGCGACCAAGGCCCTCGTCATCATCAACCCCAACAACCCCACGGGTTCCGTCTATCCGCGCGAGGTGCTCGAGGGCATCGTTGAGGTTGCGCGCAGGCACCAGCTGATGATCTTTGCCGATGAGATCTACGACCGCCTGTGCATGGACGGCTACGAGCACGTCTCGATTGCCTCGCTCGCTCCCGATCTGCCCTGCGTCACCTTTAGCGGCCTTTCCAAGTCGCACATGATCGCGGGCTATCGCATTGGCTGGATGGTGCTTTCGGGCAACCAGCGCTGCATGAGCGACTTCATCATGGGCGTCAACATGCTCTCTAACATGCGCCTGTGCTCCAACGTGCCGGCTCAATCGATCGTTCAGACGGCACTCGGCGGCCATCAGTCCGTCAACGACTACATCCGTCCTGGCGGCCGTGTCTACGAGCAGCGCAACTTTGTGTATGAGGCACTCAGCAAGATTGACGGCATCTCGGTGGTTAAGCCGCGCGCGGCGTTCTACATCTTCCCCAAGATGGATGTTAAGAAGTTCAACATCACCGATGACGAGCAGTTCGCCCTCGACCTGCTGCACGAGAAGAAGATCCTCATCACGCGCGGCGGCGGCTTTAACTGGGCCGAGCCCGATCACTTCCGTATCGTGTACCTGCCGCGCATGGAAGTACTTAAAGAGTCCCTCGAAGACCTCGCCGACTTCTTCGAACACTACCGCCAAAGCTAGTGGGATAGAAGCTCCGCACTATGAAAAGCTCCCTGCAGTTGTTTTGCTGCAGGGAGCTTTCTTGAATCGGCGGAACTAGATCACTATCCCAGTGCAGTGGTCGATTTCGTGCTGGATGATTTCGGCGGTGTAGCCCGAGAAGTTTTTGATGCGGTGGACGAAGTTCTCGTCCAAATACTCAACCTTAATGCGGCGATAGCGGGTACAGGGACGCTCGCCGATCAGCGAGAGACATCCTTCGCTCGTCTGATAGGCATTGACCTGCTCAAGAATTTGAGGGTTGTACATCAGGAGTGTCCTGTTGCCGTCCTTTACGCAGATGATGCGTTTGCGCACGCCGATCATGTTGGCGGCGAGGCCCACGCACTTGCGCTCATGCTCGTGGAGTGTATCCAGGAGGTCCTGCCCGGTCGCGGCATCGTCGGGTCCCGCGTCTTCGGAAGGCAGGCGCAAAAAGAACTCGGATTTCATGATGGGCTTAATCATGGCGGGCTCCTCATGTCTCATGCTTTCGTGGACTTTTAATAATAGCGCGGAAGGAAAGCTGTGCGTCCGCGTTACAATCTCTCGACGTTGGACCATGTTGTCAGACTCGTCGTGTACGGCGTCTGGCGTAAGTCTAGGGCTCATTTTTCGCCCTGGACTGTTCCTCTGGGGCGATGCAACTGTCGTTCCAAGAGGAAGGAAATGCATGGGGAGCAAATCTCAGCAACAAGTTCAAGCAACGCCATCGGCCACTGCGGCGATTCTCGTCGTTATGTATATTGCAGCCTTTGTTGCCGCGTTTAACGAGAACATCATTAACGTGGCGTTGCACGACATTATGGCAGCCTTTTCGGTGAGTGCCACCACGGCACAGTGGCTCGTCTCGGGCTACATGATTGTGACGTCGATCTTTACGGCCATCATGGCCTTCCTATCCGGCCGTTTCTCGACGCGCAAGCTGCTGTTTTTCGCATGCGGATGCATGGTCGCCGGCGAAGTCCTGTGCCTGTTCGCTCCGTCGTTTAGCGTTTTGCTGCCAAGCCGTATTTTGCAGGCCGCGGGATCGGGCATCTTGTTCCCGCTCATGATGAACGTGGTGCTGTCATGCGCTCCGCGCGAGAAGCTCGGCCTGTATCTGAGCCTGGGCGGTGCCTGCATTACGCTGGGGCCGGCGTTTGGACCCGTGATCAGCGGTCTTATGTGCACGTTGTTTGGCTGGAGGGCGGTGTTCGTAGTGCCGCTGGTGGGCGGCATTGCGGTCGCTGCGGCGGGCGTTAAGCTGGTTCAGAATGTCGGAGAGCGATCGAACACCACGCTTGATATTCTGTCGGTTGTTTTGCTCGCCGCCGGCATTACGGCATTTGTGTATTCCGTAGGCGAATTCTCGACCAATCTGATTGCCGGTATCGCGACGCTTCTCGCCGCCGTTGTGCTGCTCGGCCTGTTTGCGGCCCGTCAGCTCAAGCTCGAGCATCCGGTGCTTAACGTGCGTCCCATGGCGAGCGTTCGTTTTTGGCCTGCGTGCCTGCTTGTGGTGGTGTCGATGATGACGACGTTCTCGATGAGCGTTTTGTTGCCGCTCTATTTTGAGGGCGCATACGGCATGACCGCACATGTTGCGGGCCTGCTCATTTTGCCGGCGATTGCCTGCAACGCCGTGACCTCGATTGTGGGCGGACGCGTGATGGACGCCCGTGGTGCATGGCCGCTGCTGCCGGTCGGCTTTGCCCTGATTGCCGTGGGGCAGACTGCCATATCGATGACGGCGGCAAGCATGAACATCGGCGTCGTCGTGGCGCTGACCGTTGTGGTGTATGCCGGAGTCGGTTTGGTGCTGAGCCCCTCGCAGACGGCCGGTTTGGAGACGCTGCCTGTCGCTGAGCATCCTCACGGAACGGCATTGCTTAACACGTGGAATATGATTGCCGCATCGTTTGGCCCGTCGCTGTTTATCGGCCTGCTCTCGAGTTCTGCAGCGACTGCCGGCGCGGCTGGCGCTGCGACCGACGTTGCCCAAGCGATTGGATTTGCAGCTGCCGTGCGTGTGGCGGCTGTAATTGCCGTGGTCGGGTTCGTGGCGTCGCTGGTGTACGCTCGTCGCGAGTCACACATGTCGCATTAATGTGTGCACATAGATTCTGCAGCTAGATTGGATGGCGACACCATAAACTAATGGACGTTTTGCCGAGAGGCATGAATGTTTAAAGCGCAAAGAGTGCGCGACGGGCCCCGCGAATGGGGCGATGATGCCCGAGAGGGCCAAGAAGGAGTCTCATGTCCGAGAACGAAGAGATCATGAACGAGACCGAGAACGAGACCATGGCTGCCGAGGTCGAGGCAGTCGAGACCGTGGAGACCGAAGCTGCCGAGGTTGAGGCTGCTGACGAGGTTTCCGCCGAGGAGGAGGCCGAGGTTGTCGAGGCCGCCGTTGATTACGATGACGAAGAGCTGATGGACAAGATGCAGAAGGCCGCCCGCCTGCTGCGTAGCCGTCGCTTTGCTATTTCCAAGGAGGAGGAGGCCAAGGCCGAGCGCATGGCGAACATCGAGCGCGCTATCAAGCTCCTTGACCTCAAGCCCAAGATGGAGCAGAAGGAAATGTCCGACCTGCTGGGCATGCGCCTTCGTGAGCTCGATGGCCTGATGGCCGAGGCCGAGGCTGCCGATCTGGTCGGCCGCATCGACGACGCCGAGGGCGATATGCGCAAGATCGTCGTCTTCGCTTCCGAGGATGCCGCTGAGGGCCTGGTCGAGCTTGCCAACAAGAAGGAGAAGCTCCTGCCCGAGCTTTCTTACGAGGAGGCCACCGAGCTGATGGCTGCCCTCGATAAGGTTATCGCTCCGCTCGTCGCCATGGGCCTGGACGAGGACCGCGGTCCTCGCGGCGGCCGTGACGACCGTGGCGGCCGTGGCGGCGACCGTGGCGGTCGCGGCGGCTTTGG
>URTL01000029.1 GCA_900550785.1 uncultured Collinsella sp. | reverse complement strand
TGGCGACGCGGCGCAGGACCCTTACGCTGCATCTTTGCAAAGCCCCTATGGCAACGCGGCGGCAGACCCGTTTGATTACGCGCCGCAGGATTCTTATGCCGCCTCGACGCCGAATCCCTATGATGACCTGCCGCAGAATCCCATTCCGCAGCCTCAGCAGACGACGTATATGCCGCGCACGGCACAGTCCCAGCCTCGTTATGAGTCGCGCGATCCGTATGCGCGCCAGCCTTATCGTGAGTACCCCAAGTCGATTCCGCAGTATGGTGAGGACGAGGAAGAGGCGCCGTCGCGTTCGTCGAGTGTGATCAAGAAGATCCTCATTGTGCTGGCGATCTTCTTTGCCCTCTCGATTGTGTTTGCCATCGTGTCGGGCATGCTCAACAAGCGGGGGAGCTCAACGGCCGATACCACTGCCGAGCAAACCGAGTCCGCCTCGTCTAGCACCGTCGATCTGAGCGATATCCCGGGGCAGTACTGGTCCAACGCCAAGAAGCTCCTCAAGTCGCGCGGCGCCGATCTTTCGAATGCTGTGATTCTGACTGACGACGGCTCGACGCCTGTTGTCGATGCCAACTGGGCCGTCACATCTGCCTACTACAACGCTGACGGCAACCTGGAGGTCCAGCTTACGCGCAAGGACGGCTCGTCGGGCAATGCGTCCGGCGATCAAGGTACCACGGACAGCTCGAGCTCCAACACGCTGGAGGACCTGAGCAATAAGGCGCAGGAATTGGGAGACAAGGCGCAAGAGCTGGGCGATACGGCACAAAACCTGGGCGATACCGCGCAGAACTTGGGAGACATGGCGACGGATGCCTGGAACGCCCTACAAAACGGCATTTCGGGCGCACAGGGTAACTAGCTGTTAAGCGGGCTACAGCTGCTCTGCCGGACGGTCGGGCGAGCTAAAGCCCGAATCAAACGTGACGACGCATGATGCATCGGGCCTGCGCTCGTGCACGATGCGCGTGACGAGCTCCAGCAGCTCCTCGTCGGATATGTCAAAGCCGTCGGGACGCACCAGGTCAAACGAAACAAAGCCGTCGTGCTCGTGCAAGTCGTGGATGGAAAGCGCGGGGTCGATCTGCGCTACGCCGCGCTTGACCCAGCCGCGCAAGTCATCGCCGGTTGTTGCAATGGGGTCGCAGTGCAACGTGATGGCGATGCCCATCTGGCGTTTGATATCGTGTTCGATGGTGTCCAGAATCTCGTGGTGCTCAAAGGCATCGCCCTCGCCGGGCATTTCCACGTGTGCACTGGCAAACTGGCGGCCGGGGCCGTAGTCGTGCACCATGAGGTCATGAGTGCCCAGGACCTGGGGGTACGACATGATCCTGTCGCGGATTTCCTGGACGAGTTTGGGGTCGGGCGCTTGTCCCAGCAGCGGGCTGATGGCGTCGCGCACCAGGCCCATGCCGCTGATGCAAATGAAGATGCCCACGCCCAGGCCCGCCCAGCCATCGAGGTCAAAGCCGGTCGTTTGCGAAATGAGCGCCGCCGCCAAGACCGAGCCCGAGGCGATGACATCGTTTTTGGAATCCTGCGCCGTGGCGATGAGCGTCTCCGAGTCGATGCGATTGCCCAGCGTGCGGTTGAACGCCGCCATCCAGAACTTGACGAGCATGGATGTAGCCAGTGCCGCAAGGGAAACGAGTGTGTAAGCGGTGGGGGAGGGCTTGATGATCTTGGTAACGGACTCGAGCACCAGGTTGATGCCGACGGCACAAACGAGGACGGCGACAACCAGACCGGCGAGGTATTCGTAGCGGCCGTGGCCATAGGGGTGGTCTTCGTCTGCCGGGCGGCTGGCAAGTCGGAATCCGAGCAGGCTCACGATGTTGCTCGACGCATCGGAGAGATTGTTGAAGGCGTCGGCGATGAGCGAGACGGAGCCGGCGAGTAGGCCCGCGATGCCCTTGGCCAGACACAGGGTAATGTTGAGGCCAATGCAAATGAGGCTTGCGGCAAAGCCCGCGTTGGTACGGCGAGTCGTATCGACCGGCTCGCCCTCGCCGCCGGGAACAAGCGCATGTACCAGCCGATTTACAAATAGCATGGCGATCGTCCTCACAATCATGGTTAAGGGGATAGTGTAGCTCGCATGGGCGCACCGTGCGCCGGTGCTCAGAAAATGCAGTAATGGTCTGCTGGAGCTAACGAGCGGCCCTTCTTGTCCGACCGGGTGCTCCATTTTGGGCCACATGGGTATGGGCATGTGCCTGCCTGCCCGACATACTTAATGTCGACAGCCCCTGCGCAAAGGAGGACGTATTCATGGACGAGATGTTTGCCATTAAATGCCAAAACTGCGGCGGCCCTATGTACTCACACCAGGCTAAACGCAGCTTTGAGTGCGCCTATTGCGGCACGGTCATCCCGTGGCAGGCCGATGCGGGGGAGCCCAAGAGCGCCCTGGGCATTCGCCATACGCCACTGACGGTTGTCGATGGACTGCTTAAGCTCACCCACGTGTCGCAGCTCGAGCGCCCGGAGGACCCGGACTGGTATTTCTTTAATTCACACTGGCGCAATCAGTCGGTTCTGGAGCATCTGCTGTGGGAGGACCGCGGCACGGCGCAGGAGTTCCAAGAAGCCACGCACGTGAGCATTCCCTGCCCCTTCTGTGGAGCGTCCTTTGAAGGCGAGTCCACTCAGCGCGTGCTTGAGTGCCCGTCCTGCGGAAATAAGATCGGCGTTGCCGACCTACTCAAGCCCGGTACCTTTAGCAAGCGTCTGACCATGGGCGTTGGTGCCGAGTACGTGCCTGAGCAGGGTATTCCTTGCGAGATAACGCCGCAGCAGGCACGTGCCAACGCGCTGCAGCTGGTGCGCCAGTATCCCGATGCCTTTGCCGGGCACGACGTGGAAGACGCGATTCAAAATGACATGTCGCTCTTCTACTTCCCCATGGCGCTCGCGGATTTGCGCATGATGGCGTCCTTCCCGGGCAAGGGGCTGAGCAAGGAGACCCTGGTGTACTACGAGGTGCTCGACTGGGCGTATCCGCGGGCAAACTACCTGGACGTTCGCCTTATGGGCATTTTGGAGCCTTGGGACTTTGCCAAGGTTGGGCCGTTCGATCCCGCTATGCAGGAAGGCGACTTCCGCGTTGTCTCCGTCGATGCGTCTACCAAGGACCAGGTGGTCATTGATAAGCTGGCGCTCGACATTGCCGGCAACGATGCCGAGGCGGTGCTGGGGCTCAATAAAAAGAGCATCCGCACCTGGGCGCGCAAGGCTCGCAAGCATAAGGACGGCCTGGTGATGGTGCCGGTCTACTTTGTCGATCGCCCGGCGACGGACAGCCGCGATGGCGAGCAGGTGCGCATTGCCGTAAACGGCCAGACGGGCCGCGCGGCCGCGGCGGTGTTTAGCGACAAGCGTGAGACGCATGTGGTGGCGCCGCTCAACCCGAGTCTGCATCTGTCCAGAGAAAGCACCGTGCACGCCACGCCCATCGAGGTCAAATACGTTAAATCGCCCTTCCTATACCAGATCGTGCGCCGTGGAGACGGCGAACAGCCGCGTCAGGTGGCAGCGGTTGCCGAGGGTTCCTACCGAGAAGAAAAGCCCAAACGTCGCGGCCTGCTGGGTGCGCTATTTGGTAAGTAGGGGAGTGGTGTCAGTTGGCGCTGCGATCCGATAGCTAGAGGAACGGGGCAGCTCGCAGGAGTGCGGACTGTCGTCTGATTGTTTGAGGGTGCCAGATGTAAATAATCGGTGGAGCGGCTGCAAAAGAGCCGTCTCGCTGGGTAAAATCAGGATGTGCCGCGGAACCCGCTCCTCAGCTAGTCACACTTCGGAAGCGCGGGCAACGCAGGTATTATCGTCTAAAGGGCCGGCTGCAACCGGCCCTTTTTATGACTCCCTTCGCTATCCGTTACTGCTTATATTCCCGCCAGATCGAGTAGAGGTTCCGGGCAATGCCGGTCACATACATCGAGAGGCGCAGGATTTCAAGAAACAAGTTCATAGGCTTCACCCCAATCGGAGATCGGAGCGTTGCCCGCAGGCGGATTCCGCGGCAGTCAAGATTTTACCTCACAGGCCGCGGTGGGAGACATCCTGCCCATTCCATGGTTTGGAACAGTGTCGATCTAACGGGCAATCAAACCCCTAGCACTCTTTGAATTGAGCAAGCATCTGCCCGAAGAAGCTGAGCCCGGATGGCTCATAAATGAGTGAGCCGCCATCTTCGGTTCGGTAGACCCCGCAGGGGAGGTAACGCCCGTCGGGGAGAACATAGAGGTTGGCTTCTTCCTTCAGTCCTGCTGGAAATAGCGGAATCCCGTTTTCGTCCACTTGGAACTCGTCTATATTTGCGATCTTTCTTTCCGTGGTGCCTCCTGGTCAGTTTCTATCGTAAGTGCGCCCTAAAACAAACACTGCTCTATCAGCTCTTTACCGCGCAAGGCGTCGGTCCACTCCTGCGGAATTGCGTCGATGCCGTATACCGTGCCGGCGAGGGCGCCGGCAACGGCTGCGGTGGTATCGGTGTCGTCGCCTAGGTTGACGGCGGCAAGCACGCAATCTTCGTAGCTGTTAGTGTTGACGAAGCACCAGGTGGCTGCCTTAAGCGTGTCGCGCACGAAGCCACCTGACTTGATCTCCTGCTCAGGCATGCCTTTCAGATGGAGTGCCCACGAGGGGAGCGCGTCGTTCATCACATTCCTCATCAGCTCAACAAATATGATGCATGCATCGGTTGATGTTCTGTGGGCGTGCGTGATTGCCGAGACCTCGCGGATCTCGTTGTCCGTCGCATCGGTGAACGCTAGGGGAGCGATGCGCATGAGCGATCCGTTGCCGTTGTCGCGCTCGCCGGAGCCTCCTTTGCCGGTGTGCAAAGCGCGGGCGGTCGTGCCGCCGTAATCGAAAACGCCGTCGATCGTATACTCGCCACGGGCAATCCAACTTACGAACTTGTCGCGCATGTCCGCGGTGTCGATGTGCCCAAGCTCCCTAATCGAGTCGCAGGTAGCAAGCGTCATGGACGTGTCATCGCTCCAGGTGCCGGCGGGCTGCCCATGCGTGCCGTAGCCGATCATGTCGGTGCATTCGAACGTGCCGCGGGGCCTGAACTCGTAGGGAACGCCCAGTGCGTCGCCGACGGCGAGCCCATAGATGCAGTCGCGCAGTGTTGTTTTCGGTCTGTCTGTCATGGAAAGCTCCTCTTATCCCAGGTGATGTGGAGCGCCATCGGTGGTGTCGGTCGCAACGTATTGCTATCCTTGTGCTTCGCCATTAGTCGCTTCGTTGATGGCGCGGTACTCGGCACTCAGCTCGCGCGCCAGCTCTTCCTTACTTGGAAGATACGGCAGGTATTTGGCGGCAAACACTTGGTCGTTGTCTTCGGGCAGCGTGTACTCGACAATCGAATCGCTTTTGTCCGCGCAGAGCACGATGCCTATGGGCGGATTGTCGCCTTCGTTCATGAGCTCGCGCGTGTAGTAGTTCACATACATTTGCATCTGGCCCAAGTCCTGGTGCGTAAGATCGTCCGTCTTAAGGTCGATAAGCACGAAGCAGCGCATCAGATAGTTGTAAAACACAAGGTCAATATAGAAATGGCGCCCATCAAAGGTGATGCGCTTTTGGCGCGCCTCGAAAGCGAAGCCACGGCCAAGCTCCAGTAGGAACTTCTGAAGATGTGTGATGAGCGCCTGCTCTAGATCGCTCTCGCGAAACGCAGTATCGTCCGAGAAACCTAAAAACTCCAGTACATATGGGTCGCGGATGATATCCTCGGGGCGACGAGCCGGGGCGCTCTTCTGGATTTCTTGGGCGGCGGCCTCCTTGTCCTTGCTGGCAAGCAGGCGCTCGCGGAACATGGTGTTGATCTGGCGCTCGAGCTGACGCGTGCTCCAGCGAGAGTCAGCGCATTCGTTCATGTACCAGGCGCGAGCTTCGGGGTCGGGAATGCGCATCAGCCTGCGGTAATGAGTCCAGCTCAATTCGCTACGCAGTGCGTCGCGAATTGGAAACGCAAGAAAGAACTGACGCATATTGCGAAGGTTTGCGATGCCAAAGCCTCTTCCGAAATCCGCTGTAAGCCTTCTGGAGAGGCCCGCAATCAATGCCTCTCCATATGCTGCGCGCTCCTCTCCACCCTGTTCATCAACAATACTCTTGCCGATTTCCCAATATGCCTCAACCATCGCAAAGTTAACGGCGGTATAGGCCTTGTCGCGAGCGGCGTTGAGAATCGAGGAAACCTGCTTGTAAAAACCTTCGGGCACGATTGCCGATTCTCCACGGTTTACCAGTTCGCCCATCACTGTCGCCCCACTTTCCTCTTGTGGAATGCATCTTTATCGCATTTAGTTTAAAGCCTCGCGCGGACACGAATTGCTGTGCTGTCTGACATCTTCGCATGGGGCCTTGAGGTGGTTAAAATGTGGCCATAGAGACAGTTTTAATGAACCCCATGGGGGTGACGCGCATGGACAACAACACCTTGCTGTTCCAGGACAAAGGTTCGGGCGGGTTTAAAGACGTCAGGATCTACCCCAACCGCATCGAGGTGTTCAAGAAGGGCACTTTCGGCGGCAAGCATATCGAGATTGTCTACCTTAAGGACATCACGGGCGTTAACAGGATCAAGGGCCGCAATGTTTTTCTGCGCAACAGGTTGTTGACTGCCTGTGTCTTTTGCCTGAGCAGCCGCTCCCGGGCTCAGGAATTCGTCAACGTGCTCAATATGGTGATGTGACCGGGCGCTTTCGAACACAAAAAGCCGGGATGCAAGGAGTCACACCTTGCATCCCGGCTGAGCTAAAACGGCGCTGCTGCATGCCGTTGGAGCTTTAGCGCTTGATCTCGATATCGTCGAGCTTAACGTCCATGGCCTCGGTTTTTGCCTCGGCGATGTCATCGGCAAATTCCAGAGACTTCATCATGGTTTCGACGGCATCCTTGTGCTCCTCGACATTGTCGATGCGCACGTAGACGCTGCCGCCGCCTGCTTCGGTGAAGTACTCAGTCGTCACGCCGCCCGAGTGTGTATAGGAAGCGTTGCGCCAAGTCTTGCCGTTGTACTTGACGGGGTCATTCTCGGTCCACTCAAAGCTGGCATTCCACTTTGCCTCGTAGTCGAACAGCTCGTCGGCGTTCTTGTCAGGATCGAAGACGGGGATGAAGCGGTCGCTGGCGTGCTCGCTCTCGGTGAACTTAAACTGGGCCCTGTCGGCCGTGTCGCCGGCAACATCGGTGATCTCAACGCCCTCGGGGACCTCGACCTTAAACCAAATGAAGTCGGTCCTCATATCCACGGCTGGCTTTTCTGCTCCGCCGCCACCGCCACTGCCGGTAGCGCCGCCGCTTCCGCCACAGCCCACCAGGGCAACCGCGGCAAAGAGACTGATGCAGAGGGTGAGAATCGCAAAGGCCTTCTTTTTCATGGTCGTGTCCTCCTCGATCTGTAACCGCCCATGGATTACCTGCTTTTACTGTACGCGTTGACGGCTCGCTAGGGTGGGCCATGTGTCCCATTCTGAGGGCCGGATTTGCGCCGTTAAGTGGCAATATGTTCGGGCGCAAAAGAGGGGAGGGCCGATGTTGTCGGCCCTCCCCGGGGTTGGGTGCCCGTTGTTTTAATGGGGCGCGCGTACGTGGGCGTTGCCCCAACAGATTCCTTGTTTATAGATATGCCCCAGTTTGTGACGTCCGGAAGTCCCGAAAGGTGGGCCATGTGTCCCATGTTTGCGTTGGCATGGCCTATCGTGTGCCATAGAAATCCGCGATGGCCAGGTGTACTGACGCTAATGTGCTTATGGGCTAGACTTAGCATCATTACGTGTTTGATGCGGTTGGCCGGCGGTTGCCGCCCGACCGATCTATATGACTTGAAGGTGCATGCGTATGAGCCAAGAGATGATGGACAAGACCTGTCGCGGGTTTGCCGAGGCGCTGGCCGCGCGCGAGCCGGTTCCCGGCGGTGGCAGCGCGAGCGCCTTTGTGGGCGCGCTGGGCGCCTCGCTGTGTGGAATGGTTGCCCGCTACGGTGCGACCAATCCCGCGCTTGCTGATCGTGCGGATGACCTGACGCGCGCGTTTGCCCAGGCTGATGAGCTGGCGCAGGAACTAGTGGGTCTGGTTGCCGAGGATGTGCGCGCGTACGGCCAGGTGTCTGCGGCATACGGTATTCCTTGTGATGACCCGGCTCGACCCGTGGCGATTCAGGACGCGTTGCGCGTGGCGGCCATGCCACCGTATCGGATCATGGATGCCTGCGCCCGCGCGCTGGCGCTGCTCGAGGACATGGCCGACAAGGGTTCGCGCCAGTTGCTGTCCGACGTGGCATGCGGCGCCGTGTTCTGCCGCGCCGCCATGCAAGGCGCGAGCCTGACGCTCTTTGCCAACACCACATCTATGAAAGACCGGGCGCGCGCCGAGGAACTCGAGGCGGCGTGCGATGAACTACTAGATACGTGGCTGCCGCGCGCCGATGCACTGGCGCGCCGTGCTGCTGACGCCGCAAGGAAGAGGGGATAGCCATGGCCGAACTGCTCAAGGGTGCTCCCGTTGCCCGCGCTTTGACCGAGGAACTTGCCGCTCGTTGCGCCGCCCTGCGCGAACAGGGCATCGTGCCGACACTGGCCATCGTTCGTGTGGGCGAGCGCGAGGACGACCTGTCCTACGAGCGCGGCGCCCTCAAGCGCTGCGAGAAGATTGGCATTGAGGCTCGCCGCGTTTTGCTTCCCGCCGATGTTTCACAGGACGAGCTGTTGGCGGCTATTAAGGACATCGATGCCGACCCCGCTGTTCACGGCTGCCTGATGTTTCGTCCGTTGCCCGCTGGGCTTGACGAGGATGCAGTTGCCGCGGCACTCGAGCCCGCCAAGGATGTTGACTCCATGACGCCGGCCTCGCTGCTCACCACGCTTTCGGGGCGCGGCGAGGGCTTTGCTCCTTGCACGGCAGAAGCCGTGTTGGCGCTGCTGGACCATTACAGCGTTGAGCTGGATGGGGCCAAGGTCGCGGTCGTCGGTCGGTCGCTCGTGATTGGCCGTCCCGTTGCCGCCATGCTTACGGCTCGCAATGCCACGGTGACGATGTGCCATACGCATACGCGCGACTTGGCTGCCGAGTGCCGTGCGGCTGATATTGTGGTTGCGGCCGTTGGGCGCGCGCACACGATTGGTGTGGACGCGGTTCGCGAGGGCCAGACAATCATCGATGTTGGCATTAATTGGGACGAGGCCGCTGGCAAGCTGGTCGGTGATGTCGATTTTGATGCTGCGCAACCGATCGTTGGCGCAATTACTCCGGTGCCGGGCGGCGTGGGGGCTGTGACCACCGCGATTCTCGCCAAGCACGTGATCGAGGCGGCGGAGCGCGCATCGAAATAGTCGTTTTTGACCACAGGGGTTGCCGGGGCGGCTGTTTCGCCCTTTTTGCGCCGAAGCGATACACTGTTGCCGTTTGATTTCTTCGCTCAAGGAGGATGCGCATGCCGTGCACAACGATTTTGGTTGGTAAGAACGCGAGCTACGACGGGTCGACGCTTGTCGCCCGCAACGAGGACTCGTCCAACGGGGTGTTTGAGCCCAAGCGCATGCGCGTGGTGCACCCCGACGAGCAGCCGCGTGTCTACACGAGCGTTCTGAGCCACCTGACCGTTGAGCTGCCCGATAATCCCATGCGCTACACAAGCGTCCCTGACGTTGTCCCAGGCCATGGCATTTGGGCCGAGGCCGGCTTCAACGAGCTCAATGTTGGCATGTCCGCAACCGAGACGCTCACCACCAACGAGCGCGTCCGCGGCGCCGATCCGCTCGTGGACTACGTGCCCGCCAAGGGCAACGAGGGCGAGGACGGCTATGTTCCGGCGCAGCCCGGTGGTTTGGGCGAGGAGGATATGGTGACCCTGGTGCTGCCGTACGCCAAGTCCGCCCGCGACGGTGTGCGCATCCTGGGCGACCTGCTCGAGCGCTACGGCACCTACGAGAACAACGGCATCGCCTTTAGTGATGTTGACGAGATCTGGTGGCTCGAGACCATCGGCGGCCACCACTGGATCGCCAAGCGCGTGCCCGATGATGCCTACGTGACCATGCCCAACCAGCTGGGTATCGATAGCTTTGACCTGGACGACGCCGAGGGCGCCCAGGTCGACCACATGTGCTCCGCCGACCTGCGCTCCTGGATGGCCGAGTGGCATCTGGATCTGACGCTGGGCGTTAAGGGCGATGGTCCCGCTGCGGTCTTTAACCCGCGCGAGGCCTTTGGCTCGCACAGCGACAGCGACCACGTCTACAACACGCCGCGCGCCTGGTACATGCAGCGCTGCCTCAACCCCAGCGATGTGTGGGACGGTCCCGACGCCGACTACACGCCCGAGAGCGACGACATCCCCTGGAGCCGCGTGCCCGAGCGCAAGGTGACCATCGAGGACATCAAGTACGTGCTTTCGAGCCACTACCAGGGCACAGAGTACGACTGCTACGGCAGCAAGGGCACGCCCGCCACGCGCGGCGCCTATCGTCCCATCGGCATCAACCGCAACAGCCAGCTTGCCGTGCTGCAGCTGCGCCCCTATGCGCAGCCGGCGTATCGCGCCGTGCAGTGGATGGCGTTTGGCTCCAACTCGTTTAACGCGCTCGTGCCGCTGTACGCCAATGTCGAGACCATGCCCGAGTACTATGCCGACACGCAGGCTCGCGTGACGTCCGAGAATTTCTATTGGGCAAATCGCCTGATCGGTGCCTTGGCCGATGTTCGCTTCCATGAGTGCGGTCGCGCGGTCGAGGATTATCAGGAGAAAGTTGGCGGCATGGGCCACAAGCAGATCCACGACGTCGATGCCGCCGTGGCCGCGCTGCCCGAGGCCGAGGCGCCCGCCGAGCTCGCCCGCGCCAACGAGGCCTTTGCCGAGCTCGTGCGCGTGGAGACCGATGCCCTGTTGGGCAAGGTGCTCTACACCACGAGCTGTGCCATGAAGAACTCCTTCGCGATGAATGACAACGTAAGGTAAAGACGGCCTTGCGGCGAACGAGCGGGACAAACGCCGTCAAAGGCTTCGCCCCGCTCGATTTCTATCTTGGCGATAAAACGATTTTGTGTCGTTCACCCAATCTTGGGTACAAGAACGCCAATGCAGTTGTTCATGATTGGAGCCAACCATGGTTATGAAATTCGATCAGCTTGTTAACGGTGCCATCAACGTGGGCTTCGGCGCCGCTGCCGTTGCCGTTGAGGGCGGCAAGAAGGTCCTTGACGACCTCAATACTAAGGGCGAGCAGGTCCGCAAGGACGCCGGCACCCCCGATATCGCCCGCAGCGTGTCCGATATGTTCGAGCAGGCCGGCGGCACCATTTCCGACCTGACCGAGCGCCTGGGCATGCAGGGCGAGACTGCGGCGCAGCGCGTGCTCGACGAGCTCATCCTGGCTCGCGTCCGGGTTATGACCGCCCCCGAGCGCACGGCCTTCCTGGCCCATGTGCGCGACATCGTCGACTCGGTCGAGGACAACGTGACTTCGGTGCCCGTCGAGTCCGTTGAGCCCGACGATGCAGAGGACACCGAAGAGGCCGAGTAGCAGCGCAGATGGCAGATTCCACCACCGATTACAACAATCTAGATCCCTTGGGTGACGAGACGGCGGTTGTCGATGAGGTTGAGGCCGCCGTCTCGGGTGCTCGTAAGAAGCCACGCGCTGTCGATATGGTCCCCGAGGAGCCCGACGCGATGGCGCCGGACGAGGAGTATCAGCTCACACCGGCAGGTCGTCGTGAGCGCATTGGGCAGATCGTTCGCCTGATCAAAAAGTACCGCGTATGGGATAACCTCACGCCGGTGCGTCTGCGTCGTCTGCTCGAAGAGCTCGGTCCCATGTTCGTCAAGATGGGGCAGATTCTGGCTAACCGCTCCGAGATTTTGCCGCAGCGGTTTTGCGACGAGCTCCGTCGCCTGCGCTCCGACGTAGAGCCGGTGCCATATGAGGTAGTGCTCCGCTGTCTGGAAGAGGAATACGGCCAGCGCCTGGGGCAGATGTTCGACGCGATCGACCCCAACCCGCTCGGAAGCGCGTCGCTCGCGCAGGTGCACCGCGCCCGTCTGGTGACCGGCGAGGACGTAGCCGTTAAGGTGCAGCGCCCCGGCGCGCAACAGGTCATGGCGCAGGACATCGACATCATCCGTTCGGTGGTGCGCATCGTTTCCAAGTTCGTCAACACCGATCAGTTTGTTGACCTGCACGGTGTGGTCGAAGAGCTGTGGACCTCATTTCGCGAGGAGACCAACTTTTTGGCCGAGGCCAAAAACCTCAACGACTTCTACGAGTTCCATAAGAGCGTTCATGGCGTGACGTGTCCTAAATCCTATCTGGACCTGTGCACCGAGCACGTGGTGGTCATGGACTACGTCGACGGCATTTCGATCGCCGATCCTGAACGCTTGGTGGCCGAGGGCTATGACTTGGAAAAGATCGGTGCCGCGATTGTCGAGGACTACTCGACGCAGGTGCTCGACGACGGCTTTTTCCATGCTGACCCGCATGCGGGAAATATCATCCTCAAGGACGGCATCGTTTACTTTATCGACTTGGGTATGGTCGGACGCATGTCGAGCCACGACCGCGGTATCGTCAAGGACATGATTTTCGCCGTGGCCGAGGGCGACGTGCCCAAGCTCAAGGATTCGCTCATGCGCTTTGCCGTGACGCGCGGCGACTCGGCTGAGCTCGATCATTCGGCCTTTTTGTCCGACTTGGACTTTATCGTCGCCGACTTTGCGGGCCTCGACCTGAAGGATCTGGATATCGGCGAGTTTTTGACCTCGCTGCTAAACCTGGCGCGCAAAAACGACGTTGAGCTGCCGAGCGTGGTGACGATGTTCGCCCGCGGCATGGTGACGCTCGAGGGCCTGCTGACCGAGTACATGCCCAACGTCAACATGATCCAGATCATCCAGGCGCACATCAAAAACGAGAAAAGCACCTATGCGCGCGTGCGCGATATGGGACGCGATCTTGCCGCGAGCAGTTATCGCGCGGCGAAGGGCTCACTCGAGGCGGCCGAGTATCTGGGCTTGGCTTCGCGTATGCTCACGCGCGGCCAGCTTAAGGTGAACACGCAGATCATGAGCAGCGATAAGGCACTGCGACAGCTGGGCGGAATTATCGACCGCATGTCGATGGCAATTGTGATTGCCGGTCTGTTTATCGGTTCGTCGGTGGTGTACTACGCACGCATCGAGCCGGTTGTGTTTGGTATCCCGGTCATTGGCTTTATGGGCTACGTGAGCGCGCTGGTGCTGGCGCTTATGCTGGGCCGCAATATCTGGCTCAACAGCCACGGCGGCAAACACTAGAGGCTGCGACCGTCACCGCAATTTCCTATCGCAAACAATAGCTTTTACCTTGGGCTTCGCCTGTGTGCGGGGCCCTTTTGCGTGATACCATTTTGACGGTAATAATCGATGGCCTAGATGGTGGTGCGGAGACGCACGAATGCGCGGTTTTCCTGCGCGTTTGGGAGAATCGGGGTGCAAGTCCCCGGCTGTACCAGTAACCGTAATTCCTCTTGGCTCGGGATGTTCGCGTCGCAGATCGGACGACGCGTCTGAGCCGTTAAGGTTAAGTCGGATCGCCTCCCATCTTGCATGCGGCTGCGGCGTATGCCGCCGGTGTGCATAGGGCTCTGGAGGGAAGGGGGACCCCGATGGGGGAACTCGAGCGTAACATGCGCGATGACGTGGGGCAGCCTCAAGGCAACGCTCTAAGTACAGACAATGGGGGACAAATGGGTATGGTTGAGGACGAGCGTGAGCGCGCCTCGTTGCATTGCCGTGGCGCGATTGCACGCGGTGTAGCCAAGCGCGGCCTGGTGGCTTTCCTGGCCTTCGCGATGGCCTTTGGCACCACGCCGTCTCAGCTGTGGGCCGAGGGCGCCGAGGGCATTGCCGAGGCTGTGGCTCAGGCTGCGACGCCGGGCGAGGGCGCAGCGCTTGCGGGCGGTGCCGCTGAGCAGAGCGGCGCCGAGGTTTCGGATTCCGGGAGCGCGCCTGCAGCCAGTGCCGTCACAACAGAGGCAGCAACTGGCGACGAAGGCTCGGCGATGGGGGAGAGCCCTGCCACGAGCGAGCAGTCTTCGACGGCATCCGCTGGCCAAGCAGGATCTGCCGCCGCGACTGCCGTCCAGACAGAGAACCCGACAGAAACCGGCGATGTCGCTAAGAAGCAGGTCGAGGTCTCGTTCTCGATTATCGGCACCGATGCCGACGGCAAGGCTCAGACCTGGGTGGCACCTACGCAGCTCAAGCTCGACGAGGGCGCGACGGCTGCGGATGCCTTCATTAAGCTGCAGGAGAAGACGGGCTTCAAGGCAGACTACGATGCAAACACGGCATATGGGTTCTACCTCAAGAGCATCACGTCCCCGACAGATGGCCGCACGCTTGCCTACGATCCGACGACTAATGCCTTCTGGCAGCTGTTCGTCGACGGCGCGTCTTCCTCGGTTGGCGCGAGCAGCGTTAAGCTCGCCCCGGGGCAGAAGATTGAGTTTGCCTTTACGGGTGGTAGCGCATCCCCTGTCGTTAAGGATCAGGTTGCCGCAAATGTGACCGTCATTGGTCGCGATGCCCAGGGCAAGACTCAGACTTGGGTCGATAACGCGCAGTATGTGGTGACGTCCGGTTCGAGCGCACTTGACCTTACGAAGGTCGCGCTTGAGGCGAATGACATCGACGCCGTTGCTGCTGGCTCCTTCATTCTGAGCCTTAAGTACAACGGTGTTGAGCTGGGTACGCCCCAAGATTATTCGACCTATTGGCAGCTGTTCATCAACGGCAAGTCGAGCGACTACACGGCAGACAATGTCACCATTCATGCTGGCGATACCGTTACGTGGTTCTACGGTGGCTGGGGCGACAAGTTGCCGTCCGATTCCGTCCATGCTTCCGTTCAGGTCCTTGGTAAGGACAAGGACGGCAAGCAGCAGGTTTGGGCTTCGACGGGCCAGACGAGTCTCAAGGCGGGCTCTACTGCCAAGGATCTCCTTGAGCAGACCGGTCTTACTCTCGATGCTGGCGAATCGTCTTGGGGCTGGTTCCTCAACGGCATTACTTCGCCGTTCGATAGTAAGTCCTATGGCTGGGATGCTGCGACTAATAGCTATTGGCGCTTCTATGTAAATGGCAAGTTCGCCGACGTTGGCGCCGGTGCCTATGAGCTCCAAGAGGGCGATGCCGTCACCTTTATGTATGGTGCTGACGCCGATGCCCTTCCTGGCCAGGTTCTTGGGTCTGTCGATGTTATCGGTCCCGATGTCAACGGCAACAATACTCGCTGGGGCTCGGCAAGCAATGTTTCCCTGCCCGAGGGCTCTACGGCTCAGAACCTTATTGAGACGGTCCTGAAGGCCAAGGGCGTTACGTACAACGGCTCCCAGAGTGGTGAGTACTGGTTCCTCAATTCCATCAACTCGCCGTTCGATCACAAGCCGTATGCCTGGGATGCTGCGACCAATAAATATTGGCACCTGTATATCAACGGAGAGCCCTCCTTACTCTGCGCCAATCAGATTACGCTCAAGAGCGGCGATAAGGTTACGCTTGCCTATACCACCGACGATTCGGCCATGCCCGATCCCGACATGATTGTCGTGGACCCGAGCGCGACGACTCCTGATTGGGATGCCGAGTGGGCCGGCTACGGCAACAGTGGCAACGGTTCGACCGTAACGGATGCCAAGACGCCTGCGCAGGCCGCCGGTCTTAAGTGGGCCTTCGATTGGAAGGCCGAGTCTGGTCAGCAGTATGTCAACTGCAGCGAGCCTGTCATTGCTAACGGCTTTGTGTACATCGCGACCGAGAACGAGCTCATTAAGATCGATTCGTCCACGGGCAAAAAGGTTGCCTCTGCGCCGCTTGCCTCCAAGGTGAGCTATACCTCTCGTCCGATCTATACCAATGGCCTTATCATCGTTCCGCTCAACGGCGGTGCGGTCCAGGCGATTACTGCAGACAAGCTGATCTGCAAGTGGCTGACGCCTGGTTTGACGGACTTGACGCAGAGCTCCTGCACCGTCGTTTCGGACGGCGAGTACGTCTATGTAGGCTCGGTCGATATTTCGTATGACGAGAATTACAACGCGACCTACGGCAACGGCTCCTTTGCGCGCATTAAGATTGCCACGGGCGAAGTTTCTTGGCAGAACATCGACCCTGCCGAGGGCTATTACTGGACTGGTGCGGCTTTGACGGATAAGTATGCCATCGTTCCTACGAGCGCGGGTACGCTTAAGTGCATTGATAAGACGACGGGCGATGTCGTTTCGACCATGAAGCTCGGCGCTGTCGCAAATGCCGATTGCATTGCCGATCCGTCCAATGGTTCGACCTTCTATCAGATGACGCACGACGGAAAGCTCCATGTGATTTCGCTTTCGGCGAAGGGCGTGCTGAGTGAACAGAAGACGGTTGATCTGGGCCTTACGAATAATCTGAGCGCCCCTGCGGTGTCTGGTGACAATCTGATTGTCGGCGGACAGACGGCTACTGGCTCTGCTCTGGTTCTCTATAACCTGAAGACGGGTAAGACCACGATGGTCGCTGCTGCCGACGGCAAGGCGCTGCCGGCTGGCCTCAACGGTATTGCTGCTACTCCGCTGGTGAGTGTTCAGGGCGGCAAGACCTATGTGTACTTCACCGTTAACAGCGCGGATAGCAAGGATTACGTCAACTACTCTGCTGGTGGTGGCGTGTATCGCTATACGCTCGGCGATGCAGAGGCGACGCAGATTTATGATGCGGCTGGCCATTACCAGTACTGTGACTCTCCGGTCATTGCCGATGCTTCTGGCAATCTCTACTACATTAATGATTCGGGCACGCTGTTTAAACTTGGAGCTGTCGAGTCTTGGACGGTTGCCTTTAATTCTAATGGCGGGTCTGCTTGCGACACTAAGTTTGTTGCTACGGCCGATGGCAAGCTGGTCAAGCCGGCCGATCCGACGCGCGATGGCTACACTTTCGGCGGTTGGTTCACCGACGAGGCTTGCACGCAGGCGTATGACTTCAGTACGCCGGTGACGGCCGACCTGACGTTGTATGCCAAGTGGACCAAGAATGCCGTTAACCCTGGCGGAAATGGCGGTTCTGGCTCCAATGGCGGCAATGGTGGCGCTGGCAACGGTTCCGGTGCTGGCGCGGGCACGGGTTCCGGCTCCGGCACGAAGGGCCAGCAGGCTGGCGGCGCTGTCGCTCCGG
>URTL01000028.1 GCA_900550785.1 uncultured Collinsella sp. | reverse complement strand
ACGTCCCCTTTTTTTGTCAAAAGTTCTCGATACACTGATTTTTGTCAGAAAGGAGTCGTCTTGTTTGTTTTATCTGATGAGCAGGCAAGCCAAATGCTGAGCCGTCTAATTTCGTATTGTAAAGACTATTCTTTGAAGGTCTCCGACGATAGCCTTCGTGTCTGTATCCAGCATCTTGATCTTGTTCTGGAGTCCAATAAGACTACCAATCTAACGCGCATCCTGAATGTTGATGATGCAGCCGTCCTTCATATTCTTGACTCACTTGTTTTGCTACCCTATATTGATAAAGCTCCTGAAGGTGCTTTGCTTGATATGGGTACCGGTGCTGGATTCCCAGGTATTCCGTTGACTATTGCAAGTGGACGAAAGGCTACCTATATCGATTCCGTTGGCAAGAAAGTCGATGCAGTTAATTCCTTTGTTAAGAAGCTTGGCCTTAAGCATGCTAATGCCGTTCACAATCGTCTTGAAGAATATGCTCGATCTCATAAGAAACAATTTACAGTTGTGACCGCCCGTGCGCTCGCACCATTACCGGTTCTCGTTGAGTACGCTTCTCCTTTTCTAAAAGATGGTGGTCTTTTTGTTATTACGAAGGGGAATCCATCTGATGAAGAGCTTCAATCTGGTCTTGCGGCTGCAAAGATATGCGGCTTTACCATGCTTATGACGGACGACCTTGATTTGCCGAATGGTCTGGGTCACCGTGAATTTATTATCCTTAAAAAGACTCGTCAGGCATCTGTTTCTCTTCCGCGTGCTAATGGCATGGCAAAAAAGAATCCGCTTGCCTAGATGTTTCACGTGAAACATAATGGATAGTGCTGATTGCAATGTTTCACGTGAAACATTGCAATCGGTGTCGAATCGGATTGTTTCACGTGAAACATCCTCCATTCAACAGCTTTAAATACACCAGGAGGGACCGTGGGATTTCGCGACGTTAAGCGTTCTAAGAGCGCAAAAGGCACGCGTATCATCGCTATCATCAACCAAAAAGGCGGCGTAGGTAAGTCCACCACAGCTGTAAATCTTGCAGCGGCGTTGGGTGAACTGGGTCGAAAGACGTTAATTGTCGATTTTGACCCACAGGGTAATAGTACGAGTGGTTTTGGAATCGAAAAAGAAGAGCTCGATCACTGCATCTATGATGCATTGCTGAACGATGTTCCGGCAGAATCGCTCGTTCTTGATACAAATTGCAATAAGGTTTTTGTAATTCCGGCTACTATCCAGCTTGCAGGTGCGGAAATCGAACTTGTCAGTGCGATTGCCCGCGAGACTCGCTTAAAGGATCTACTTGAGCCTGTTCAGGATGAGTTTGATTTTATATTTATTGACTGTCCGCCATCGCTTGGTTTGCTAACCATTAATGCGTTAACAGCTGCGGATAGTGTTTTGATTCCTATTCAGTGCGAATATTACGCACTCGAAGGTGTCACAAAGCTGCTTGAATCGATGAAGATGGTTAAAACACGCCTTAATAAGAGCCTTGATACTTATGGCGTGCTTATGACTATGTACGATTCGCGCACATCGCTTTCGAACCAGGTTGTGGAAGAGGTTCAATCATATTTTGGCGACAAGGCATTCAAGACCTTGATTCCACGTACAGTTAAAATTTCAGAAGCACCCTCGTTCGGTGAGCCTGTAATTACCTATGCGCCGCAGAATAAGGGCGCAAAGGCGTATATGAACCTTGCTAAAGAGGTGATTAAGCGTGCCTAGTCCTAAGAAGCGCGGCGGCTTGGGTCGTGGACTCAATGCACTGGTTTCGGAAGCTGAATATGAGACTGGCGGATCTGCATCGTCAGCATCAAATGCCGCTTCGGAAACTAAACTTCCAATCGAAGACATCGTTCCGAACCCAAATCAGCCACGAATTCACTTCAACGAGACCGAGCTTCGAGAGTTGAGTGAGTCAATTCAGGAGCATGGCGTTCTTCAGCCGCTTCTTGTGCGCAAGCACGGTAATGGCTATGAGATTATCGCGGGTGAGCGCCGTTATCAGGCTTCGAAACTTGCGGGTCTTGAGGAGCTCCCCGTCATCATTAAAGATGTTGATGATGAGCAGATGCTTGCACTCGCGCTGATTGAAAACCTTCAGCGCTCTGACCTTAACCCCGTCGAAGAGGCAAAGGGATATCGACAGCTCATCGATGCGAGCGGTATGACTCAAGAAGCCTTGTCAAAGGCTGTCAGCAAGTCTCGTTCCGCAATCACGAATTCGTTGCGCTTGCTTGATCTTCCAGAGGTAGTTCAGCATATGATCTTTGAAGGCAAGCTAACTGCTGGTCATGCTCGTGCAATTCTTGCGGTTCCGTATGAAGATGCGCGCATTAATCTTGCTGAGAAGGTTGTTGCAGAGGGATTGTCTGTCCGTGCGACAGAAAATCTTGCCCCACTGTTTTCTGCCGGAGAGACGCCTAAAACACCTCGCCCTGCAACGCCTCAGTCTTTTAAGAAGGCTGCACGCGTTCTGCGTCAGGTGTTTAACACGAACGTTCGCGTCAAGAGCTCGCGCGGCAAGAATAAAATCGAGATCGAGTTTAAGGATGAGGAAGAGCTGTCTCGCATTCTTGGCGAGATGATTCAATTTGACCAGGGAGATCAGGATGAAGAATAAAGTTCTGACTGCTCTTGCTTTGGCTGCAACTGTAGCCGTTGGTGCGTTTGCGGGATTTAAGATCGCAACAGACGATGAATTGCGTGGTCGTCTGCTTCGCGGAGCGCAAGATATCGTCGATACGTCCAAAAAGAAAATGGATGTTATGACTGAGGATGTCGCTATGCGTACAGCTCAGGTAACTAAGAATCCCAAGATTAATCAAGATTGGGTTAACCATCAATGGGAAAATGTAGGCTTTTAGGTACCTAACAATTACTAGCCTTTTTTAAGGGGTCCTTGTCTGAACGCCAGAACAAGGACCCCCTATTTCTTTCGAAAAAGTTGTTGAACAATCGCTCGATGCGAATTAGCGATAGATATGAAACAGCCCCGGTTGCAATTAAGCAACCGGGGCTGTTCGATGTTTCACATGAAACGTTTAGGTTGGTCTCCCCTACGCGTTCTTCTGAACCTTGAAGCGCTGCTTGAGTTGGCCGCAAGCAGCGTCGATATCGTTGCCGCGAGAGTTACGGATCGTGGTCTCAATGCCACGGGACTCAAGACGACGCTGAAGGTCTTCAACCTTATGAATCGGTGACGGTTTGAGAGGACTGCCCTCGATATCGTTGAGCTGGATCAGGTTGACGTGGCACAGCGTGCCCTCGCAGAAGTCGCAGAGCGCCTGCATCTCGGGGTTGGTGTCATTGACGCCCTCGATCATGGCGTATTCGTATGTCGGACGGCGGCCGGTCTTTTCGGTGTAGAGCTGAAGGGCCTCGTGAAGGCGCAAAAGCGTGTACTTCTTAACGCCCGGCATGAGCTTATTGCGCGTGGACTGAATGGCAGAGTGCAGCGAGACGGCGAGCGTGAACTGCTCGGGAATGTCGGCAAACTTGCGAATACCAGGAATGACGCCGCTGGTGGAGACAGTGAGATGACGTGCTCCAATACCGATTCCATCGGGGTCATTAAGAATACGCAGTGCCTTGAGGACCTCGTCGTAGTTGGCGAAAGGCTCACCCTGGCCCATGAAAACTACGCTCGTCGCGCGCTCGCCAAAGTCGTTGGAAACGTGGAGTACCTGGTCAACGATCTCTTGAGCGGTCAGTGAGCGCTTGAGGCCGTTCAGACCGGTAGCGCAAAAAGCGCAGCCCATACCACAGCCGGCTTGGGTAGATACGCAGACAGACAGCTTGTTGCGACGAGGCATGCCGACGGTCTCGACGGAGATACCGTCGTGGTACTCGAGTAGGTATTTACGAGAGCCATCCTTAGACACCTGCTTGGCGAGCTCGGTCGGCGTGTCGAAGGCAAATGCCTCCTTCAGCTGCTCGCGGAAGGCCTTGGGAAGGTTGGTCATGTCATCAAACGAACAAACGTTCTTCTCAAAAACCCATTCGATGAGCTGCTTTGCGCGAAAAGCGGGTTGGCCGAGTTCGGCGACAAGTTCGCGAATATCGTTTTGGCTCAAGTCGCGAATGTCTTGAGATTTAGTCCTGGGATTCATGGAAGCCTTTCGATTTTGGGGAAACGTAGAGTGTATCGCTACAATATGGTATCAGCTGCAGGAATTATAGAGGAGGAGTCTGCCCATGCCGGGTAAAAGCCTAGAGAACATGCACGTAGCGGTCTTGGCGGGCGGCCATTCCGCCGAACGCGAGATTTCGCTCAATTCTGGAAAGAATGTCGTGGTGGCACTGAAGGAGGCCGGCTACACCTCGGTGGAGCTGCTCGACACCGCCGCCGATGACTTTATGGTGACTATGGCGACCGGTGGCTTCGACGTGGCGTTTATCGCCATGCACGGCGCCGGCGGCGAGGATGGCGCCATGCAGGGGGCCATGGAGACGCTGGGTATCCCCTACACGGCGTCAGGCGTGCTCGCCAGCGCATGTGGCGCCGATAAAGAGGTTTCAAAGCTTCTGTATGCCAAGGCGGGCATCCCCATTGCCCCCGGCCTGGCGCTTGAGGCGGGCGACGAGGTCGATATCGATCGTATCGTCGAGATTTGTGGCGAGCGGTGCTTTGTAAAGCCCGCCGTCAACGGCTCCAGCTATGGCATCTCTCTGGTCCATGAGCCCTCCGAGCTACCCGCGGCAATCGCCAAGGCGTTTGAGTACGGCGACAAAGTGCTGGTCGAGAAGTGCATCGAGGGTACCGAGATTACCGTCGGCGTATACGGCGAGGATGACGTGCGCGCCCTGCCGATTGTTGAGATCCGTAAGCCCGAGGACTGCGAGTTCTACGATCTGGACGTGAAGTATGTGGACCCCACGGATATCCATCGCATTCCGGCGCAGATTTCCCCCGAAAACTATGCACGTGCCCAGGAACTTGCCTGCGCGGCCCATAAGGCACTCGGCTGCCTGGGCATTTCGCGCAGCGACTTTATCGTGAGCGAGGATGGCCCCGTCATCCTCGAGACCAACACGATTCCCGGCATGACCGATACGTCGCTGTATCCGGATGAGATTCGCCACACCGATGACATGACGTTCCCACAGGTCTGTGACAGTCTGATTCGTATGGGACTTCGTCGAGCGGGCGTTGCATGCTAATCGAGGACGCTGTTTCGTCGGGAACGCCGCAGTTTGTCATCGATTCCTATGCCACGCTTGCCGAGCGTGCCAAAACCCAATCGTTTGGTCTCATCGAGGAAGATGTTATCGTCCTCGATACCGAAACCACGGGTCTTTCGGTGCAGGACAATGAACTGATTGAGATCTCGGCTGCCCGTCTTTCGGGCCGCGAGATCGTCGACCGGTTCGATACCTTCGTGCACCCCAAGCAGCTGATTCCCGCCGAGATTACCGAGCTCACGAGCATTACGAACGCCGATGTGGCAGATGCTCTGTCGGCCGTCGAGGCCGTCGCGGCACTCGCCGACTTTGTGGGCGGCTGTCCTGTTATCGCGCATAACGCCACGTTTGACCGGTCGTTCATCGAATCGGTCAAGGGCGGCGTCAACGTGAGTGATATCTGGATCGATTCGCTGGCGCTGTCGCGAATCGCGCTTCCGCGCCTGGCCTCGCACAAGCTGTCTTTTATGGCCGACTTGTTTGGGTGCGATTCGGTGTCGCATCGCGCGAACGCAGACGTTGATGCCCTGTGCGGTGTGTGGCGCGTGCTGTTGGTTGCGCTTACCGACTTGCCCCAGGGCCTCATGGCGCGCCTAGCCGACATGCATCCGGATGTGCCTTGGTCCTATCGCCCTATCTTCTCATTCTTGGCAGGGCAGAACCCTGGTTCTATCTTCTCTCTCAGCGCCGCTCGTGCTGACGTTCTCAAGGCCGATCGCGCCGACGATCGGGTGGACGCCGACGAACTGCCGGTCCTCAAGATGCCGAGTCGTGAGGAGATTGAGGCAGACTATGCGCCAGGTGGCCTGGTCAATCGCATGTATCCCACTTACGAGCCGCGTGATGAGCAGATCGCGATGGCGCTCGAGGTCCGCGATGCGCTGGTCACGGGCACTCATCGTGTAATTGAGGCGGGCACAGGCGTCGGCAAATCGATGGCTTACCTGGTGCCTTTTGCCGAGGCCGCACGCCGCAACAACATCACGGTTGGTATCGCGACCAAATCGAATAATCTTGCCGACCAGCTTATGTACCATGAGCTGCCAAAGCTCGCCGAACAGCTGGACGGGGGCCTGTCGTTTTGTGCACTCAAGGGCTATGACCACTATCCGTGTCTACGCAAGCTCGAGCGCATGAGCCGTGGTCAGGTTGAGATCACCACCAAGCGCGATCCTGCTGACACGCTCACGGCGGTTGCGGTGATCATGGCGTATGTGTGCCAATCTGCCGATGGCGACCTCGATTCGCTCGGCATTCGCTGGCGCAGCGTCAACCGTCCCGACTTTACGACGGCTTCGCGCGAGTGTGCTCGTCGTCTGTGTCCGTTCTTCCCTGACAAATGCCTGGTCCACGGGGCGCGCCGCCGAGCGGCACATGCCGACGTGGTGGTCACCAACCATTCCCTGCTGTTCCGCAACGTGGCCGCCGAGGGAAGGATTTTGCCTCCGATTCGTCACTGGGTGGTCGACGAGGCCCATTCCATCGAGCGTGAGGCCCGTCGCCAATGGGCGCGCGTGGTTTCGGCAGATGAGTCGCGCGTGCTGTTTGAGCGCTTGGGTGGGTCGAGTGCCGGCGCGCTGAGTCAAGTTTCCCGTGACCTGGCCACTTCCGAGGGCTCCACGCTCTACCTGGGACTCACCGCCAAAGCGACGTCGACGGTTGCCCGCGCGAGCATGGCGATTGCCGATGTGTTCGATGGTGTGCGCGAGCTCGGCCGTCGCGCCCGTGGGAGCTACGATAACGCGAATCTGTGGATTGGCCCCGAGCTGCGCGAGTCGGATGACTGGCACGATTTTTTGCAGTCGGCCCATACCGCAATTGATGCGCTGGACCAGGCGGATAAAAGCGTAGACGCGCTGGTGCAGACCGTCGCCGCCGACAAGCCCGAGGTTGTTGTCGACCTGGGTGATATCTCGCGCCGCTTGCACGAGCTGGCCGAGAACCTCAAACTCATCATTGACGGCACCGATGAACACTACGTGTATTCGCTGCAGGTCAATCGCAGGTTGCGTGCCGGCGGAGAGTCAATGACCGCAGAGCGCATCGACATTGGCGAGGCCTTGGCAACCGAGTGGCTGCCCGAGGTTCACACGGCTATCTTTGCCTCGGCGACCATGACGGTGTCCAAAAGCTTTGAACACTTTAACCACGCGGTCGGCCTCGATCGCATCGGTGCTTCAACATCCTCATCGTTGCACTTGGACTCGAGCTACGACTTCGATTCGAACATGGCTGTAGTCGTTGCGGGCGATATCCCCGATCCGCGCGACCGCGAAGGCTATCTTTCGGCGCTCGAGCGTGTGCTGGTCGACGCTCATCTCGCCATGGGCGGCTCGGTGCTCACGCTGTTCACCAACAGGCGTGACATGGAGGAGCTGTACGCTCGCGTCGAGCCCAAGATGGCTCGTGCGGGTCTGGAACTCAACTGCCAGCAGCGTAACTCGTCTCCTCGTCGCCTGCGCGATCGGTTTATCAACGAACCGACCTCGTCGCTCTTTGCGCTTAAGGCCTTTTGGGAAGGGTTTGACGCCAGCGGCGAGACGCTGCGCTGCGTCATCATCCCCAAGCTGCCGTTCTCGAGCCCCACAGACCCGCTCTCATGCGAGCGCAATCTGCGCGAAGACCGCGCTTGGGCGCGCTATTCGCTGCCCGAGGCGGTGCTCGAGGGCAAGCAGGCGGCTGGCCGCCTTATCCGCTCGTCGACCGATTGCGGCGTGCTGATTCTGGCCGACCCGCGCCTGGTGACGAAGGGCTACGGAAAGAAGTTCTTAACGTCGCTGCCCACGAGTTCCTATCAGCGCATCGAATCGGCACAAATCGGGCACTATCTACAGCTGTGGCGCGCACGCCACGAGCGGCGCCGCTAAAGCGGACAGACGAGGGATTTTGCCATATCGCACAGACGTTCTGACAGGGCGGGGTCATCCAGGATGCGGATGGCCCCGCCCGCTGCGATTACCTGGCTTAACAGCCAGCGTTCGGAGCCGTAGCGCACATTCACTGTTGAGCAGTCCGCCCCATTGGGTTCAATCGACATGATGCCGGGCCAGTCTAGGCGCTCTGCCAAGGCGCGCGGCATGAGAAGCTTCGCGTTCCGCTCCGCCTGGGCGAGGGAGTCGTGGAGGGTCGCGGGCTCCGGTGCGTGGCGCACGACGGAGTCGTCGGTCAAGACCAGGCCCTCGATTTTATCCATGCGATAGGTACGCTGCTCGTCGACCGCGACATCCCAGGCAATCAGATACGTTTGGTCGCCGTTTGTTGTGATGCGCAAGGGGTCGACCAAGCGCTCGCGCGCTTGTGTGTCATCCATCGAGCGATACGAGATGCGGCAGCGAACGCCGTCCCGAATGGCGCAGCTCAGCTGCTGCCAGTGCGACCCGTGGTTGACGGTGTCAAAGACGCGCTGGTTATAGCCGAGCTCTTCGGGCAGAAGGGCATGCCGAATCCGAGCTGCCGCCTGGGGCTCGATCCCCAACGATTCAAGTTCATGGTTGAGCACGGCGCCCTCGGCGGCACTCAGACGCAGCGGTAGCACGCGCCCGGCGTCACCGGTGAGGACCACACGCTCTCCGTGGCATTCGCAGATGATGCGCGCGCCCGATTCTCGGTCCGCGAGCGTCGAGACGATCTCGAGAATCTCGTCGAGCGACGCCCCCGTGATGTCAAAGCGGCTGCAAATCTCGGTTCGTGTCATGCCGCTCTCGCCGGCGGCGTAGAGGGCCTCCATGATGTCGATGGCGCGCGAGAGCCTCTGCTCGCTGGTGAGTTTACGCACGGGCATGCTTGTGCACCGTCCTTTCAATGAGGTGGTTCCACGCCTGTTTGAGCGATTTTGGGGCCACGGGCCTCATGCCGTCCATGGCGTGGGCCATGCAAAATGAGGCGGCGGCTTCAAGGTCGCGCACGTCAACGGTCCAGGTCCATCCTGCATCGGTGTGTGCGAGCTTACCTCGCCCGCGCGTGAGGCCGTTGATCATATCGATCTGCGTCTGAGGGGCGAACGAGAACGTAGCTGCAACGGGCGGTCGGTCGGCAAAATCGAATTCAAAGAACAGATAGTCGTTGAGATTGAAGTTCGCGGGGATGGCGTAGGCCTTTGAGGGACGCCAAGCGCGAACGATACGGTCGCAGCGGAATGTCCTGATGTCATCGGTGGCATTGTCGAGGCCGCAGAAATACGCCACGCCCTCGCGCTCGAACATGCCGTAGACGCGGACGGTACGCTCTTTCTGCTCGCCGCGTCCGTTCTGATATAAAAATCGCAGCGCACAACGCTCGGCAAAGGCGCTCCAAACCGCATCGACGGTGGGAGAGCGACGGATCGGTACTTCGTCCACCGTCGTCCTACCGGTGAGATAGGCAATCTTGGAGCGAATATCGGCAAGCGGCGCGGTAAAGGTGGATGAGCCGGTCGCTAGCGTCTGGTCGATGGCGTTGAGCAGGATATCGGCGTCGTCTGCGGTGATGAGGCCGCCTGCAGCAAACGTGTGCTCGCGGTCGATTGTCCACGAGCTTTCCTCGGTCTCCTGCGCGCCGGCGGGGCGAACCTCCTTGATTAAGATGCCACGCTCGAGCAGTTTGTCACGATCGCGCCGAAACTTGCGCTTATCCGAGTCGATGTTGCCCGAGCCATATCCCAGGTCGGAATCCAAGACGATCTGCTCGGTCGTCAGCGGTTCGGGGGAGCTGTTGAGCACAAAGAAAAGGTTGAGGATGCGCTGAGCCGTTTTATCGAAACTGGGCTCCGAACTTCCCTTTTTAATTGTCGCGGTCGCGTCGCTTGCCGTCATAGAGTCCTCGCATGAGAAGGTGGTTTGCTGCCATGATTTTAGTCCGATATGGAGATTAGGCTATATCCTTGTCCGCTCGGGGCGTTAAGATGGCCCGAATTCGGTCGTTTGCGCTCGCTCGGGGTATACTTTCGACTATATACGGTTCTAATGTGCATGCATTGGGCCTATTTGTCGGATTATGGATGTGGAGCGCACATGGCGAACACCCAGAACTATATTAACCACCTGCTGCAGAACACCGGCATTACGCCGGCATGCAGCGAAGAAGAGCGCTTGGCTGCCGAGGATATCGCTCAGATCTTCCGCAACCACGGCTTTGACCCCGAGGTTCAGGAGTTCAATGCCCCGGCGCCCAGTAGGTTGGCATTTGCCGTTACCGGTATTCTTGCGTTTGCCGGCGCCCTGCTGATGGGCATCGGCGGCGGTATCGGCTTGGTCGGCACCTTGCTGGCCGTTGTCGGCGCCGTTCTTTACGTGCTCGAACGCACGGGCCACCCCGTGGTTTCGCGCCTGGGCAAGACGGGCGTGAGCCAAAATGTCATCGCCTACCACAAGGCCTCGGGCCCGCTCGCGTCTCCGCGCAACCGCCCGGTGGTCGTTGTCGCACACTACGACTCTCCCCGTGCTGAGCTGCTCGCCCGCGAGCCCTATGCTTCGTACCGTGCGCTCATCGCCAAGCTGTTGCCCGTTGCCACGGTTGCCCCCGCTGCCGTTGCCATCCTGCGTATCCTGCCGCTCCCCGGCGCGCTCAAGGTTCTGCTGTGGATTGTCGCGATCCTCGCTTCCCTCGTTGCACTTGCCAACGCGGCAAACATCATCTCTAACCGCCATATTCTTCCCTATACGTCCGGCGCGGTGTGCAACAAGTCCTCTGTCGCCGCTATGCTCGGCGTTATGGACAACGTTGCTCCCTTCCAGGGCGAAAACGAGTTTCCCGACGATGTTCCGTTCGATACCTATTTTGGGGAGCAGAAGCGTCGTGCCGAGGAAACGGCGCGCGCAGCGGCGGAATATGCCGCGGCCCAGCAGCAAAACGACTACGGCAACACCATCGAGTATGAAGAGCCTACCTACGCCGAGGACGAATTCGGTCAGCCGATTGCTCCCGACGCTCAGACCGAGCCCGAACAGGGTGAGGCTTTCGACGAGCAGATCGAGGGCTTTGAGGGTGCGTCTGCCGACGAGACGCTGATCGGCGCCATCGTGCCCGAGGATCAGAACCAGGCTGCCCAGGCTGAAGAGTTCAATGACGAGGTTTCCGCTGCCGAGCCGGTGGAGGAGCCTGTCGCGGCCGAGCCCGAGCCCAAGCTCTATCGCAATGCCGCCGGCAACATCCGCTTTGGTTCGGATGCCATCCGTGCGCTCGGAATGCTTCCCGAGTCCTGCACGCTCGATTACGAGGAGGGCGAGGAGCCGACGTTTGAGCCCGAGTCTGCCCCCGTCGTGACTGCGCCTGCGCCCGCTGTCACCGTGGATGATGAGTCTGCCGCGGTTGCCGCTGCCGTTGCCGAGCCCGAGGCGGTGTCCGCGATCGATCCCGCGGCAGGACTGGACATTTTGGCTCCCGCCGCGCCGGCACAAGACGTTGCGGACGAGTCTGACGACGATTACGTTGAACAGCCGAGGCGCGTGTCTTACGAGAGCGATACTGATTTCTCGGCCGAGATTCCCGCGGCAACGCCCCGTGCCGACATTGCATCCGCGTTCTCGTCGATTGGCGCCAGCGCTTCCAACTTCTTTAAGGGTGCACTTGCAAAGGGCAAGAAATTTGTCGACGACTTCGAGGAGAAGCGCGCTGCCGCACGCGAGGCTGCCGAGCAGGAGGCTATCGCTCAGCAGCAGGCAGCCGCGGCGGCACGTGAGCACGCGGCGCAAGAGTTCGAGCAGAACGAGGCTATGCAGTCCGCGCCCGTCGACGCCGCCGAGGACGAGTCCGTTGAGGCCAACTCTGACGAAGAGCAATACGTGGCAGCCGATCAAGGTGATTCGACCGAGGTCGAGCAGGAGGAAGTGCCTGCGGTTTCCGAGACTCCCGAGACGGATGAGTCGAGGCCTTATTCCACGCAGATTTTCACCATGCCGACCCCGAGTGGTTCCGGTGCCACGGTTGCCAATGTCGCTCCCACCCAGGACGAAACGGTTGATTCCCTTATGGCCCAGATTTCCTCCCAGGTATCGCCGCGTCCGCAGATGAATGTTCCCGATCCGGCGTCGGCACCGTCGCCTGCACCCTCCTCGTCTCCGCTGGCTTCGGTCCCCGATCCGTCGCTGCCGTCTATGAAGCAGGCAAACGTTGCGTCTCGCACGTCGCTGTTCGACCTTCCCGATCCCTCTGCCCAGGTCAACGACCCCTTTGCTACCGCCCAAGGTCCCGAACCCACATCGGTACCCGTTGCGCCTCCTATGCCCGTTGCGTCGGGCGTGCAGCCGATCGAGACCATTTCGGCTCCCGCCCCGGCGGCACCCAAGTCTCGTAAGCGCGGCCTGGGTGGTCTGTTCGGTCGTAAAAAGAAAAACGAGCAGGACAGCATGAGTGACTGGCTGGGCGTCGAAGACGATTACGATGCCAAGAAGTCCGGTCGCGGTATCGGTTCGTGGGATAACTTCGAGGACGATAACGATGGCTGGAAGGGTGGCGCTACGTCTTCCGATGGCGCTTCTTCCGAAGATATGCTCTCGGCTGTCGCCTCTATGGGCGATGATGAGCTGCTCGGTCACGATATCTGGTTTGTGGCAACGGGCGCCTCGGATTGTGATGGCGCCGGCATGAAGGCCTTCTTGGCTTCGCATCGCGATAAGCTCCGCGGCGTATTCTTTATCAATCTTGAATCCGTCGGCGCCGGTAGGCTTTCGGTTGTGACGGTCGAGGGCGAACAACAACTGCTCAAGGGCGATCGCCGCATCATGAACCTGGTCAGCAAGGTCTGCAAGTCGTTCCATGTCGATTGTGGCGCGCTCGAGATGCCCTATGCCAAGACCGATGCCTATGCCGCGCTCGAGGCGAGCCGCCGAGCCCTTACCATCGCCGGCGTGGACGGCACGCGTCTGGCTTGCGCTCGTACCGAGGACGACCTGCCCCACAATGTCAACCCGACGAACATTGCTACGGTATCCGAGGTCGTGACCGAGGTTATCCGCCGTTCGTAGACGGAGCTCTAAGGAGTCAACGTGTTTTCGTATATTAAGCGCCATTGGCCTGTCTACGTGATTTTGACCTTGATTGCCATTGCGTTAGGATTTGGGGCTGCCTACATCGTGGGCGCAAAGGGCTCGACCCCCGCCTCCGCAATCAGCGAAGAGGTGGAGCAAGAACAGAGTACGGGTGCTGATGGGATTCCTGAGTCCGAGCAGGCAATCGTTGATGGTGGATCTTCGTCTGCAGAGTAGATACGGCGATTTACATGATTGAAAGCGGGCGAGCCAGGGGACTGTCTCGCCCGCTTTTTCATCGCGCTAGCGCTTCTTTGGGATCGACCTAAGGCGAGCGAACCATAGGGCTGCGGCACCCGAGGTCAGGAGCGCGGTGATGCAAGCGGCGATGGGAGCTGATCCTGTTGCCGGTAGGTCCTGCGGTAGGGTACAGCGTTGAATGACGCTGTCCTCGTCATGTGACTCAAGTTTATCGCCGCCACCGTTGCGGCAAAGATCGACGCGCGCGCTGTTGGTGAGTGCGGTTTGGGGCGTATAAGCCGACGTTGCCTGCATGTGTACGACTGCGCCCCGAGCGTCTGTGCCAAGGATTGCTTTGGCATCGTCAAGGTCGTCGTGCTCATCTTTGAGATCATCGCGGGTCCAAGAATCCGCATCGCTTCGAGTCGTAAAGTCGGCGGCTACCGCACCGTATTCAATTCGAATGCCCGTTACGACGGTATTGGACGCAAGGTCGAGTTCTTTCGCCTCGAGTGTGGTGGATTCCGTGGTCGAGACATCCGCCTTCCAGAGGTGCCAGCCGTCGTAATCGACGAGGCGGCAATCCTCACCCAGACTCTCCCTTACTTCGTCGGACTCAAGCCAAGGATTTTCGTGCCCATCGTCAAGTGTCGCGTTTGCCGGCTCATCGACGTCTGTCGAGTCCAACGGCGTCGTGCGATACCACACGTTGCACAGACCATTGAGGTCGCCGATGGCGACGGGGGTTTCGATTGAGACGAATCTCGCCGTATCGTCCTCGGCACACTCAAGATCATCGGTAATTGTGAACTCATCAACCCAGGTAGTTGAATCGTTTCGAGCGTCGATGGTATAGGAGAAAAGTCCATCCGTATTGGTTTGCGTCGCGGCACGGTTTTTACCATCGCCGTTAGCCAACAGGCCCTTTTCGATAGGTTGGACAAGTTCCTGACGCTTGTCGACCTGCCCCTTGATCTCGATGGGCGCATCCTTCATCGCGACGGATTGGACTTCTCCCGTATCCTTTATTTCAAACGTTATCTCCTCGGCAAGGTCATAGGTCCGCGGAGACATCATTTCGCGCAACGAGTAGGTGCCGGGTGCAAGATGTTCGACGCGGTGTGGCTTGTCGGATGAGGTCCAGGAGTCTATTTCGGTTTTATCGGGACCATATAAGGTGAGCCGTGCGCCTTCTACTTCCTGCTCACCGCTTGCATCGACCTTGGAGATATCAACCTTGGTGTAATCGTCGGATACGTTAAGCCGTGCTTCTACAACGGGTGTTTTCTGGTCGGCATAAGTAAGGTCGACAATATGGGTTGTCTGATCGAGCAAGAAGCCTGCCGGCGCTTGAGTCTCGACAACCTCGTAGCGTGCGGTGCCAGATCCCAGTGGGAGGTTGTCCGCGCGTGCTTCTCCAGTTTCATCCGTCGTGACGGTAGCGACAGTCTCACCGTCGAGTGCGGCAATGCTACCGTCGGGGCGCACGATATCACCCGAGGCACGGATCTCAAAGATGGCGCCCGCGAGGCTGCTGCCGTCTACGGCATCGGTTTTAACGATCCTGATATTTCCGGTCGCGGCGCGGTCATAATACGAGGCGATTGCAACGGGCGTTAGGTTCATGTCGGCGGGTATGTTTACCTCGATTTCTTCGCTGACAAGATAGGGCTCTTTGGCCGAGGTTTCGCGTACATAATAGGTGCCCGGCACGAGCGATTCTGGCAGTGTGACGGTCCCGGTCGCGTCAGTCGTAAAGGTGTCCATTACGTTATGTGCTGGATACCAGCAAGTTTGTGAGACAGGTTCGTGATTGCTGTCGAGGAGTTGGAAGGTGAATCCGGCTAGGGGAACAGAAGCGCCTGTTTGGGCATCGCGTTTTACAATCTGGAGATGCGTCGACAGAGCGTGGTTGTCCACGATATATTGAAGCTCGGCGCCGTCGGAAATCTGATTTGCCCCGACGGTCCATTCCCCTGCACGTTTAAAACCCTCGGGGACGGTTTCCGGAACCTCACGAACCGTGTAGCCGGCACGGTCGTATGGGACGGCTCCGTGGACACCGGCGGGTCGCTTGCCTGTGCCGAACCATGCTTCGGGCTGATCTTCGGTGGAGGCAAAGCCATAGATGTTTGTGGTCAGTGTGCCAACAACCTGCTGAGAGCTGTTGCTGACAACCTCAAAGACAACACCACCCGCCGGCTGCTCCAGGCCGGATTGGTCGCTATTGCCGTAATCCTTGAATTTGGAAATCTCAAGGTTAAACGCAATGGGGATATCGGAAACGCGAGATTCGATCTCGACCACGCCTGAATCGCCGAGCTGGTCGGCTCCAACGGTATAGGTCCAGCTGTCGTTGGATGGCAGGTAGCCCTCGGGGGCTTTTGATTCGTAGATGGTAAAGGTTCCTAAGGGGACATCGGCGAGGGTGGCCCGACCGCTTTCGTCGGTCGTGAGGATTTGTGCCCATCCAGGGGTTGATTGTGACACACACGTGAACTCTGCTCCTGCGAGCGAAGCTCCCACCTGGTGGCCGGCATTCGTCGCGGCATCGAGTTTTACGATACGCAGGTTGATGGTGCCGGGCTGTTCATCAATGGCGACCCGCCCGCCGTCATTCCCCGTGGTAAAGGCAATGCGATCGTGGCGGGGGACATAGCCGGCCGGCGCCTTCGTTTCAACTAGGTAGTATGCCGTGTTGGGCAGAAGTGTTGCTTGCGCTCGACCGTTGCTGTCCATCTGGACGGTGCCGACATGCGCGCCGCTGGCGCTCTCAAAAATATCGAATGTTGCCCCGTCAAACTGATAAGTATTGTTTCCGCTGGTAATGGCGGCGTTTGCAGACTGTTTTTTGAAGGAAACAGAGACTGCCGGCAGTACATAGAGCATGTCTTGACGTTTGCTGCCGCCCGATACGGCTCCTAGATAGCGCCGCGCGCGGTGCGGAGCGGCTTTGATGCTTCCTGATTTTGCGTTGTCGTGGAGCCACCGCGCAGCCGCCACGACTTCATTGTCGGCGGTAAAGTGCCCGCTCTTGGTTTTGCCCTGAGCGGTCGTGTAAGAGTAGGTACCGTCGACATGGGTAGTGCCGTTGAGCATCCATACGGCAAGCTGGGTTGCGGCGCGGGCGCGATCGGGTGAAAGATGGTAACCGCCAAACGACGTGGCGGTAGGATATCCGTGACAAACGATTGCCGCGAACTCGTCGTCGAGCCACACCCAGCCTTGATCAAAGTTGAGCCATGGGCCGCCCGGCTTGGTGGGGCCGGGGCGCTCCTGGTTCATGCAGTAGGCAATCGAGGCGTCTTGAGCTTCATACTTGCCGATGAAGAAGGGCCCACAATCATCGCTAATAGTGCGGAAGCCGAGTTGGTCGTAGCCATCGACGGCAAATGCGGCTCTCGGTGCCAGGCAGCCGAAAAGCAGGAAGAGGAGCAGGAGCAGCGGACCTGTTGCGATTGCGCTGTGGACAGAGTGCGTGGGTGCGTTGGACATGGCTGCTCCTTATCCCTCGTGCGCCGCATGGGGAGGCTGCGACGCGTAGGATGAGGCTACCCCCGAGGTTCATGCGGGTAAGTACCGGAGCCTGACCAAAAGCTTGCCCAATTCCTGACAAATTGAGCTCAAATACAACAATCAAGCAAAAGCGCAGGTAGAAGATAGGGAGAACAGGAGGTCAAAGGTCCTCATCTCCACAATTGACGCGATTTTCAAACGAATCTCCACAGCTAAAACAAGCATCGCCACCCTTGTATCGAACAAGACAACCGCGTTATACTAGCCAACACACAAGCGGGCATCGCCAAGTGGTAAGGCATCAGCTTCCCAAGCTGACACTCGCGGGTTCGAGTCCCGTTGCCCGCTCCAGTAAAAAGCACAAGCACGGCAGCGTTACGTTGCCGTGCTTTTTACTACCAAGCGCCGGGACTCGAACCCGCCAGGGTGCGAGCGTTAAATAAACGCGAAGCGTTTATGAGTCTTATCGCGAAATACCCAAGGTATTTCAGCAGGCTATTAACTGAGGGCTTATAGCTCAGCCGGTTAGAGCGCACGCCTGATAAGCGTGAGGTCGGTGG
>URTL01000027.1 GCA_900550785.1 uncultured Collinsella sp. | reverse complement strand
GATGCCGCCATGAAGCGCATCGCCAACGCGCTGGAAGCTCTGTAAGGTAGTCATTGGGGACGTTCTTAAACGACTAGGTGGAAAGGGGGCGCCGCGGATTGGTTCCGCGGCGTCCCCTTTGCGTTGACGTGTCGGTTATGCCTTACAGCTCGTAGAGCGTGGTGAACTTGTCCTGCAGGTAGCTGCAGTAGTAGCGGGCATCGAACGCCATGCCGCAGGCGCCCTTGATGAGCTCCGGCGCGTCTTTGGCGCGGCCCCACTGCCAAATGTGCTCGCCCAGCCAGGCACGGACGGGCGCCAGATCGCCGCTCGTGCAGGCACCGGTAAGGTCGACACCGTCGCGGCACATGGCCGGCACAAACATGGCGTCGTAGGCGCTACCCAGCGCATACGTGGGGAAGTAGCCAAACGAGCCGCCGCTCCAGTGCGTATCCTGCAGGCAGCCGCGCGTGTCGTCGGGAACGGGAATGCCCAGGTACTCGTTCATGAAGCGATTCCAAAGCGCGGGGATGTCCTTGGCCGTGGCCTCGCCGGCAAACAGCATGCGCTCGATCTCGTAGCGCACCATAACGTGCAGCGGATAGGTGAGCTCGTCGGCCTCGGTGCGGATCAGCGAAGGCCGCGCGATGTTCACGGCGTGGTAGAGCGTGTCCTCGTCGACGTCGCCGTAGACCTCGGGTGCGTGGCGGCGCAGCACCTCGAGCAGCGGTCCCATAAAGGCGCGGCTGCGACCCACGGTGTTCTCGAAAAAGCGGCTCTGGCTCTCGTGGATGCCCATGGAGGTGCCACCCTCCAGGCACGTGCGCGCATAGGCGGGGTTCACGCCCAGCTCGTACATGGCGTGACCTGCCTCGTGGATGATGCTGAAGACGTTGGAGATACAGTCGTTCTCGTAGATGTGCGTCGCGATGCGCGCATCGCCCACGGCAAAGCCCTCGCTAAACGGATGCTCGGTAAAGGCAAGCGTGGTGTCGTCCAGGTTCAGGCCGACGAGCTTCATCAGGTCGAAGCTCATGGCTCGCTGGGCGGCCTCGGGCACATGCGCGTGCAAAAAGTCGGCAGCGGGCTGCTGGCCGCGCTCGCCGATGGCGTGCACGAGCGGCACAACCGTGGCCTTGACCTCGTCGCAAAACGCGTCGAAGCTCTTGGTGGAAAGGCCGCGCTCGTACTGGTCGAGCCAAACATCGTATGGGTCGCGCTTGGGGTCCATGAGCTCGGCCTGATGCTTGAGCTGGTAGACGATCTTGTCCACATAGGGCTCAAAGCTCGCCCAGTCATTGGCGGTTTTAGCCTTGTGCCACACGGCATCGGCCTCGCAGGTGAGTCTGGTCCAGGCCTCGGCCTCCTCGGTAGGGATAACGCTTGCCTCGCGCTGGTCGCGGCCGAGCACGCGAATCTCGTCGAGCAGCTGCGGGTCGTCGATCTTTTCGCCCGCGACCGTCTCACGCGCGAGAGAGTGCACGAGCTCAACGGACTTTTTGCTGGTCAGGAGCTTGTGATGTTCGCCGGCAAGGGTCCCCATAGCATCGGCGCGGGCCGCGGCGCCGTTGGCGGGGGCAATCGTCGCGCCATCGAACTCGGCAATCTTGAGCAGGTATTCACGAGTCCACAGCTTGCCCTCGAGCTTGCGGAATTTTTTGACGGCCTTATCGACCTTCATGCCTTTGGGCGTCTTGCCCACTGCGGGCTTGGTCTTCTTATCGTGCTTCTTACCCATACCATATCCTTGATCTCGCGAGCCGAGCGCCATGGATGGGCGCACGGCCAGTTTGCACAGCTACCTGCCTTGTACCCAGCACGAACAAAACGGAACGCGGCGATATGCTCGCAGAATGTGTTATCCTATAGCCCAATGCGTTGACGGAGAGGGTTTTGCCCGCCGCGTCGCCGGCAAGAGAGGGAAGGTCATGGGCTGCAAGCCTTCCTGCGGTGGCAAGGGCCAAGCGTTCACTCCCGAGCAGCAACCTCAACGGGCGCGCGGCCAGCGGCGGCGAAGCCCCAGTAGGGAAGCCGTGAGCCTCGCGATAAGGGGCGCAGAGTGGGCGCGGCGGGCCAGACATCCGCCGGGTCAAACAAGGTGGTACCGCGGAATTCAACCGTCCTTGGGCAATGTACATGCCCGAGGGCGGTTTTTTGTTACCGAACCGGGCCGCGCATCCGCAACATCGGGCGGCGTAAGCCGTCCCGGAGCGCGGATGCGCGAGAGACGAAAGGGAAGACATGAGTCTGATTGATGATCTGGTCAAACTCGAGGAAGAGGCCAAGGAGCTCGTCACTAGCGCCGACGACGCCGCCAAGCTCGAGGCCGCGCGCGTTGAGCTGCTCGGCCGCAAGGGCCGCATCACCGGCCTGATGCGCATGATGGGCAAGCTCGCCCCAGAGGATCGCCCCATGATGGGCAAGCGCGCCAACGAGATGCGCCAGCTGATCGAGGGCATGCTCGACGAGCGCACCACCGAGATGAAGGCCGCCGCCCTCAAGCACGCACTCGAGCACGAGGCCGTCGACATCACGCTGCCGGGCATCCGTCCGCAGATCGGTCACCAGCACCTGATCAAGCAGATTATCGAGGAGGCCGAGGACATCTTCTGCGGCATCGGCTACACCGTCGAGTCCGGTCCCATGGTCGATACCTCCTACTACAACTTCACTGCGCTCAATGCTCCCATGGATCACCCGAGCCGCTCGGCCCGCGATACCTTCTACGTGGTCGACAACAACCCCGGCAGCGTCGCGCATCCCGAGGCTCACGCTCACGGCGAGTCCGATGTGCTGCTGCGCACCCAGACCTCGGGCGTGCAGATTCACACCATGGAGTCGCAGAAGCCGCCCATCTACATGATCTGCCCGGGCACCGTCTACCGTCCCGACACGGCCGACGCCTGCCACCTGCCGCAGTTCAACCAGATTGAGGGCCTGGTCGTCGACGAGGGTATCACCTTTGGCGATCTTAAGGGCACGCTCGACTACTTTGTTAAGTGCATGTTTGGCGAGGACCGCAAGACGCGCTACCGCCCGCACTTCTTCCCCTTCACCGAGCCTTCCTGCGAGGTGGACGTGAGCTGCCACGTGTGCGGCGGCAAGGGCTGCAACTTCTGCAAGCACAGCGGCTGGATCGAGATCCTGGGCTGCGGCATGGTCGACCCCAACGTCCTGATCAACTGCGGCATCGATCCCGAGAAGTACACCGGCTTCGCCTTTGGCATTGGCGCCGAGCGCGTCGCGGCCCTGCGCTACGACCTGCCCGACCTGCGCACGTTGATGACTGGTGACATGAGGTTCTTGAACCAGTTCTAGAACGCTTTCTTCTTAGTTGCAGTTTCCGGCTCAAAGCCGCATTTATGAAAGGAGACCAGTTAGATGCGCGTTTCTTACGACTGGCTCAAGACCATGATCGATATTCCGGAGGATCCCAAGACCCTTTCGGACGAATATATCCGTACCGGCACCGAGGTCGAGGCGATTGACACCGTGGGAGAATCCTTCGACCACGTGGTGACCGCCCAGGTGCTTACCAAGACCCCGCACCCCGATAGCGACCACATGTATGTGTGTTCGGTCGACGTGGGCGACAAGAACCTCGACCCCGACGGCAATCCCGCTCCGCTGCAGATCGTCTGCGGCGCGCAGAACTTCGAGGCCGGTGACCACATCGTCACGGCCATGATCGGCGCTGTCCTGCCCGGCGACGTCAAGATCAAGAAGAGTAAGCTTCGCGGCGTCGTGTCCATGGGCATGAACTGCTCCGCGCGCGAGCTCGGCCTGGGCGGCGACCACTCCGGCATTATGATCCTGCCCGAGGATACGCCCTGCGGCATGCCGTTTGCCGAGTACGTGGGTTCGAGCGACACCGTGCTTGACTGCGAGATCACGCCCAACCGCCCCGACTGCCTGTCCATGATCGGCATGGCCCGCGAGACCGGTGCCATCTTCGACCGCGATTTCCACGTTGAGCTGCCCGCCATCAAGGCCGAGACCGGCCGCGCGACCGACGACGAGCTTTCGGTCGAGATTGCCGACGAGGGCCTGTGCGACCGCTATGTCGCTCGCATCGTGCGCAACGTGAAGGTCGGCCCCTCGCCCGACTGGATGGTCAAGCGCCTCAACGCCCTGGGTGTGCGCCCACACAACAACATCGTCGACATCACCAACTATGTGATGATGCTCACCGGTCAGCCGCTGCACGCCTTTGACCTGGACACCTTTGCCGAGCGCGATGGCCATCGTCGCGTGGTGGTTCGCGCCGCCCAGCAGGACGAGAAGTTCACGCCGCTCGACGGCGGGGAGCGCACGCTTGACGCCGGCATGGGCCTCATCACCGACGGCGAGCGTCCCGTGGCGCTCGCCGGTGTCATGGGCGGCATGGATTCCGAGATCGAGGACGATACCGTCGACGTGATGGTCGAGAGCGCCTGCTTCAACGCCGGTCGCACCTCGCACACCAGCCGCGACCTGTCGCTGATCTCCGACGCCTCCATTCGCTTTGAGCGCCAGGTCGACGAGACCGGCTGCGTGGATATTGCCAACGTTACCTGCGCGCTGATTGAAGAGATCGCCGGCGGCGAGGTCGCCCCCGGCTATGTGGACGTGTTCCCCGCGCCCAAGACCATCGACAGCATCAAGCTGCGCCTGGCCCGCGTGCACGCTATCTGCGGCGCCGACATCGAGCCCGACTTTATCGAGCGTTCGCTCACCCGCCTGGGCTGCACCGTCGAGCGCGACGGCGAGGACTTCATGGTTACCCCGCCGAGCTTCCGTCCCGACCTGCCGCGCGAGATTGACCTGATCGAGGAGGTCCTGCGCCTATGGGGCATGGGCCGTGTGACGGCGACCATCCCGGCTGCCAAGAACCACATCGGTGGCCTGACCCGCGAGCAGAAGCTCACCCGTAAGGTCGGCGAGATCCTGCGCGCCTGCGGCCTCAACGAGACCACGACCTTTGGCTTCGCCGCCCCGGGCGACCTGGAGAAGATCGGCATGTCCACCGAGGGCCGCGGCTGCCCCGTGGTTCTCATGAACCCGCTGGTGGCCGAGCAGACCGAGATGCGCCGCTCGTTGCTGCCGGGTCTGCTGCAGTCTGTGGCCTACAACGAGGCCCACGGCACGCCCAACGTGCATTTGTACGAGGTCGGCAGCCTGTTCCACGGTCGCGAGAACGCCAGCCTGCCCAAGGAGACCAAGTCCGTGGCGGGTGTGCTCTCGGGCCAGTGGAGCGAGCAGTCCTGGAGCATGAAGTACCGCAAGCTGCGCTTCTTCTTTGGCAAGGGCATCGTCGAGGAGCTGCTTGCCCAGCTGCGCATCGAGAAGGTTCGCTTCCGTCCCGTCGAGGGCGAGAGCTATGCCTTCCTGCAGCCGGGTCGTGCTGCCGAGGTGCTCTCGGGCGGTACCGTGCTGGGCTGGGTTGGCGAGATCCACCCCGAGGCACGCGAGGCTATGGGCATTGACGAGGTCGTCGTTGCCTTTGAGCTCGACCTGGACAAGCTGATCAAGGGCGCCCGCAACCAGGAGAACTACCGTGAGTTCTCGCAGTACCCGGCCGTTGAGCACGACCTTGCTATCGTGGTCGACAACACTGTGACCTGCGAGGATCTCGAGCGTCGTATTACGAGTGCCGGAGGCAAGCTTCTCGAGGGCGTGCGTCTGTTCGACGTCTACCGCGATCCCATCCGTATCGGTGCGGGCAAGAAGTCCATGGCCTTTGCGCTTACGTATCGCTCCGACGACCACACGCTCACCAGCGAAGAGGTCGAGAAGGCGCACCAGAAGATCGTCACCAAGGTGTGCAAGGGCGTAAACGGCGAGGTCCGCGGCTAGGATTTGCGCTGGGAGCGCAGGACCCCTCGGCAGTTGCTGCGGGGTCCTGCGTGACCGCGGTGTTCGGAAAAGGCATTGCTGAGCCTGCATATATGACACACGCATTACATAACGGCGTGCTGCTTTGTCGGCAGCGCGCCGTTTTGCTATGATAGCCCGCGGCGTGTTACGAATCTGGCAATACGTAACACTGGCAAGGTGATTCAAGCGGCATTGCAATTCTGTGCGCCGGCAACCGGGAGGCGTATATGCACATTCCAGACAACTACCTGTCCCCGCAGACCGATGCCGTCATGGCGGTGGCGATGGTGCCCGTTTGGGTCCATTGCATCAAAAAGGTGCGCGCCACGCTCGATCGCGAGCACATGGCGTTCCTGGGTATTTGCGCCGCGTTCTCCTTTTTGCTCATGATGTTCAACGTGCCGCTGCCCGGCGGCACCACTGGTCACGCCGTTGGCGGCGCGCTCATCGCGCTGCTGCTGGGCCCCGAGGCCGCGGCTATCGCTGTCTCGGTCGCGCTGGCGCTGCAGGCGCTGCTGTTTGGCGACGGCGGTGTTCTGTCGTTTGGCGCCAACTGCTTTAACATGGCCTTTGTGTTGCCGTTTGTCGCTGCTATCGTGTTCCGTGCGCTCAACAGCCGTCTGCACGACAAGAGCTGGGGCACCTCGATTTCTGCCATCGTGAGCGGTTGGGTCGGTCTGTGCCTGGCGGCCCTGTGCGCGGCAATCGAGTTTGGTATTCAGCCGATGCTCTTTACCAACGCTTCGGGCGCGCCGCTGTACTGCCCCTTCCCGCTGTCTGTGGCTATTCCGGCCATGTTGATCCCGCATATGCTGGTTGCCGGCGTGATCGAGGGCGTGGCGACGGCCGCGATCTACGGCTTTATCAAGAAGACGGCGCCGAGCGTTATCGTCGGGCCCGAGGCCGTCGATGGCCAGCTTACTGCCGAGGGCGTTGCTGCCGAGAAGACCTCGCTGGTCCCCACGCTCATCTTGGTTGCCGCGCTTGTCGTGGCTACGCCGCTCGGCTTGCTTGCCACAGGTGACGCATGGGGCGAGTGGGATGCCGAGGGCGCCGCGACCGCTGTTCAGGAGGCTGGCGACGACAGCCTGCAGGCTTCGGTCGGCCTCGATGCCCCGACTTTTGCCGACGCTCTGCCTACGGGCGATTATCTGCAAGCCTATTCCGAGGAGCAGGGCCTTGGCTTTGCCGGTCAGGCTGCCATGTATATCCTGTCCGGCGTGATTGGCGTGGCGGTGCTCACCATCGCATTCCGCCTGGTCTCGCTGACGGTCAAGGAAAGCGGTGCTCATGGCAATAGCCGAGCTGCCTAGCTGGCTTGCGGTCGAGCAGCGTTACGAGCCCGTGGGGGCTCGGCATCGTGTGATGCAAAAGAATGTCCTGCACCTGGCGAGCCTGCTTGAGCGGGTTCGCCTGGGTGGGGGCGCGCACGAGGGCGGGTCGATGGTCGACCGCGCCCTTTCTTGCGTTTCGGCTCCGGTGCGCCTGTTGGGGATGTTCGTCTGCGTCCTGTGCGTGTGTCTGACGCAGAGCCCGCTGTACCTCATGTTGATGGCGGCTATCGCGCTGGTGCTCGTTGCCGTGCGCCCCGTACGCGGGCTGCGCGCGACCTTTGTGCCGGCGATCGGTGCCGCGGGACTCGCAGTGGTTCTGGCGCTGCCTGCCCTGCTGCTGGGCGCGTCTGCCACGGGCGCCATGCTCAAGATCGCGCTCAAGACGTTCATTAACGTGTCGCTCGTGCTGGGCGTTTCGTGGACGCTCACCTGGAGCCGCATGTCGGCGGCGCTCAAGACGCTACGTCTGCCCGACGAAGTTATCTTTACGTTTGATATGGCGCTCAAGCACATCGAGGTGCTGGGTCGCACGGCGCACGATCTGACCGAATCAGTCATGCTGCGCAGCGTCGGTTCCGCGTCTGAGGGGTTTTCGCGCACCGACTCGGTCGCGGGTGTCATGGGCATGACGTTTATCAAGGCGATGGAATGCAGCCGCGCGATGGACGAGGCTATGCTTTGCCGTGGCTTTGCCGGTGTGTATCCGGCGCCCGCTCGCGCCGGGTTGAGCTGGCGCGATGCGGTCTATACGGCCGTTGTGGTGCTGCTGGCGGCTCTGTGCGCCGTGCTGTAGTGCGAGTTTTGGCTTCGATGCGAATAGGAAGGGCGACGTTTTGGCTAACGATACGAATAGCGTGACGGGCACAAACGGTGCGGGCGGCGCCGAGGTCGCGCCGCTCATCGAGCTGCGCGACGTGGTGTTCTCCTATGCAGGCCATACGGTTGTCGATGGCGTGTCGCTGCAGGTCGATCGTGGTGAACTCGTTGCCCTGCTCGGTCCCAACGGCTGCGGTAAGACGACGATTATGCGTCTTATTAACGGCCTTGAACTCGCGGACGCGGGGGCATACCTGTTTGACGGGCATGTGATCGATGCGGCGTTTCTAAAGGATTCCGCGGCCGCTCAGCGTTTTCATCAGCGCGTGGGCTTTGTGTTCCAGAATGCCGACGCCCAGCTGTTTTGCGCTACGGTGGGCGAGGAAGTTGCTTTTGGTCCCGCGCAGATGGGGCTGCCGGCAGACGAGCTCGAGCGCCGCGTCCGTGATGCCATGGAGCTGTTCCAGGTTGCCGACCTTGCCGACGCCTCTCCCTATCAGCTCTCGGGCGGGCAAAAGAAGCGCGTTGCGCTGGCTGCGGTGGTGTCGATAAACCCGGATATCTTGGTCCTCGACGAACCTACCAATGGGCTCGACGAGGATTCATGCGACATTGTGGTCAACTTCTTGCTGGCCTACGTCGCGGCGGGTAAGACGGTCTTGATGAGCACGCATCACCAGGATTTGGTGCGACGCCTGGGCGCCCGCGCTATCTATATCGATCGATATCACCATGTGGTCGAGGCGCCTTCGCCGTCGTATGGAACCGAAAGCGGTGCTACGGACTAGTTGCTGCGTAGAGCGTGCGTAGCCGCTCGCGCGGCTTCGCCGTGATGGTATAGTTATCCAGGTTTTTATGGGGGTGGCTATGCCAAGCTGGAACATTCATATCGCTCAGACGGAGCGTTTGCTGGAGCGCACTGGTGCGCTTGCCAAGAGCGTGCGCGACCGCAATGCCTTTTTGTTTGGCTGCGTGGTTCCGGATATCTTCGTGGGCTATATGGTCCCTGGCATCGCCGATCCCATCCCGTACCGCATTACGCACTTTGCCAAGCCTGAGCCCATCCCTAAGCCTCGTGAGCATGAATTCTGGGATACCTATGTGGCACCGTTGCTTAAAAGTTCGCCCACCGGTGCGCCGGCCGCGGCGACCTCGATTATCGAGGAGCGCGAGCGGCTGAATCGCGTGCACTATCCCCAGCGCTACAAGGATGCCGAGCCGGTTGCCGGTCCCGGCGCTCGTGAGTTCTCGCTTGCGTCCGAGGACGTGGCTCAGTCGTTGCTCGATTTGACACTGGGCGTCTGGTCGCATCTGGTGGCCGATACCGTATGGAATACGCGCGTGAATCAGTACCTGGAGGCGCACGGCGGCAAGCCGTGCGAGGAGTTTCGCATTAAAAAGCAAGGCGACTTTGACTGGTTTGGCAAGACGCTTGGCATTGTTTCGATTCCGCGCGCGACCGATCGCCTGTATACTGCGGCGACGCGTTTTGGGCAGTATCCTATCCATAAGGAGTATGTGCTCAAGACCATCGGCGTTATGCACGAAATCGTGCGCGAAAACCCCGGTGAGCCCGACCATCCGCCATACCGCCTGCTGACCGAGGAGTTCTTCGACGCGACGTTTACCGAGGTCATCGAGCTGACCGAGGCGGGCTTTGCGGCTCGCGTTGCCGCTTCTGACGTCCCCGCAGTCCCTCTGATCGCTAGCTGCTAGCCGGCCGGCTTGACGGCGAGCAGTTCATCCCAATTGACCAACGGCTCCCGTCGCAGGGCATCTTCGGTGGTGCGCTCGGCATCGGAGAGGCTTGCGACTGAACGCAAATCGATGAAGTGGCATATGAATAAGGTCTTAAAAAAGGGCCCGGAAGGCAATGCCTTCCGGGCCCTTTGCAATGCAAATTTGCTTGCAAGTGCGATTTAGCGCACCTGAGCGACGTAAGCGACGTTGGTCGAGGAGACCTTGTCCTCGAGCTGGACGCTCATGCGGGGATCGCCGGCGGTAGCGACGGTCAAATCGCCGGCCTCGACGTAACCGAGCTCTTTGGCGGTCTCGATCGCCTTGACGATTGTGCCGTTGACGGTGCCCTGGGTAATCTCGGCCTGGTGCGGGATAACGCCCCAGTACATGATCATCTGCTGGACGGCCCACTCGTGGCGGGAGAACGCGCAGATCGGCATGTTGGGACGGAAGTGCGAGATCAGGCGAGCGGTACGACCGGTGGTCGTCGGCACGGTGATGCACTTGGCGCCAACGGTGGTGGCCATGTTCACAGCGGACATACCCACAACGTTGTTGACGACGCGGGTGCCGTGAGCATCGGCCGGAACCTCGAGCGGAGCGTGGGCCGGGAGGTACTTCTCGGTCTCGAGAGCAATGCTGGCCTGCATCTTAACGGCCTCGACCGGGTACTTACCGGCAGCGGACTCGCCGGACAGCATAACGGCGTCGGTGCCGTCGTAGATGGCGTTAGCAACGTCGGCAACCTCGGCGCGCGTCGGGCGCGGGTTCTGCTGCATGGAGTCGAGCATCTGCGTAGCGGTGATGACGGGCTTGTAGGCCGCGTTGCACTTGGCGATGATCTCCTTCTGGATGTGGGGAACGAGCTCGGGCTTGATCTCGATGCCCAGGTCGCCACGGGCGACCATGATGCCGTCGGAAGCCTCGAGGATCTCGTCAAAGTTCTCGACGCCCAGGGCGCACTCGATCTTCGGGAAGATCGTCACGTGCTCGCCACCGTTCTCGCGGCAAAGCTCGCGGATGCCGCGGACGGACTCGCCGTCACGGATGAAGGAAGCGGCGATGTAGTCGATGTTCTCGGTCAGGCCAAAGAGGATGTCCTGACGATCGCGCTCGGTGATAGCGGGCAGCGAGATGTTGACGTTGGGCATGTTGACGCCCTTGCGCTCGCCGATCAGGCCGTCGTTCTTAACGACGCAGGTCATGTCCTGGCCGCTGACGGACTCGACCTCGAGGGCAACCAGGCCGTCGTCGATTAGGATAAGGGAGCCCTTCTCGACCTCAGAGGGCAGAGCCAGGTAGTCGAGGGAGATGTGCTCAGAGGTGCCGTGGAAATCCTCGGACGTGGGCTGAGCGGTGACGACGATCTTATCGCCGGTCTTGACGGCAACCTTCTTGCCATCGACCAGAAGGCCGGTGCGGACCTCGGGGCCCTTGGTGTCGAGCAGGATGCCGACGGGCAGACCGAGCTCCTTGGAAATACGACGGACGCGCTCGATGCGACCGTGGTGCTCGTCGTAGGATCCGTGCGAGAAGTTAAAACGGGCGACGTTCATGCCCGCCTTGATCATCTCGCGGATGGTCTCGTCGCTATCGCAGGCGGGACCCATGGTGCATACAATCTTAGTGCGCTTGTACATTCAGACCTCCATCTGACATCGTCTTGCGCTGATAGATAAACCATAAGAAATAAAACTGAGATGATTATAACGAAATGCCGACCGAATACCCCAAAAAATCGACCGTATGCCGAATTAGAAGTTCATTTTTTGCGGGAAAAACGGTATATGAAAAAACTTTACCAACCGTTCTGACCGCTGCTATCTGGGCGATATTTCAGTTTGACGATGCGCCGAAGAAAAAACGTTTTATCAATGTTGAGCATCACACGGTCTGCATCGTTGCACTCGAGCCGTGTTTCCAGATGGAATGTTTTGGCTAGACGCGCCGCTTTGGGGTACCATAGCCCCACTATCAACTGCCGCTCAGCACGGCAGCCTTGATGAGCCCTTGCCCTTCTCCTGGGAATTATGATCGGGCATCAATCTGCTGAGTGGCCCGAATCCCAGGAGGGGACTCTATATGCAAAAGGAATACCTGTCCGCCGCGGCGGAGGTACTCAGCGACCAAGGTGTCGATGAGAACCTCGGCCTGAGCAACGACGAGGCGTCGTCGCGCCTCGCCAAGACAGGCCCTAACAAGCTCGAGGAAGCCGAGAAGACGCCGTTGTGGAAGCGCTTCTTTGAGCAGATGGCCGACCCCATGGTCATCATGCTGATCGTTGCCGCCGTCATCAGCGCACTCACGGGCATGGTCAAGGGTGAGGCGGACTTTGCCGACGTCGCCATCATCATGTTCGTCGTTATCGTCAACTCGGTGCTGGGCGTGGTTCAGGAGGCCAAGAGCGAGGAGGCTCTCGAGGCATTGCAGGAGATGAGCGCGGCGCAGTCCAAGGTGCTGCGCGACGGCAAGCTCGTGCACCTGCCGAGCGCCGAGCTCGTGCCCGGCGATGTGATCATGCTCGAGGCGGGCGACTCCGTCCCGGCCGACTGCCGCGTGCTCGAGAGCGCCACGATGAAGATCGAAGAGGCTGCACTCACCGGCGAGTCCGTGCCTGTCGAGAAGCATGCCAACGTGATCGAGCTCGCCACCGGCACCGATGACGTGCCGCTCGGCGACCGCAAGAACATGTGCTACATGGGTTCCACCGTTGTATACGGCCGCGGCCGCGCCGTCGTGGTCGGCACCGGCATGAACACCGAGATGGGCAAGATCGCTGGTGCCCTGGCCGAGGCGAAGGAAGAGCTCACGCCGCTGCAGGTGAAGCTCGCCGAGCTCAGCCGCATCCTCACCATTATGGTTATCGTCATCTGCGTCGTCATCTTTGGCATTGATATCATCCGCCACGGCGTGGGCAACGTCCTCACCGACCCGACAGCCTTGCTCGATACCTTTATGGTTGCCGTCTCGCTCGCCGTCGCCGCCATCCCCGAGGGCCTGGTCGCCGTCGTGACCATCGTGCTGTCGCTTGGCGTGACCAAGATGGCCAAGCGCCAGGCAATCATCCGCAAGCTCTCTGCCGTCGAGACTCTCGGCTGCACGCAGACCATCTGCTCCGACAAGACTGGTACCCTTACCCAAAACAAGATGACCGTCGTCAAGCACGAGCTCGCTGCGCCTAAGGAGAAGTTCCTGGCCGGTATGGCCCTTTGCTCCGATGCCCAGTGGGACGAGGAGCTGGGCGAGGCCGTGGGCGAGCCGACCGAGTGCGCGCTCGTCAACGATGCCGGCAAGGCGGGGCTCACCGGCCTGACTGCCGAGCACCCGCGCGTGGGTGAGGCACCGTTCGACTCGGGCCGCAAGATGATGTCCGTGGTCGTCGAGACCCTGGACGGCGAGTATGAGCAGTACACCAAGGGCGCGCCCGACGTGGTGATCGGCCTGTGCACCCATATCTACGAGGGCGATAAGGTCGTCCCCCTGACCGAGGAGCGTCGCGCCGAGCTCGTGGCCGCCAACAAGGCCATGGCCGACGAGGCCCTGCGCGTGCTGGCGCTGGCAAGCCGCACCTACACCGAGGTCCCGGCCGATTGCAGTCCCGCCGCGCTCGAGCATGACCTGGTCTTCTGCGGCCTGTCCGGCATGATTGACCCGGTCCGCCCCGAGGTCGCCGACGCCATCCGCGAGGCGCACGACGCCGGTATCCGCACCGTCATGATCACGGGCGACCACATCGACACCGCCGTGGCCATCGCCAAGCAGCTAGGTATCGTCACCGATCGCAGCCAGGCCATCACGGGCGCCGACCTCGACCGCATGAGCGACGAGGAACTCGACGCGCACATCGAGGACTACGGCGTGTACGCCCGCGTCCAGCCCGAGCACAAGACACGCATCGTCGAGGCTTGGAAGTCGCGCGACCAGATCGTGGCCATGACGGGCGACGGCGTCAACGACGCCCCGTCCATCAAGCGCGCCGACATCGGCGTTGGCATGGGCATCACCGGTACCGATGTCACCAAGAACGTCGCCGACATGGTGCTTGCCGACGACAATTTCGCCACCATTATTGGTGCCTGCGAAGAGGGCCGTCGCATCTACGACAACATCCGCAAGGTCATCCAGTTCCTGCTTTCGGCCAACCTTGCCGAGGTGTTCTCGGTGTTTATCGCCACGCTCATCGGCTTTACCATCTTCCAGCCGGTGCAGCTGCTGTGGGTGAACCTGGTCACCGACTGCTTCCCCGCGCTCGCGCTGGGCATGGAGGATGCCGAGGGCGACATCATGAAGCGCAAGCCGCGCAACGCCAAGGACGGTGTCTTTGCCGGACATATGGGTCTGGACTGCGTGGTCCAGGGCCTAATCATCACCGTGCTGGTGCTGGCGAGCTTCTTTGTGGGCGTGTACTTTGACATGGGCTACATCCACATCGCCGATATGATCGCCGGCAATGCCGACGAGGAAGGCGTGATGATGGCGTTCATCACGCTCAACATGGTCGAGATATTCCACTGCTTCAATATGCGCAGCCGTCGTGCGTCGCTGTTCACCATGAAGAAGCAGAACAAGTGGCTGTGGGCTTCCGCCGCGCTGGCACTGGTGCTGACGGTGATCGTTACCGTGCAGCCGACGCTTGCCGAGATGTTCTTTGGCCCCGTGACGCTTGAGCTCAAGGGCGTTGTTGCCGCCCTGGGCCTTGCCTTCCTGATCATTCCGCTGATGGAGATCTACAAGGCGATCATGCGCGCGGTCGAGAAGGAGTAACGTACCCGTCCGGGCCCGCCCTTGCGTGTTTTCTTCTTCGCTGGTCCTCGCGCTTCGCGCTGCGGAATCGCTCAGAAGAAAACACTCCCGGGGCGGGCCCTATGGCTACTTTGCTGACTTCTCTCGCGCGGATGAAAAAGGCTGAGGGAAAGCATGTGAGCTGGTCGGGCTTTGCCCGGCCAGCTCTTTTTGATTTAAAATACCTGCTCAGTTGTGATTTATGGTGCTGGGAGGCGTTTGTGGGCAAGGCTAAGGCTAAGGCGAAGAAAAAGACGACGGGGGCGCGGGCTAAGCGCGATCGTCGTCGGAAGCTTGCGACCGAGGCCCCCACGTCTGCTGAGGAGCTGCTGGCAAGCGTGCCGGGACTCGACGCGCTGCAGGACGTTCCGGCGTTTGATGACCTGCCGGTCGATGAGGCTCAGCAGGCGGCATTTGACGACTTTTGCGCACATGCCGAGGAGCCCGAGCAGATGCGGCTGGGTGCCGTGGTGCGCTTGGATCGCGGGTTTCCGCTGGTGGTGACTGCCGACGATACCTTCCGTGCCGAGCATGCCGTGGGGTTTGCCAAGTCGCGCGGCGAGGACGAGGTGCTGCTGCCCGCCGTGGGCGACCGTGTGGCGGTGCGCCGCGCTCCCGGGCACGATATGGGCGTGATTGAGTGCGTTCTGCCGCGCCGTACGAGCTTTGAGCGTTGGCGCGGCCGTGCCCGTGGGGAGCGTCAGGTGCTCTGCTCCAACGTGGATAGCGTGCTAATCGTGCAGGCGCTCGGTGCCGGTGAGGTGCTGCTCGACCGCGTGGCGCGCTCGCTGGTGTTGGCGCTCGACTGCGATGCCGAGCCGGTGGTGGTGCTCACCAAAGCTGACCGCTGCGATGCCGAGGAGCTCGAGCACGATCTAGACCGCGTGCGCCGCCTGGTGGGTCCGGACGTGCGCGTGATCGTGACGTCCTCTGCCGAGGGCCGCGGCCTGGACGGGGTCCGTGCCTGCGTGCCTGCCGGGAGCTGCGCCATGATTCTGGGCGAGTCGGGTGCCGGCAAGTCGACGCTGCTCAATGCACTGCTGGGCCACGATACGTTGGCGACCGGCGGTGTGCGCGAACGCGACGACCAGGGCCGTCACACTACCGTCGCGCGCGTGATGGTGGCGCTACCGGGCGACGCCGGCGTGATCGCCGATGCCCCGGGCCTGCGCAGCCTACCGCTCGTGGGTCACGAGCGGGGTCTGGCGCGCGCCTTCCCCGAGATTGTCGAGGCATCGCGTGCGTGCCGGTTTGGCGATTGCACGCATACCCATGAGCCGGGTTGCGCCGTTCGCGAGGCCGAGGACGCCGGGCAGATCGACAGCCTGCGTCTGGAAACGTTCCAAAACCTGGCGTCATCCATGCGCGTGAGTGCTCAAATGCTCGATCCCGATGTTCATCTGTAATTGATTTTTCCTATGACAGCCGTCTCCCAACTGTTCGGGAGACGGCTTTTTTGCTGCGGAAAAGCCTCGAAACATGCAGTTTGTTGACGTACTGACCAAAACCTTGCCACGAGCTTGACGGGCTGGTCAGCTTTTGGTCAGCGATTGGTTTGACATCGAAAACCAAAATCGCAATTGCGCCGCTTTGCACTCTGACCGCCCAGACAATGGTGGTACGGGCATTCGCCCGGCACTGCCATGAGAGGAGCGGCCGTGAACAAGAGCAAACGCATCGCCATCAGTCTGGTCGCGGGCGTGCTCGCTGCTCTGCTCTGCATGGTTTACGGCTCGTCGATCCGCTCGCAAGCCGAACAGGTCCAGGCTGAGACCTTGGCCAAGTACGGTGGCGATCGCGTCGAGGTATGCGTCGCGGCGCGCGATATCGATGTGGGCGAGACCCTCGATGAGACCAATGTCATAACCCAGGAATGGCTGACAAGTCTGCTGCCTCGTGACGCGGCGACCGAGCTGCGCCAGGTGCGCGGCGACGTGACGACTTCGCGTATTCCCAAAAACGCCGTGATCTGCAATGTCTACACCAAGGCCGAGAGCCACAAGCTCGAGGTGCCTAAGGGCAAGGTCGCCGTTTCGGTGGCGGTCGATGCCGAGCGCTCGGTCGGCGGTGCTACGGGCGTGGGCAGCTACGTGGATGTGTATGTGCAAAAAGACGGCGTAACCGATCGGCTGTGCGGCGCGTACGTGATCGATACCAGTGAGGATTCCGGTGCCACGCGCGAGGGCAAGATCGAATGGGTGACGCTGGCGGCTGACCCCGAAGACGTCAAGGAACTGCTGGGAGCTTCGGGCAAGGGAACGGTCAGCTTGACGATTCCCGCCACGGCGCGCGGCAAAAAGAGCGGAGGCGACGAGTGATGAAGGCGATCTGGCTTGCGTGCTGCGCGTGCGGCGATTACGGGCTGTTGCAGCGGGAAGTCGAGGGTCGTGATGCGGGTGCACAGGTGCTTCGCGTGGGTGACCTGGACGGGCTGATTTCCATGGCGCGGGCGTTTCCGTCGCGCCGCGGGGCTGCCATCATCGCGGCGTCTCTGTTTGATACTGAAGATGTGCGCAAGACTGTTGCGCGCCTGACGGCCGAAGGCCGCGTGAGTCGCGTGGTCGTGTTGATAGAAGCACTCGATCCGTCGGATATCGAGGGGCTGTTTCGCGCAGGGGCGACCGAGGTCATCGCTGCGCACAGTATATGCGGCAACGGGCGCGCGGGCGAGGGAGCGGTTGATTCCGATCGGCGCATGACGATTGAGCCCGATGCTTTTGTTGATAGGGAACCCGGGGCGCCTCGCGCTACAAGGGGCCCGCGTGTTGATGATTATGGAAAAGCGGAAGCCGAGCATGGTCGGCGCTCCCGGAACCCCCTTGTATACGATGACGCTGGAGGGCCGGCGCAGCATGCTGGCGACTCCCCGGCTGTAGATATGGGATACGTGCACGGCGTGAATCTGGCGGATGAACTCGACGAAGTTGAGGGCTTTGCCGGGTGCGGCGAGTTGTCGCTGATGCGGCATGAGCAGATTGCACAGAACGAGCCTGCCTCGCAGACCGAACAAGCCGCCATGCCGGCTTGGACGCAGC
>URTL01000026.1 GCA_900550785.1 uncultured Collinsella sp. | reverse complement strand
GCGCGACGCTCACGCCCAGCTGTATGAGAATCTGGCGCACGTCGCCGACGCCTCCAAGCGCCACGGCGCGAACCAGGTTGGCGATGCCGAGCGGCATGCCGCCGACAAACCAGAGCGAGAGGCCCAGCAGCACCTTGTCGCCCATACCGGGTTCAAAGGGCACCGAGGCCACCACCGCCCGATATGCCCGCACCTCAGAGAAGATCAACGCCACGATAAGCAGCAAGGTAACGAACATCGACGCGATCGAAGCAGAGGACGCCGCAGAGCCCGTAAGCCCGCCCACGGTCGCGTCCATAAGCAGAACGCCGCCCGCATAGACCAGCGACATGACCCCCAGAGCCGTGAGAGCCGAGCGTGCCCCGGCGCGTCCCGTGCCCCTAACACCGACGTTTCTTGCCCCCATCGTTAACCTCCCTAAAGCAAGGGGCCCACCGGCACGCACCGGCGGGCCCGTCTATCTGGGGCCAACCCACTCCGGATGACCCCAAAAAAACATCGACGCGGCTTTTGCCCGCCTACTCCCCGCAGCCGCTCTCGATAAGCGCCACGAGGGCATCGACGGCGGCCGCCTCGTCGGCGCCGTCGGCTGCGATCTCAATCTCGCAACCACAGGCCATTCCCAGGCTCATGACCATCAGGATTGACTTGGCGTCTTTGGCGTCTCCGCCCACCTTGCCAACGGTAATCGAGCTCTCGTACTTGCTCGCCTCCTGCACAAACAGCGATGCAGGGCGCGCGTGGATGCCGCTCGGATTCTTGACGACCGTCGTCTTGGAAACCATCTCTACTCCTTACTCCACCACAATGTTATCAGTTGCGGTGTCGGCGCCGTTACTTGCGATGAGCTTCTTGTAGTAGAAGAAGCTCTTCTTCTTGCCACGCTTGCCGGTGCCGTCGCCATGGTCGTCCTGATCGACCGAAATCTGGCCATAGCGTTTAGTCATCTCGGACGTACCGGAGCTGATGAGATCAATGGGGCCCCACCAGGCGTAACCGAAGACGTCAACGCCGTCGAGAATTGCCTGATGCATCTGCTCGACATGCTCCTTCATGTATTCGATATGAGCATCGTCATCGCAATAACCGTTCTCGTCGCGGTTCTCGGTCATGCCGTTACCGTTCTCGGCGATAAAGATCGGCAGGTGATAACGGTCGTAGATGTGGTTAAGCGTGATGCGGAAGCCCACCGGATCGATCGGCCAACCCCACTCGGTCATCTCGAGGTACTGGTTCTTAATCTCGGTCAGCAACTTGCCGGAGGGCTCCGGGGACACCTTGCCCTTGTAGCGCATGATGTAGGTCATGTAGTAGCTGATCGAAATATAGTCGACGGTACCGGCCTTGAGGGTCTCGAGGTCACCGTCTTCCATCTTGATGTCTACGCCGTAATCGCGGAAGAAGCGCTTGACGTAGTAGGGATACTCGCCCTTGGCCTGGATATCGGTGAAGAACCAGTTGAAATGATCCTCGAACAGCACCTGGAGCTGGTCCTCGGGCTTGGAGGTCTCGGCGTAGTTCTCAAGACGGCAGAGCATGTTGCCGATATGTGCCTCGGGGTCGATCTCACGCAGCTTGATGACAGCTTTGGCGGACGCGACAAGCTGGTTGTGCGCGACCTGGAACTTCTCGGGCCAGCGCCCGGCATAGGGGTTGGAGCCGTCCTCGTTCTCATCCCAGATAACACCGCAGCAGGTGCAGGGGTTGGCATACACGTGGTTAATCTCGTTGAAGGTCATCCAGTACTTGACCTTACCCTTGTAGCGACGGACGAGCGTCTCGGCGTAATGCTCGAAGGCGTCGACAACGTGGCGGCTCGCGAAACCGTTATACTCCTCTGCCAGGTGGAGCGGCATATCGAAATGGTTGAGGGTAACCATGGGCTCAATGCCGTGCTTGTGGCACTCGTCGAACACCTTATCGTAGAAGGCCAAACCCTCCTCGTTGGGCAGCGCGTCGTCTCCGTTTGGGAAAATACGGCTCCAGGAGATGCTCATACGGAAGACGCCGAAGCCCATCTCGCCGAGGAGCGCAATGTCCTCCTTGTAGGTGTGGTAGAAATCAATGCCGCGACGCTTGGGGAAGTCGTAAGCCATCTCGTTTGCCTTGCGAGCGGCAAGGGACTGACGCGTCACGGAGTTGAGCGGGCCGCCCTCGACAATACCCTCGCGGGCACACGTCTCGCGGTCGAGCAGGATGACGTAGTCCGAGACGGCCGGTCCGCGACCGCCCTCGTTCCAGGCGCCTTCGACCTGGTTGGCCGCCGTGGCGCCGCCCCAGAGGAAGCCCTCCGGGAAGGCATCGCCAAAGTCATAAGTAGAAAGATCAATCATGCTATGTCCTCATCTCTCAATGGTCGGAATCAATAGGTAACGGGTCGTTTTGGATTTAGAAACGTGCACGGGTTCCACGACGCTATTTCGCGGCGAGTGCACGCACGACGGGCATCATCTTCTTGGCCATGTGCAACTCGGCACTGATGGTCATAAGCGTGTCTTGGGCGTGGACAAAGAGCAACGAGTACTCGACCTCCTCGCCACCAGCCTGACGCTGGATCATCTCGGTCTGGGACTTATGGGCCTCGAGGATCTTCTCGTCGGCCTCCGCCAGATGGGCCTCTGCCGCGTCGAAATCGAACTCTGCCAGGGCGTCCATCGCCTTATCGATACAGGCACGGCCGTCACCGGCGTTGATGATGACGTTCATCGCAACGGCGGGAATGTTAATGGGCTCTTCCTCGGCCATCGTGGTCTCCTTTCCTGTGGCCCCGGTCGTTTCCACAACCGGGGCATCGAATGATTGCCTAATCCAGGGCAATGGGCCCCGGCGTCTCGCCTACTCGGCGATGGCGGCTGCGGCAGCAGCCTTCTTCGCCGCCTTCTTGGCTGCCTTTTCAGCTGCTTTCTCTTCCTCGACCTTGCATTGATAGTTGTCGGCCGCCTTGAAGAACGGGAACCAGAGAATCGCGGCGATCAGCAGGTTCACGCAAACCAGGGCAACGTTGCGAATGTCGCCACCGGACATAAAGAACGCCGAGACAGCATTGGGCAGGAAGTTCATGTCGAAATTCTCAACGTGAAGGCTCGCCCAGCCCATGCTCATCCACAGATAGGCGTTGGCCGGCAGGATGATGGCTTGAAGCACCATAGGGATGAACATGAAGGGGTTGGCAACGATCGTAGAGAACACGAGTGGCTCGTTGATGTTGAACAGAGACGGGACGATCGTGGCGCGACCGAGCGTTTTGTTCTTCTTAGACTTGGCGAAAAGCATGTAGAAAGCCAGCGGGAGCGTAGCGCCCTCGCCGCCGATCATGATGTAGCGAGTAATACCGTAGGCGTTGATATTCGTCGGGGTAAGGCCGGCGGCATATGCAGCCATATTCTCGGCAAGGGCGGACTTTTGGATGGACTGCTGGATGGGCGAGAAGACCCAGCCGGAGATGCCGAAGAAATAGAAGGTGTCCATGACGAGCGGAATCGCAATAGTACCAGGGAGCGTCTGGGCAAAGCCGGTGACGGGCGACAGGATGATCGCAACGGCGCCAAAGACGTCAACCTGAAGCATGTTGGTGAAAAGCCACGCAACGAAGAGCGACAGCAAGACGGCGATGATGTTATCGAACCAGTTCTTGACAAAGTCGGGGACCATGCTGTCCTCCGAGAAGAATGTCATGCGAGCCATGCGCTTGTAGATGAAGCCCACGACAAAGCCCACAACCATGGCGGTGAACATACCGCCGGCGCCGAACTTGGCCATCTGAAAAACGTAACCGTCTTCAGTGATCGTAGGATTCATACACAGCATGAAGGCGCCTATACCGGTGAAACCGGCAATCATGCTGCGGTCCTTGCGATCTTCCTTAACCGCGACGTTGTGCGGAATGATAAACGCCATGAACAGGCCAACGAGACCGAAGCTGAACGTCGTGAGCGGCGACAGATCGGGGAGCGTCGGGACAAAACGACGGATGATGTTCCAAAGGCTCGGGATTGCCGAAACCATGGAGAAGGGAACGATGTAGAGGACCGCGTCTGAGATGACGCCGAACCAATAAGTTGAGGTAAGCTTGTTCATCACGGGGACGACATGCTCGGTGATCCACGCCTGGACCGCTTCCATGAACTTTTGCAGCATGTTGTCCCCTCCTAGTCCTCGTCAAGCAGGTCGTAGGCATCCTCGAGAATGCTCTCGCCGTCGAGCGCCGCATAATATTCGGGGTCGATGGCCATGACCTTCACGCCGTGAGATGCCACCTGAGACTGAATCTCGGGCACCTCGGAGGCGAAGTGCGGGCCGAGCAGAAGGATGTCGATCTTATCTGCGTAGTCCATGATCTCGGACTTGCTGACTGCCTTGATGGTGCAGTCAAGGCCCTTGGACTTTGCGACCTTGCGCATGCCCGCCGCCATAAAGCCGGTCGAGGCACCGATGCCGCAAGCGAGAAGAATACGGACGGTGCCGTTCTCGTCTGCCATGGGGTACTCCTTTCCCAATAAGCGGGCCCAAGGCGGCTCCGATGCCGCCGCGGGCCCCGCCATGTTCTTGGGCGTCCGTGTCGACCCGGCCGCCCTTGACCGTGACTGCACTATACGCGGCAGAGGGTTCTTGCCGCCAACCGTCTTTTTGCCGCATGGCGGCAAGGCGGCAGATATTCCGCTTGCACGGCAAGCCGGGCGGTTTTCCGCTTGGGCGGCAAATTGAAAAAGACGCCCCGCCTTTCCCTGAGATACCATGGGGCGGTACACCCTATCTGCCGATCATCTCTGGGAGAAAAACCATGGCGAGCGCTAAGCAGAACCGCATCAACCGCATGATCAATGTGCTCGAAAACAGCAGCTCCTGGGTATCCTCATCTATGCTCGCCAGCTTATTGGGCGCAAGCGAGCGCAGCATCCGCAACTATGTTGCCGAGGTCAACGAGACCGGCGCACGACATATCGAATCATCTAAAGAGGGATATCGCCTCGCTGCAACAGCGTCGGCCGCCGACAATGCCCCGACCTCCCTCCCCGGCAACACTGATATCGCCCCCGCCGGCACCGATACGCGACGCGACTTTACCATCTCGCGCCTCGTCAACGCACGCGGTGGACTCTCCGTCTTTGATATCGCCGATGAACTCTTTATCAGCGAGAGCACGTTTCAGAGCTCCGTGATGCCGCAGGTGCGTGCGCTCGTGCGACAGTTTGGCCTCAATGTCGAGACGCACGACTACCGCATGACGCTCACGGGGCGCGAGGCCGACAAGCGCAAACTTCTCGGCCACATAGCCACCCACAACTCCTATGGCTACTTCACCTCGACCAAGACGCTCGAGAACATGTTTCCCAGCTTTGACGTGCAGGCGACCCTCTCGAGCCTGGTCGAGATCTGCCAGCGCTCGGACCTGTTTATCAACGACTACGCGTTCTCCAACCTGCTTATGCACCTGCTGGTGATCATCATCAGGCTCACCTCGAACAACGAGCTCAGCGAGGTGGACGGCCCCATCGACGGAGACGGCCTGGTGGCGCAGCTTGGGCAACGCGAGCAGATTGTGCACTGCGCCCAGCGCATCGCCGCCTACTTTGAGAAGGAGTTTGGCTGTGCCATCCCGCATGCCGATTTTCAGCAGATCCTGCTGCTTTTGGCGCTTTCCGTCGAGCGCTGTGATTTTGGCGACCTCAACCGCGAGAAGCTCGCGAGCATCATCGACCGCGATTTTGTTGACATGGTCCTGGGGATTCTCGACGAGTGCGGCGAGCGCTACAACCTGCCGCGCTTTATCGACGAGCCTATGCGCCTGCAGCTCGTCCTGCATATGTTTAACGCCTACCAGCGCGCCGTCTACCACGTAAGCTACCCCAACCCGCTCGCCGCGCAGATCAAAAGCGAACACGCACCGGTCTACGACATGGCGGTCTATATCGCCCACCGTTTCTCGACCGCCATGAATGTTGAGGTAGGCGAGAATGAAATCGCGTTTATCGCCTTTCACATCGGCGCCTATTTTGAGAAGTTCTCCGCACCCGACGGTGCCATCACCTGCACGGTGATTATCGAGGAGTATCACGATTTTGCACGCAGACTCGTCGACGACCTCAAGGCCGAGTTTGGCGACGCCATAAGTGTTGTTGCCGTGATGAGCTGTGATGACTACCTGGCCGATCCCCCCGAGAGCGACGTGGTGGTCACCACGATCGACGTGCCGGTTTGCGGCGGCAGCACCAAGATCTTGATCGGGCCAATCCTCACTAAGCAAAACGTGCGAAAGATCCGCGATCGGCTTTGCGCCATCCAAGAGCGACGGCGGCGTCTCTATGCCCAGGGCCTTTTGGGACGCCTGCTGCAGCCGGGGCTGTTTATGCGCAACGTAGACGCAAACGACGCCACAAGCTGCATCGACCGAATGGGAGAGCTTTTGGCCGCTCAGGGACTCGCAACGCCCGAGTATATCGCTGACGTGCATCTGCGCGAGAGCGTCTCGTCGACGGCGTTTACCGACAGCCTTGCCATGCCCCACGCGATCTCGATATATCCCGAGCGTTCGTTTATCGCCGTGGCCCACAATGACGCCCCGATTCCCTGGGGACGCCACAACGTGCGGTTTGCGCTGCTTATAGGCATCGCACAGGAGGACATGGGGCTCTTTAGAGATGTGCTCGACCTGATTATCGAGGTGTTCTCCTCGGTAGAGACAACGATGAGGCTCATGCAGACCGACACGTTCGAGGAGTTTCTGGCTGCGTTTACCGACGGTATCGGGTAGAGGGCTCGACCCGCATCCTCGACATGCTCGTAGGAGAGCAGCTGCCGAGAATTTGCTAGGGCGGAATTGCACGACTGGTGCGATGTGGCTTGATATCCCTGGAGATGTTCAGATTCCAAGCACGCCCAACGCGAAAGCCCAGTATTATGGGGTGCGATTTAAACCCAATGACGGGAGCTTTCATGGCAGCAGCTTTTTCCCATGTGATCTTTGATCTGGACGGCACCATCCTCAACACGCTCGAGGACCTGGCAGCCGCCGGCAACCATACCTGCGAGATGCACGGCTGGCCCACGTTTGCCGTGGACGAGTACCGCTACAAAGTGGGAAACGGCATGCTTAAGCTGGTCGAGCGCTTTATGCCCGCCGAATACGCGGGCGACGGCCGTATGTTTGAGCAGACACTTGCCGAGTTTAGAGCTTATTACGGCGAGCACAAGGAGGACCACACCGCCCCCTACGCCGGCACGATTGAGATGCTCGACCGTCTGCGCGCCGCGGGCATTCAGCTTGCCGTGCTCACCAACAAGGATCATATTTCGGCAGCCCCGCTTATCGAGAAATACTTTGGTTCCGAGCGCTTTGCGCTGGTGCAAGGCCGTGTCGATGCGTTTCCGCCTAAGCCCGAAGCGCCCGTCACGCTGCACGTGATGAAGGAGTTGGGCGCCAATCCGGCGACCACGCTCTATGTGGGCGATTCGAATGTCGATATCCTGACCGGCCACAACGCCGGCCTTAAGAGCGTGGGTGTCAGCTGGGGCTTCCGCGGCCGCGCAGAGCTGGAGGCCGCCGGCGCCGACTACGTGGTGGACACCCAAGACGCACTCGCCGAGCTGATCTTGGGCGAGTAACGAAGCTGGCGCGCTGCCCGGTCGCGGCGATGCTGCCGCGCGGAAAATGCATCCCGTTTTGACACCTCAAACTGGGATGCACTTACCGGTTGAGCCCCGTTGGGGAAACGACATCCCGTTTTGGAGCAATATTCCGGGTCGCACTTTCCGCAACCCACCCCATCCGGAAACTGCGACCCACTATTCGGCCAAAAACCGGGTCGCAGTTTCCCATGGGCAGCCAATTTGGGACGGGGCTCTTTTAGCTACTCTGGCAGATAGCGTGAATGGCTTGGCTGATTAGCAGCCAGGGCAGCTAAAAAGAGCCCCGTCCCAAATTAGCTGCCTCCTGCACCAAAGAAGTGTCCTCAACTGCCGCCTTCCAACAATGGCAACACCGCAGATAGAGGACGGACAGCGAAAACGCCCCTAAGCGAGCAAGGTAACGTGAAACGAAAGGGCGCTGACCTTTTGGTCGCGCCCTTGAAATTGAACGTCAGATTGCCGCTTAGGGGCGTTTGCAGCGTCGAGCAGTTACGGCGTTTGGTAAAACGCCGTAACTTAAACGGCCTGTGCCAGCTTCTCGGCTCGCTCGGCGGCAGCGAGCGCCTCGATCACGGTGCCGAGCTGGTCACCCAGAAGGACGCCGTTGTAGGTGGAGTTGAAACCGATGCGGTGATCGGTCACGCGGTCCTGGGGCTGGTTGTAGGTACGGATCTTCTCGGAACGGTTGCCGTGGCCGATCTGGCTCTGGCGCTCGGCACCGAGCTCGGCCTGCTGCTTCTCGAGTTCCATCTCGTACAGACGGGCGCGCAGCATCTGCATGCAGACCTCGCGGTTCTGGATCTGGGAACGCTGCTCCTGCGACTGCACCACGGTGTTGGTGGGCAGGTGGGTGATGCGCACGGCGGAGTAGGTGGTGTTAACGCACTGACCGCCAGGGCCGGAGGCGCAGTAGGTGTCGATGCGCAGGTCGGACTGGTTGATCTGGACGTCGATCTCCTCGGCCTCGGGAAGTACGGCGACGGTAGCCGTGGAGGTCTGAATGCGGCCCTGGGACTCAGTCTTGGGAACGCGCTGGACGCGGTGCACGCCGGACTCGAACTTCATGACGGAGTAGACGCGGTCGCCCTCGACCTTGAACTCGATGGACTTAAAGCCACCGGCCTCGCTGGGGCTGGAATCGAGCACGGTAGTCTTCCAGCCGCGCGACTCGCAAAAGCGCTGGTACATCTTGTACAGATCGCCGGCGAAGATGGCCGCCTCGTCGCCACCGGCGGCGGAGCGGATCTCGACGATGGTGTTCTTGTCGTCGTTGGGGTCGCTCGGGATGAGCATGTACTTGATGTCTTCCTCGAGCTGGGGAAGCTTGGCCTCGTTTTCGGAGATGTCCATCTGGAGCATCTCCTTCTCATCGGCATCGGTGGTATCGTGCAGCATTTCCTTGGCAGCCTCGATGTCATCGAGCGCGCCGATGTACTCGCGCGAGGCGGCAATGAGGTCGGACTGGTGCGCGTACTCCTTGTTGAGACGCGTGAACTCCTTGATATCGGAGGCGACGGCCGGGTCGGAAAGCTTCTTCTCGAGCTCCTCGTAGGCCTTGATGATCTTTTCGAGCTTGTCGCGCATGACGGACTCCTTTATATGCGTGAAGGCGAAAATCGGCAGAATTGATGGGGCGCGGGGCGCCGCTGCGGGGGTAAGCCCAGCTAGAACATGTCGATCTTCAGATACATGCGCATCCCTTCGCGTATGGGGTACATAATTGCGGTCTAACCCATATATGATAGCGTGCGCAGGCAAACCTGCATATAACCCGCACGGAATCCGACAAAGGGACAGTCCCTTTGTCGGATTCTAAAGCGTATGGATCAGGGCGACGAGGAAGCGGACACCCTGGAGGTAGGCGCGGCGGGTAATGCGCTCGTTGGTGCCGTGGACGCCGCGATCGCACTCGTCATCGTCGACCACAAAGGCCGAGAAGCGAATGCACTCGGAGCAAATGCGCTGGTAGTTGGCAGCGTCGGTCGCGCCGATCACGGTCGAGGGGACAATCGCCAACGGCTCGAATGATCCGTTTTCCTCCGTCCCCTTTGGATCACGGAAATAGCGGGCGGCGATGGCGCGAACGGCCTCGAGTCCCGGTCCACCAACGCGCGGGGACGGCGAAGGCTCGGAGCTGCCGGGGCCAAGTTCGACCTCCACACGTCCGGCAAGGCCCGCCGCGGCAACCGCCTCGCGGCAGCGCGCCACAACGTCGGCCACGCTCGTGCCCTCGAGCATGCGGAAGTTAATGTTGGCCCACATATCCTGCGGCATTACGTTGGCGCCGGTGCTGCCACCCTCGATCTGCGTGGGCGCGCAGGTGGTCGTCACCAGCGGATAGAGCTTCTTGCTGGCGAGGCACTCGCGCACGATGGTGTCCTTGTTGGAGGCAATCTCGTCGGCCGTGTAAAGCCCCAGCTCGACGAGCTGTGCGGCAAGCAGGTCCGTGACGCGCGTCGGCCATTCGATATCGCAGATTGCGGTGATGGCACGGCTGAGCACCTCGAGCGAAGTGCCACCGTAGGGGTTGGACGAATGCCCGCCCTCACTCTTCGTCTTGAGCACAATATCGGCGTAGCCCTTCTCCGCGAGGTCGGCATGCATAAGCCAGCCCTCGCCCGCGCCGTACTCGGCAGCTGGAACGATGCGGTAGTCACCCTCGTCGATCAGGTACTCAAGCTCAATGCCGCGCTCCTCGAGCGCGCGGCCGATGGCGCCTGCGCCGTACTGCGTAGTCTCCTCGTCCTGGCCAAAGGCCAGGAGCAGCGTGCGCTCGTGCTGCCAACCGTGCGCCAGCGCATACTCAACCGCCTCGAGAATGCCTGCGACCTGGTCTTTCATATCGATGGCGCCGCGACCCCAAATGTAGGTGTCGTCTACATGCCCGCTAAAGGGGGCGTGCGTCCAATCGTCCTCGGTGCCGGGCACCACGGGAACCACGTCCATGTGGCCCATGAGCATAATGGGCTTGAGGGCAGGGTCGGAACCGCTAAGCGTCACCAATAGCGAATGGTCGATAAGCTCGACCTTACCCGCTGTAAATACGTGCGGCCAAGCCTGCTGCATATACGCGCGCAGGTCGTCGAACGACTGCCAGTTCACCGCCTCGGCATCCATGCTCGAGATGGTCGGAAACGATAGCACGCGGCCCAGGCGCTCGCACGCACCAGCCTTGTCCAAATCGGCAAAATCATCCTCATGCGCAAAGAAGCGCCAAACCTCGGCCATGGCATCCTTTCGATTGTGATGACGAGGGCCGCCCCACCGGAGCGGCCCTGCTACATAAGCGTTTGCGGTCGGTTACTTGTCCTCGAGATAACGCGAAAGGAACTCGCGGGTACGCTGGTGCTTGGGGTTGCCAAAGAGCTCCGCCGGCGCGGCATCCTCGAGCACTACGCCCTTGTCCATAAAGACCACGCGGTCGGACACCGTGCGGGCAAAGGCCATCTCGTGCGTGACGACGACCATGGTCATGCCGTCGGCCGCGAGCTTGCGCATGACCTCGAGCACCTCGCCCACGATCTCGGGGTCGAGTGCGGAGGTCGGCTCGTCGAACAGCATGATCTGCGGATTCATGCACAGGGCGCGCGCGATGGCCACGCGCTGTTTTTGACCACCGGACAGGCGACCCACGGCGGCGTGCGCGAACTTCTCGAGCCCCACGCTCGTCAGATGCTCCATCGCGACCTTCTCGGCCTCGGCCTTGCTCATTTTTTTGAGCGTGACGGGCGCAAGCGTGCAGTTGTCGAGCACATCCATGTTGTTGAACAGGTTAAAGCCCTGGAACACCATGCCGATGTCCTCACGCAGCTTGTTAATGTTGCAGCGCTCGGCCGTAAGGTCCTGGCCGTGGAACCAGATATGGCCCGCGTCCGGAGTCTCGAGCAGGTTGAGGCAGCGCAAGAAGGTCGACTTGCCCGAGCCCGAGGCGCCGATGATGGTGACGACCTCGCCGGGATTGACAGCGAGGTCGATGCCCTTGAGTACCTCGAGCGAGCCGAAGCTCTTGCGCAGGCCCTCGACGCGGATGAGCGGCTCTTGGTTTTGCGCGGCGGCCGCAGCGCCGGTAGTGGCGGTATCTGCCATGATGATTCTCCTCGTCTTGAGCCTAGTTGGAGCTGGGCAGCGTGACCGGAGCCTCGGCGCCAAGCTTTTTGCCAAAGGCCTCGAGCAGGCGGCTCGCCACGAGCGTCAGGATCAGGTAGACCACGAGCGCCACGCAGTAGACCTCCATCTGGCGGTAGTACACGCCGGCGACGGTGGTGGTGGCGTACATGAGGTCAAACACGCCGATGACCGAAAGCACCGACGAATCCTTGATGTTGATGATGAGCTCGTTGGTGAGCGCCGGAATCGCGTTTTTAATGCCCTGGGGGAACACGACTTTGCGCATGGCTTGCCACTGCGACAGGCCCAGCGAGCGTGCTGCCTCGGCCTGGCCGGGATCGATGGACTCGATGCCGCCGCGCAGGACCTCCATCATGTAGGCGGTGGAGTTGAGCGAGATGGTGACGAGGCCGGCGGTGAAGGTGCTCCAGATCTGGTTGGCCTGGGCGGTCTCGAAGCCCATGCCGCGCAAAACGGTGAAGCCCGCGTAATAGATGAGCAGACCCTGGACCATCATGGGCGTGCCGCGCACGATGGTGGAGTAGACGGTCGCAAAGCCGCGGCCGATACTCTTAAAGAAGCGCACCAGGTCGTTGTCCACGCGATCGAAGGTCTGAATGCGCAGGAACACAAAAAGCAGCGCCAGGAAAAAGGCAATGACGGTGCCGAAGGTGGCAAGCGCGATGGTGATCTCGATACCGCGAATGAAGAAGTCCCCGCTCTTGTAGGTCATGTAGACCAGGCTCGACAAAAAGTCGCTGGGGTTGGAGTCCGAGACAATACTCACCTGCACCAGGTCGATAAACGACATGACGCAGCGGTCGATAAAGAAAACTGCCGCGATGGCGACCACGACGTAGCTGCCCAGGCGTGCGCCACGACGGCAACGCTCGGATGCGAACGGCGACTTTACGCGATAGTCGCTCCAGTGCATAAGCTTGGTGACCAACGCCGCCACCGACACGACGAGCCAGGCCCAAAGAATCGCCCAAAGGCAATCCTGGAAGATACCGGTGGGGGCCAAGAAACTCATCGGCGTGGGGTTGCGCTGGCTAAACGCCAGGCCGAGCGCCGCGATGACGCTCGTGCCCAGGTATACATAACGGTGGTCGGCCTTGATAAAGGAGGCCAGACGATTAATGGTTTTCATGCTGCCTCCCTATGCCGGCTGACGGTCGAGGCACGCGTCCCACATTTGGTCGCGCTCCTCTTGGCTAATGCCCTTGAGTGTCTTGTCGATGAGCTTAAGCAGCTTATCCGAGCCCTTGCGGCAGCCGACGTTTGCCGTGACCTCCTGCTTAAATCCCTCGCCATCGGCAAACTGGATCGGCACGATACCCGGGTTTTGGGCCATATAGCCCTTCTCGTTCTCAGTGTTGTAGGTCACGGCGTCGCACGTGCCCTGCAGCAGATTCGAAAACACCGTGGGGACCGAGTCGACCGGGTTTTTGTGGACAACGCCCGGGATCTCGTCGATGACGGTATCGAGCATGGTGTCCTTTTGGCCGAGGACCGTTGCGCCGCTAAAGTCGCTGAGCTTGGTCGCATTCTGATAGGGCGAGCCCTCTTTTACGAACAGGCCAAAGTAACCGATAAAGTACGGGTCGGAAAAGCCGACGGACTCCTCGCGCTCGGGCGTGGCGCTCATGCCGGCGATGATGAGGTCGATCTGGCCGTTGTTGAGCGAATCGATAAGGCCCGAGAAGCTCTGCTTGACGGCAACGGGCTCGCCGCCGAGGGCCTTGCAGACGATCTTGGCGATCTGCACGTCGTAACCGTCGGCATAGGCGCCCTGCACGTTGTCGATGGGGATGGTGTACTCGCTGGCCTCGGAGACCTGCCAGTTGTACGGGGCGTAGGCCGCCTCCATGCCAATGCGGATCTTATCCTTGCCGATAACGGAATCGGACAGGTCGTCGCGACCGCCACCCGTCGTGGGCTGAACTACTTCCAGCGTGGAGGGGCGCTGGCAACCGGCAAGTGCGCCGGCGACGACGGAAGCGCTCGCAGCGAGAGCACTACCCAAAAAGATGCGACGGCTGCATACCGACTGTGGATGCGCGTCGCGTTGATGGGGAGAATGCATAATCTGCCTTCCCTGTTGAATCGTATGCTGACGACTTAACAGGATATACGCCAGCGACCAGCAGCGCAGCACAAGCTCGAAAAATTAATAGACACACGGTAGTCATTGGGGACGCCGATGTTTTGGCAATGCCGGCGAGCGACGTCCAGAGCGAACAAGTGGCATGAAAAAGGCAAGGCATGACCAGAAGGTCTATGTCTTGCCTTTTGAATGACAACTTGTCGCTCTGGACGACGCGCAGCATCGACCGAGCGGCGGAACCTCTAGAGCAAGGTAACGCTAAAGCTGCGAACATCCGTCTCGCCGGGAGCCAAGGTGATGGTGTTGACCTTGTGCTCAAAGACGTCGTCCTCGGTGTCCATGGTGGTATGACCGGTCCAGGGCTCGAGCGCCACAAACGGAGCGTCGTTGGCGGCAGACCACACGCCAATGTACTTAAAGCCCTCAAAGTCGATCTTGACGCCGTGGCCCGACTTGCGGCCGCGCAGCGTGAGCGTGGAGCCCGGAGTATCGGTGAACATGATGGCATCGTTATCGAAACTGCGGTGCGTGATGGGCAGCACGTCCGAGTTGTCGGGAGCCTTATAGCTGCCCTCAAACGTCATAAGACCGTCGGGCGTGATGATGGGAGCCTCGTTCGTCCAAGCCTCGGTAAACGCCAGCTCGTAATCCTCGAACGCCTCGTCCTCGGCACCGGGGGCGGGCACGTTAAATGCGGGGTGGCCGCCCACCGAGAACGGCAGGTCCACATCGCCGGTATTGGTGACGGCAAAGGTCTGCGTGAGGGTGGCGTCGCCGGTCAGGGCATAGGTCATGTTGAGCTTAAAGTGGAACGGAAAGGCCTTGAGCGACTCGGGCGTATCGGTGATCTCGTAAGTTACCGAGGAGCCGTCCTCCGAAACCTCGACCAGCTCGTGCTCGACGATGCGCGCGAGTCCGTGGCGCGGCATCTCGCAGGTGCCGGCCGCAGACGCTGCCGTGTTGTTGCGCAGCGAGCCCACAATGGGGAACAGGATGGGCGCGTGCTTGCCCCAAAAGGCGGGGTCGCCCTGCCACAGATACTCGTTGCCGTTGAGGGCAAGGCTCGTGAGCTGAGCGCCCATGGAATCGATGGCCGCGGTGAGGCTGCCGCGCTTGATGGTAGTGACGGTAGACATGCTACTTCCTCCAAAAGTAAACAATAGTGTCGAGGGCTATTGTCCCACTCTTGGCGGCGGGACGGGACGGCAGGCGATTATTGAGTAGCCATAGCGGAATGAGCGGCGAGTGCCTACTGGGTATCCACGTAAAGGTCGAACCCGCCCTGCGGTGTAGTGTCGACCGTGTCGGGCGCCTGTGAGTTAAAGTTCACGGGGACCATGCGCTTTGAGGCGCGGAAGCGCGTGCCGTCGGTGGCGACGGGCGGTTCATCGACGGTGAGCTCGTAGTCTCCGGGCTTGAGCTCGATGCCGTCACCAGCGGAATTGACGTATTGATACTCGTCAATTGTCTGCCCTTTGAGCGTGCGCCCCACGATATGGATGAGCATTTGGCTGTCGCCGCGCGCGGTGTCCCACGTCGCGCCGTCCTTGACCTCGACCGACACATGTACCGAGCGCGTGCGGCTGAGCGATTGCTCGACAGACATCTCGACCTTGGCGGCGTCTTTTCGCTGTTGTTCGACATGGCTCCAGACGTTTCCAATTACCGAGCATGCGATAACGCCGGCCATAAAGGCGATAAGGATGGGGCCGAGCGGCGAGCAACGTCCTGCATCTTCCTCGCGAGACAGATTGGGGCGACGTGTGGGTGCGGGCGCCTGGGCACCCTGCGAGGGCACGTCGAGAATGCTGAAGGATGCCGTGCTGTCGGGGTCGATAGTGTGACGCGGCTGCGGGGTCTTTGCCGGCGAGATCGACATGTCGGCTGGCTCGCCGAGCGTGGCCGTAGCGTCGGCCTTGGCCTCGTCTGCCTCGGCCTGGGCCCAAGCTTGTTCGAAGGTCAGGGGCTCGACGGGGTCGAGGGCGGCGTCCGAGTCGGCGGCGACGTCGTTGCCGGTCTCGTCCTCGTCGCTCGACACGTCACGCGGCGTAGGCTCGTCCCACTCCTCATCCGGAGCTTCGCCCTCGCTATACCACCATTCAAAGTTATCGATATCCATACGGGGCGCCCCTTAGGCCTCGCAAATAAACACTCGCTAGTTTTATACCCCCAGACGACACCGAAGCTCACCCGCGCCGGACACAAAAACCGTCACAACATTCGACGCTTTTCCTCGATTTCGAGATTTTCGCCGAATGTTGTGACGGTTTGGGCGACTGGCCGGCAGCGCAATGCGACAAAGGGACTGTCTCTTTGTCACATTCTGTTAGAGTTGCAGGGATTGAATCCCGCTTATTCATGCGACATTGGAGTGACAACCTTGACCGCCGCAACCACGCCTAAAAGTAAGTCAACCGCCGCCGCGCTCTCCCCTGCGCGCACCAAGCTCTGCCTGGCGCTGCTCGTGCTGTTGGGATTCTCGCTCGGCTGCTCCGAGTTCGTGGTCATCGGCATCGAAAGCGACCTGGCGACGGAACTCGGCGTATCGCTTGCCACCGCAGGCCAACTTATTAGCGTGTTCGCACTGATCTACGCTATCGCGACGCCGGTGCTCGCGCTCAGCACGGGACGTTTTCGCCGCTACCAGCTGCTCGTGTGCTATAGCATCGTCTTTGTGCTCGGCAACCTGGTCATGGCGTTGGCGCCCAACTTCCAGGTGCTCTTTATCTCGCGCATTGTCCTGGGCTCCGTCTCGGGCGCACTGCTCGCCGTGGGCGTGACGTACATCCCTGAGCTTCTGTCCCCGCAGCAAACTTCGCTTGCCATCTCGGTGGTGTACGGCGCGTTTTCCGTGGCGATGGTCTTTGTCACTTCGATCGGTAAGTTTGTGGTCGACACGCTCGATTGGCACGTGGCCATGTACGGCACGCTAACCTTTGCCGTTTTGATCTGTGGAGCGCTCGTGGCGTCTATGCCGCGCGCCGGACAAACCGACGAGCCCGCCACCTTTCGCGAGCAGGCGGGTCTGCTACGCGAGCCGAGCATCATCACCGGCATGCTCATCTTTTTGTTTGGCGTGGGCTCGGTCTATGTGTTCTACGGCTACGTGACGCCTTATCTTGAGCAGGTGCTGGGCATGGGCACGGTCGAAGCCAGTACCACGCTTATGGCCTACGGCGTGTTCTGCCTGATCTCGAACATCCTGGGCGGATGGATCGATGCGCGCTTTGGCATGAAGGCGCTGCTTGTGACGTTTGTGCTGCAGGCTGCGGCGTTACTCGGGCTGTTTGCTTTGGGCGGCACCATGCCGCTCGCGCTGGTCTTTGTCTTTAGCTTGGCGCTGCTCATGTACCTGTTCTCGGTGTCGTGCATCACACACTTTATGGATGTGGCACGCAGCCGCCACCCCAAGTCGATGGTACTCGCAAGTTCGGTTGAGCCCATGGCGTTTAACGTCGGCATCTCGTTTGGCACCGCAGTGGGCGGCGCCGTGGTAAGCGGAGTTGGCATTGCCTACGTTGGCGCGGTCGGTGCCGTGTTCTCGCTTGTGGCCTGGGCGCTCACGCTGGTGACGATTAAGTTGGCTCGCTGGGAGCGCAAGCGGGCGAGGGCGCAGGCGTAGATGCGATACTCGAGCTCGATGATGGCGATCGAAAGGAAACCGCATATGCAACGTGTACTGTTTATCTGCCATGGGAATATCTGCCGCTCGACGATGGCTGAGTCGGTGTTTGCCGAGCTCGTGCGCCGCGCTGGGCGCGAGGGCGAGTTTGTCATTGATTCCGCGGCGACCTCGACCGAGGAGATTGGCAACCCGCCGCACCATGGCACGCTCGCCAAGCTGCGCGAGGTCGGGATTCCCGTCGTCGCACATCGCGCGCGCCAGGTGCGACGCGCGGAGTATGGCGACTGGGACCACATTGTCTATATGGACGACGAAAACGCCCGCGGCCTGTACCGCATCTTTGGCGACGACCCCGACGGCAAGATCTCGCGCCTGCTCGATTGGACCGATCGCCCCGGCGACGTGGCCGATCCCTGGTACACCGGCAACTTCGATGCCACCTACCGCGATGTGCTCGCCGGCTGCACGGCCATGCTCGAGCAGTTATAGGCAAGCGAGCACGCGGACGCACGTGCCACGCCATCGGCATAAAACGAGCGTGGATTTTCTCCCGTTTGAAATCGAGCGTGGATAATCTCCCTCTTTTAGCACGGCTTCGAACCCA
>URTL01000025.1 GCA_900550785.1 uncultured Collinsella sp. | reverse complement strand
GGTCGATGTTGTAGCTCTTGGGAGCCACGGCCTTGCCGTTGATCTTGACGCCGCCGCCGTCGATGTCGCGACGGGCCTGGCCGGCGCTGGCCGAAAGGCCCAGGTCCTTAAGCAGACCGGCGAGGTAGATCTGGCCCTCGTCGTTAACAGTCAGCTCAACATGCTTCTCGGGGAAGTCGGCGAGCTGGCCCTCCTTGAACACGCGGTCGAACTCGGCCTGAGCCTCGTCGCCGGCACCGGCGCCGTGGTAGGTGTCGCACAGGTCGCGGCCCAGAGCGCGCTTAAGCTCATAGGGATCGGCAGAGCCGTCGGCCAGAGCAGCATCGATCTTGTCGACCTCGGCCGGGGTGAGCGAGCTCGCAAGGCGGTAGTACTTGCCGATCATCTCGTCGGGGATGGACATGGTCTTGCCGAACATATCCTTGGGCGCGTCGGTCAGGCCGATGTAGTTACCGTAGGACTTGGACATCTTACGGACGCCATCGGTACCCTCGAGCAGCGGCATGGTGAGCGCAATCTGGGGCTCCATGCCCATCTTCTCCATGAGCTCACGGCCGGCGAGCAGGTTGAAGAGCTGGTCGGTGCCGCCCATCTCCACGTCGGCCTTGATCTGCACGGAGTCGAAAGCCTGCATCACGGGATACAGGAACTCATGCAGGGCGATCGGCGTCTGAGACTGGTAGCGCTTGGTAAAGTCGTCGCGCTCAAGAATACGGGCGACGGTGAACTTGGAGCACACCTGCAGCAGACCAGCCAGATCCATCGACAAGATCCAGTCACCGTTGTGCACGATGGTGGTCTTCTCGGGATCCAGGATCTTCATGGCCTGGCTCACGTAGGTCTCGGCATTGGCCTCGATCTGCTCCTGCGAAAGCTGCGGACGGGTGGAATTCTTGCCCGAAGGGTCGCCAATCAACGCGGTACCGTTGCCGATGATAAGGGTGACGTTGTGGCCCAGGTCCTGGAACTGACGCATCTTGCGCAGCGGCACGGCGTGGCCCAGGTGCAGGTCGGGGCTGGTGGGATCGACGCCGAGCTTGATGTTGAGGGGCTCGCCCTTCTCAAGCTTCTTGCGAAGGTCGGCCTCGGGAACGATCTGCGCGGCGCCCGAGGTGATGATACGCATTTGCTCGTCAACAGACAGCATTGGGTATCCTCCTTTTGCTATAGCACCCTCGCCGAAAACGGCGGTGCTGGAAGTCCATAAACTCTCTTATGATAACAAACTGACGCGACGCAGCATCTACGACAGGAAAATCCTCGTCCTGCCGCATGCGTCGATGGCAACTGGCAGACGCGTACCGTCACGCTCGACCAGATAGCGTATCTGCCGACGACGCAAGCAGTCGCGGCAACGGACCTGTCCCGTCGCATCGGTGGCGCAGACGCCCTCGGCGGTCAGCAGGCAGTGCTCGCACACCATGAGCTCGGGACGGTCGGCGTCGACCGGACCCAAGACGCCGGGTTCAGCAGCCAGCTCGGCGATACGCTCCCTGTCATTGCTGAGCAACTCGGCAGGCAAGTATACCCACCTCGCGCCAAGCCCGCGCAGCCAGGCAAGCGTGGCCCGATTGGCGCAGAACACCGGCGCCGCCACGTCAAACGTCGTGCCCAGCTCGCGGGCCATCGCCACCTGCCCCAGGTTGCGGCAAACAATACGCCCGGCACGTTGCATAAGCGCTCGAGTCCGCTCGGCGTCGCCTGCACGGCACACTTCGTCGAGCACCACCGTCGCATCGGACAGATCCCACTCATCGCGCGGATCCAAATCCATCAGCTCCCAGGCAAAGACCTTACGAGCAAAAGCCTCATGCTTTGCCGGCTCCGCCGGTCCCGCCAACTCCGTCGGTACATCGCCATCTGCCAGAACGCCCTCAAACGGCAGCACCTCAACGGACTGCTCAGCAGGCGCGACTGCATCTGCCTCGACCCGCATGCGCTCCAACACCGTTGCCGTCTGCCCCAGCACGCCGGCACTGCGAATCAGATAGACCTCGCAGCCCGCGTCCACCTTGCGTTTGCAATGCACGACGATGCGCTCTCCCGCAGCGGCATCCACGGGGCAAGGCACCTGTGGCCAGCGCTTGGGCACATCGGGACGCGCGTCGGCACCCGGGTAAAATCGGATCTCGAGCGTATCGCCCGCCGCCGCGGCGGCATCAAGCTCAACCGTCACCTCTTCGTGACCCACCGCCACCAAGTGGCCCACGCGCACACCCTGGTTGATCGCGCGCTCAAAGCTCATGAGCTCGGCGCCCGAACGACCCCGCAGATACGCATCGGTAAAGCCGCGGTTGAACGACCTTCCCAGCTCGCGCTCAAGCGCCGGCACCGCATCGGCATCCCATGTGCCGTCGCGCAGCATATTGAGCGCCCGACGCCACACCCTCACCACGTTAAAGACGTAGTCGGGATTCTTCATGCGGCCCTCGATCTTGAGCGATGCCACGCCGGCGGCAACAAGCTCGGGCAGATGCGCGATGCCCAGATAGTCACGCGGACAAAGCAGGCGATCCCCTTCGACAGCGACAACACTCTGCCCCGCCTCGTCCACCAAGTCATAGGATAGACGGCACGGTTGCGTGCAGTCGCCGCGCATCGCAGAGCGGCCACGTCGAAGGGCAGAGAACCCGCACGCACCCGAGTATCCAATGCAAATAGCGCCGTGACAGAACACCTCGATGGGCACGCCAGTAGCGCAAAGCGTCTCAATCTCTGCAACGCTCAGCTCGCGCGCAGTCGTCACGCGCTCAACGCCCAACTCCTTGGCAGCCAACTGCACGGCACCCTCGCTATGAGCGCCCGCCTGAGTGGACAGGTGAATCTCGACCCCCGAAATCGCCGCACGTAGCGCGCAAGCCAGCCCGGCATCGGCCACAATCAACGCATCGGCACCCAACGCGTGCGCATGTGCCCCCAACGCCACGGCGTCGGCAAGCTCATCATCGAACACGAATACGTTGAGCGTCACGTACACACGCACGCCATGGGCATGGGCCACGGCACAACCGCGCGCGAACTCATCATCGTTAAAGCCATGCGCGCTCACTCGAGCGTTGAATCCGTCCAGCCCCGCATAGATGGCATCGGCACCCGCCGCAATCGCCGCGAGCATCTGGTCGAGCCCGCCAGCAGGCGCCAGCAGTTCGGGCAGCGCCACTCCAGCCGCCGCCAACTCGCTTTCGCATTGTCCGCTCGGTTCCATCGGCCGAATCGCCATCGGTAAACTCCTCACCAAGGTATGCATTCACTCTGAAAAATGCCGTCATCCAGCATACACGAGGCCCCGCGTGCCTCGTTTGGTTTATCGTGTAATAACTTATGTCCATCCTGCCAGGCATAACACCTGCCGCCTGGCACGACATACCTGGAGGTCAATATATGGGTCCTCGCCAACGACAGGGGCGCAGTCGCTCTAAGACGCATGCCCTTCCCATGATCTTGCTCTCGTTTTTGGGCTTTCTGCTTATCGCGGGCGTAGCGTTTGGCATCGGCATGATCGGCAACGTCAACCGCTGGCTGTCCGATCTGCCCGACTACACCGATGCCAACGCGTATCTGGTGAGCGAGCCCACCGACATCGTCGACTGCAACGGCAACACCATTGCGAGTTTCTACACGCAAAACCGCAAGTCCATCACCAAGGACCAAGTGTCCCCGTACGTGCTGCAGGGCACCGTTGACGTTGAGGACGAGCGCTTCTACGAGCACGGCGGCATCGACCTCTGGGGCATTGCACGCGCATCGGTGGCAACCCTCACCGGCGGCCACGAGGGCGCATCGACCATCACCCAGCAGCTGGTTCGCAACACCATCTTGCAGGAGGAACAATTCGACTCGACCATCGAGCGTAAGGTGCGCGAGGCCTATATCGCCATCAAGATGGAGGATATGTACTCCAAAGACGAGATCCTCATGATGTACCTCAACACCATCTACTACGGCCATGGAGCATATGGCATCGAGGCCGCCGCCGAGACCTATCTGTCCAAAACCGCCGCCGACCTCACCCTGAGCGAGGCCGCGCTGCTGATCGGCCTTCCCAACTCGCCCTCGCAGTACGACCCCACGGTTAATCCCGACTTGGCGCTGTCCCGCCGCAACAAGGTTCTGGACAACATGCTGCGTCTGGGCCACATCACGCAGGAAGAGCACGATGCCGCGCAGGCTGAGCCCATCACGCTTAACGTGACCGAGATTTCGGGCAGTGGCGTCGATGTGTACTCTCAGCCCTACTTTGTCTCCTACGTTAAACAGTTGCTTGAGCAGGAGTTCTCCACCGACGTGCTCTTTAAGGGCGGTCTGACCGTCAAGACCACCATCGACCCCACCATGCAGCAGGTGGCCGAGGAGGCTGTGCGCTCGCAGCTCGACACGCTTTCGCTCGACGGCCTGGACATGGGCATGGTCGTCGTTGACCCCAAGACCGGCTACATCAAGTGCATGGTAGGCGGCTACGACTACAACGCCGACGAGAATCACGTGAACCACGCTACGGCAAAGCGCCCCGTGGGCTCCACGTTTAAGGCCTTTACGCTGGCGACTGCCATCCAAAACGGTATGAACCCCAACGTCACCCTCAACTGCAACTCGCCGCTCAAGGCCAAGGGCACCACGACCGAGGTGCAAAACTACGGCAACCAGAGCTATGGCAACATCACGCTTAAGCAGGCAACGGCATACTCATCCAACACCGGCTACATTCAGGTGGCCGAAGCCATCGGCAATGACAAGATCATGTCGCTCGTCAAAAAGCTCGGCATCGATCCCGCCAAGGACAACATCGAGGACGTTCCCGTCATGACGCTCGGCACCGGGTCCATCTCACCGCTCGAGATGGCATCGGCCTACGCAACGTTTGCCAACGGTGGCTACTATCGCCAGCCGATCGCCATCACCGAGATTGACTCTCGTACCGGTTCGGTGCTGTACCAGCACACCGACAATCCCTCACAGGTGCTTACCGAGGGCGAGGCCGCCGCGGTCACCGATGTTCTGTCCGGCGTCATGCAGGGCGGCGGTACGGGTGCTGCTGGCGCCCTGAGCGTCAACCAGCCCTATGCCGGCAAAACGGGCACCACCGACAACACCACTAACCTGTGGTTCTGCGGCTATACCCCGCAGCTGGCGTGCGCTCTGTGGACCGGCTATTCCGCGGGCGAGATCCCCATCCAAAAATACGGCACGGACCTGCTGGGCGACAGCACCAACCTGCCTGTCTTTAAGCGGTTTATGAACACCGTTCTGACCGGTACCGAACGCGAGGAGTTTGCGACCGGAACGGCGCCCACCTACAAGAACAACAGCGTCTGGAAGTTCTACGGCACCAACAACACCAAGAAGACGGAGAACGACGACAAGGACGAGAACGAGGACGAAGAGGAAACCACCACAACGACTACCACGACGACCACGACCACCGAAACCACGGGCGGCGACACCACCGGCGGCACCGGTACGACCGGTGGCTCGACGGGCGGCTCCACTGGTGGTTCGACCGGCGGCGATGGCGGCACGCCTACGCCTACGCCTACGCCCACTCCCGATCCCTCGCCCACGCCTGACGATACGGTCGGCTAGAAATTCATCCGGCCATAAGCAACAAGGCCCCCGAGCAGCTTATTAAACTGCTCGGAAGCCTTTTAGTTTAAAGCGACCTGGTGAGCGTTCTTTATACCGGCAAACAAAAAGGGGGTACCGACCAACGTCGATACCCCTTACAAGCCACGATGTCAGCGCGCACAGTGCCGAGCGTACGACCCGCACGCCTACTTGCGAGAATTGCTCAGCTTATTGATCAGCGCCTCGAGACGCTCGCCGTCCTCGGCCGTCTGGGCAATAACCAAAATCGTATCGTTGCCGGCAAGCGAGCCAAGCACATCGGGCAACTCTGCCGCATCAACGGCGGCGGCGATGCCGGAAGCCGTGCCAGGCTGAGCCTTGATCATGACCAGATTATCGGTACGTAGAACGCCCGTTACGAGCTCGGAAACCATACGCTGCAGGTGCAGGTCCTCTGCCAGAACATAGATGCCCTCAGGGAGCTTACGCAGCCCCATGTCGGCAATATCGCGAGAGACAGTCGCCTGCGTGCAATCAAAGCCCATGGCACGGAGCTCATCGACCAGCACGCGTTGCGTACGGACGTCCTTATTGCGAACAATATCTCTAATGGCATCCTGGCGCCCATTGCGTTTTTTAGCCATACAAACCCTCTCTCCAAAAGATGGCGGAGACAATCAATCAGTGATTGAATAGTTTAACGCTATTTGAAGGCTTTTGTGTATAAGAACGCATTTCGAAACAATTCTATGCAAGTTTGTTTCGAAATGAGCCGTTTAGGCGGTTTTTGCGCCCGTCCGGTTAAGAAAAGCTGCCAGATGCGTACACATCACGCAGCGCGCGGGCTTGGCACTGGCAATCGGCCCAAACAACAGACCGAGTCCCCGATGGTTGTCCTTGAGCGCGGCGACCATCTGACGGGTTCGAGGCGCATCGAGCATATCACGCATGCGGGCGGAACGCTCGATTGACGACACCCCATGCGGACTCAGACACAAATTCTCGATGCAGGCGACCAGTCCGGCAAAGTAGAACTTTTGGCTTGCCAGCTTGAGCCGACCACCGCTATCTGCTTCCGAAAGTGAGTCCGCAAGCTCGTCGAGCGCTCGGGTGTCATCGGATACCTTGGCATACATGGTGGGATCAAAGGCATCTGTAAGCTTAGGTGCCGCCGCGTGGAAACAAGCGTCGCCGCAGCCGGAGACGCGCTGCGCCCGCGAGAGCGCACAAGCCATAAACCCAACTGTGCGAAACGCCTTGTCGCACAAAAGGCATGCCTCAAACAGCGAGCGGCTGTACATCACGCCAGAGGTCTGAACGACTAGGCCGCCTAAAATCAACTGAGGCAGCCCGGCCACCATCGAAGATTTGCTATCAATGGAAATATGAGCAGCATCCAAGACGCGCGAATGGCGCTCTCGATGTGCATCATAGCGGTCGAGCGACACCGTGGGGAACACTATGTCTGCCGCTGTATCGCACGCGATATCGACCATCTTGGAAAGGGACTGCGGAGCAAGCCACTCATCGGCGTTCATAGCGATGATTTGAGAGCCACGCGAGGCAGCAAAACCGGCACGAAGACAAGCGCCGCGCTTCGCGTCCTCGACATCAATCAAATCAATATGGATGTCCCTGTCGGCAGCAACTTGAAGCGAATGGCGCACACCGGGCGCAGCATCGCGGCAGACAACGACAATCTGCAAATCGTAGAGGTCTTGGTTCTGGATACTCTCGAGCGCACGCATCGCATAGCTGGGCGAACCTTCTACCACAAGGATCACCGAAAGTCGCGGATGCGAGCCACGTCGAACCAAGTTATCCGTCCTCCCGACAGCAATGAATCAAACCGTGGTTCATGGTACACCCCGCCAATAAAAGCAATGAGACATCAGTTGTATTGCACGCCAAGAACAGATGTTGCACACGCGCAGCCCACAGATGACAGGTGTCGACGCACGACGCGTCGAGCCCTCCCCTAGTCGAGCACGATAAGCTCGGCGGGATCGTAATCCACGCCCATAAACGTAAGGCCGCAGGCAGGAGCCGTGGAGCCCGCAGCGGTACGGTCGCAAGCATCGATGACCTCGCGCATCCACTCGGGTTCACGGCGATGCATGCCAATCTCGACAAGCGTGCCCACGATCGTGCGGACCATCGAATGCAGAAACGCATTGCCCTCGATGGTAAACGTCAGGATGTCCTCGCCAAACGCAACCTCATGGCCAAACTCGGCACGCATCACGCAGCGATGCGTGGGCTTGCCAACGGCAGACGCCACCTTGCAAAAGCTCTTGAAGTCCTGCTCGCCCAGCAGCGCGGGACAGGCCGCAGACATCGCCTCAACATCCAATGGGTAGCGGTGCCACCACACCGCACCGCGCGAAAGCACAGGGCGCGCGTCGCGATCGGCAATACGGTACGTATACGTACGGGAACGCGCATCAAAGCGTGCAGAAAAGCCTTTACGGGCCTTGTAGACCTCGTTTATGGCGATATCTTTGGGCAGGAGGGCATCCATAGCCCTTAGCCACCTACGGCGCGTCAGAGCCAACTCAGCGTCCGTTACGGGCACGCTGATGAACTGTGCCACCGCATGCACGCCGGCATCGGTACGCCCCGCACACGTCAGGTCGATCGGGCGGCGCAGGAGCGTCTCGATAGCGCGGCGCAACTCGCCCGCAACCGTCGTCTGACCGGGCTGCTCGGCAAAGCCGCTGTAGGACGAGCCATCGTAGGCCACGCGGAAAACGAGCGTGGCATCGAGCTCAGGAATCGAATTGAAATCAGACGGCGCGGTCATGGACGCTCCCAACAAACAGGCAATGGCATTTCGACAAAAAAAGAGGGGTACGCGAACGTACCCCTCGAATATAGCCTATGCAGACGGATTGTCTACTCAGCGGTCTCCTCAGCAGGAGCCTCCTCGGCAGCCTCGACCTTCTTGGGAGCAGCGGCCTTCTTGGGGGCCGGAGCAGCCTTCTTAGCCTTAGGCGTGCAAGGCTCGGTGACGAGCTCCATGATAACGATGGGAGCGTTGTCGCCCTTGCGGTTACCGAGCTTCATGATGCGGGTGTAACCGCCGTTGCGGTCCTGCCACATACCCTGAGCAGCCTTGTCGAAGATCTCGGCAACGAGCTGCTTATCACCGAGCTTGGCGATAGCCAGACGACGAGAGTGCAGGTCGCCCTTCTTGGCCCAGGTGATGATCGGATCGACGACCGAACGCAGCGCCTTAGCGCGGGTCTCGGTGGTCTTGATGCGGTCGTTCTCGAAGAGGGCCTTAGCAAGGCTCTTCTTCATGGCCTTGGTGTGGCTCGCATCGGTGCCGAGCTTCAGGCCCTTCTTAACGTTGTGACGCATGGTCTAGTTTCTCCTCAAATATGCGAAGCATTAAGCCTTCAGGCTCAGGCCCATGGACTCAAGCTTGTCCTTCACTTCCTCGATCGACTTAACACCGAAGTTACGGATGTTGAGCAGATCGTTCTCCGAGAACTCAACGAGCTGACGGACCGAGTGAATGCTGGCGCGCTTAAGGCAGTTGTAGGAACGGACGGAAAGGTCCAAATCCTCGATCTGCTTGTCCAGCTCGGCGTTGTCGTTGGTGACCTCGGGAGCGAAGATCGAAGCCTCCTCCTCGACCTCGGGGGTCTCGGCAAGGTTCATAAAGGCGGCCATATGCTGGTTGATGATATTGGCAGCCTGGACCACGGCGTCGCGCGGGGCGATGGAGCCGTTGGTCTCGATCTCGAGGACAAGGCGGTCGTAGTCGGTGTGCTGACCGACACGGCAAGCCTCAACGAGCTTGGCGCAACGGGAAACCGGCGAGTACAGCGAGTCGACGTGGATCACACCGATGGGATCGTTGTCGCGCTTGTTGGCCTCGCCAGAAACATAGCCGCGGCCATAGCCGATGCGCATGCTCATGGTGAGATGGCCACCCTCGGTGAGCGTAGCGATGTGCTGCTCGGGGTTGACCAGCTCAAACTCGGACGGAATAAAGAAGTCCGCACCGGTGACCTCGCAGGGGCCGTCAACCGAAATGGTGGCGGTCGCCTCGTCGGTCGTGCCGAGAGCCCTGAAGACAAGACCCTTGACATTCAGGACGATGTCGGTGACATCCTCGACCATGTTAGGGATGGTCATGAACTCGTGCTGCGCACCATCGATCTGAATAGCCTCGACGGCGGCACCCTCGAGCGAGGACAGAAGAACGCGACGAAGGGAGTTACCCAGCGTATCGCCGTAGCCACGCTCGAGCGGCTCGACGGAGACACGAGCAGACGTCTCGTTGATCTCTTCGACCTGAACCTGAGGCCTAATGAATTCTGACATGTATTACCTCCAGCCTCAGCAGCCCGGATGGACTACTTAGAGTAGAGCTCGACGATGAGCTGCTCGTTGATATCACCGCTGATCTGCTCACGCGTCGGCAGAGCGAGCACGTTACCAGACAGCTTCTCGATATCGACCTCGAGCCAGCCAGGGACCTCAAAGCGCTCGGAGGAAATCAGGGCCTCCTTGATGGGGAGGAGGTCACGGAACTTCTCGCCGACAGCGACGACGTCGCCGGCCTTGACGCGGTAGGACGGGATGTCCACGCGCTTGCCGTTCACGGTGAAGTGACCGTGACGGACGGACTGACGAGCCTCTTTGCGGGTGCGGGCGAAGCCAAGACGGAAGACGACGTTGTCGAGGCGAGACTCAAGGATGATCATGAGGTTCTCACCGGTGACGCCGTTCATCTTACGGGCCTTGTTGAAGTAGCCGTGGAACTGCTTCTCCAGAACGCCATAGATGAACTTGACCTTCTGCTTCTCGCGCAGCTGCATGCCGTACTCAGATTCCTTGCGACGGCGCTTGGGCTGACGGATAGATTCCTTCTTGCTGCTGTAACCGAGCTCAGCGGGATCGATCCCGAGCTGACGGCAGCGCTTAAGAACAGGAGTCCTGTCGATTGCCATATTGATACGATCCTTTCAGTTACACGCGGCGACGCTTCTTGGGGCGGCAGCCGTTGTGCGGAATGGGGGTCTTGTCCTGGATGCTCGAGACCTCGAGGCCAGCAGCCTGGAGGGAGCGGATGGCGGTCTCACGACCGGAGCCGGGGCCCTTGACGAAGACGGAAACCTTCTTCATACCGTGCTCCATGGCCTGCTTGGCAGCAGCCTCGGCAGCCATCTGGGCAGCGAACGGCGTGGACTTACGGGAGCCCTTGAAGCCCACCTGGCCAGCCGACTTCCAGGAAATGACGTTGCCCTGGGGATCGGTGATCGAAACGATCGTGTTGTTGAACGTAGAACGAATGTGAGCCTGGCCCACGGAAATGTTCTTACGGTCCGCGCGCTTCAGACGGGCAGCGCGAACGTTCTTCTTAGCAGTAGCCATCTATCTAGCGCTCCTTATTTCTTCTTCTTAGCACCGATCTGACGCTTCGGGCCCTTGCGGGTACGAGCGTTAGTGTGGGTGCGCTGGCCGCGGACCGGGAGGCCCTTGCGGTGACGAAGGCCGCGGTTGCAGCCGATGTCCATAAGGCGCTTAACGTTCTGGTTGCGCTCACGGCGGAGGTCGCCCTCAACCATGATCTGGTTCTTATCGATATAATCGCGGATGGCGTTAACCTCATCCTCGGTGAGGTCCTTAACGCGCGTATCCACGTTAACGTTGCACTCGACGCAAATCTTCGTCGCAGTGGTGCGGCCGATGCCGTAAATGTAGGTCAGACCGATCTCAACGCGCTTCTCACGCGGGAGGTCGACACCATTAATACGGGCCAACGTAGTCTCCTCTCTTAACCCTGACGCTGCTTATGACGGGGGTTCTCGCAAATGACGAGGACCTTGCCATGGCGCCTAATGATTTTGCACTTATCGCACATCTTCTTGACCGAAGGACGTACCTTCATCGTTCTTCCTTTCGGTAGCGCTCAAACTACTTCCCTACTATCTACTCGCCCAGCCGCAGGCGTTTAAAACTATGGCTGGTCTTCACACACAATCCGACCGTAGGTTGAGCTAAGCCTGCAGTCGGAAATGGAGTGCGTGTATGCGTGCCGCTATTTGTAGCGATAGGTGATGCGGCCGCGGGTCAGGTCGTACGGGGAAAGCTCCACGACAACCCTGTCACCGGGGAGAATACGGATGTAATTCATTCGGATCTTGCCAGAAATGTTGCACAGAACCGAATGACCGTTCTCGAGCTCGACCTTAAACATGGCGTTGGGCAACGGTTCCTTTACCGTACCCTCGAGCTCAATTGCGTCTTCCTTCTTCACAAGCAATCATCTTTCTCTAGAAAACGACAGCGATTGAGTATTCTACAATACGTATGCACGCATCGTAATAACTTCGTAATGGCTCCACAACTAAGTGGAACTTGTTACATTTGAAATGTAAAACAAAGCCGTTCCCTGATGCCCAAGATCGCCTTGAAATGAGAAGGCATAGACCTTGGGGTCATGCCTTCGAAATTGAAACGCGAGGTTGGGCATCAGGGGGCGGCGACTTTTACATTTCTCCGCCTTGGAGCGAACACCAAGCGCCTTGCGCGTCGGTGGTGAGAATCACCGGGCCGTCATCGGTGATGGCGACGGTGTTCTCGTAGTGCGCGGCGGGCAGGTGGTCGTTGGTCGTAACGATCCAACCATCGGAGCCCGTACTCACATGATTGGATCCCATCGTGACCATCGGCTCGATGGCAATGACCATACCGGCCTGGAGACGAACGCCCCTCCCCTTCTTTCCGTAATTCGGAACGTTGGGGTCCTCGTGCATCACATGGCCAATACCGTGCCCCACATAATCGCGAAGCACACCATAGCCGTGAGACTCGGCGAGGGACTGGACGGCATAACCAATGTCCCCAATTTGGTTACCGGGAACAGCCTGCTCGATTGCAGCCTTAAGGCAATCGCGCGTAACCTCGCACAGGGCCTTGGCCTCGGGCGTGGGGGTACCGACGAAAAACGTCCAAGCGTTATCGCCGACCCAACCGTCGACAACGGCTCCCGTATCGATGGAGATGATATCGCCATCGCGCAGGATCATGTCGGGATTGGGAATACCGTGGACCACAGCATCGTTAATCGATGCACAAATGGTACCGGGGAACCCGCCGTAACCCTTAAAGGCCGGGGTGCCGCCATGCATGCGGATAATCTGCTCCGCAAGCTGATCAAGCTCAAAAGTCGAAACGCCGGGGCGCACCATGGCTCCAACGTGGCGGAGCGCCATCTTAGATAGCGCTCCTGCCTTCTTCATCTGCTCGATTTGCGTTGCAGACTTAATCTTGATCATAGACCGAGAGCCTCTTTGACATCCCCGTACACGGTCTCGCGAGCCTGGTCACCGTTGACCGACTTGAGCAGACCCTGGCCACGATAGTAGTCGACGAGCGGGCTCGTGGACTTCTCGTAGACGTCGAGACGGTTCTTGATGGTCTCGGGCTTGTCGTCGTCGCGCTGATACATCTCGCCACCGCACTTGGGGCAGGTAGCATCGGCAGCGGTGCCGGTGTAACCGCAGGCGCGGCAGGTGCGACGCGAAGACAGACGATCGATAATGACCTTGGGGGCCACATCGACCAGAAGGGCGCAATCGATCTCGCGACCCATGGCGGAGAGCTCGGAATCGAGCGTCACAGCCTGGGCGGTGTTGCGCGGGAAGCCGTCGAGGATGAAGCCCTGCTGGGCGTCATCGGCGGCAAGGCGCTCCTTGACAAGGTCGATCACGAGCTGGTCGGGAACGAGCTCGCCAGCGTCCATGTACTTCTTAGCCTGAATACCAAGCTCGGTGCCACCCTTGACGGCAGCACGCAGCAGGTCGCCCGTGGAAATATGGGCGACGCCAAACTCGGCGACGAGCTCCTGTGCGACGGTGCCCTTACCGGCACCCGGAGCTCCGAGCAATACGAGGTTCATGAGCAATCCTCCTCTAGCCTATTTAAAGAATCCATCGTAATCATACATCTTGATCTGGCCTTCGAGCTTATCGACCGTGTCGAGCACGACGCCGACCATGATGAGGATGGACGTGCCGCCAAATGCCTGAATCAGCTGGTTACCCGTGAAGGAGAAGATGATCGAAGGCACGATGGCGATGAGCGCCAAAAAGACAGCGCTGGGAAGCGTGATCTTGTTGAGCGCGTTCTTGATGTAGGCCGCGGTAGCCCTACCCGGACGCACGCCCGGAATAAAGCCGCCCTGCTTCTTAAGGTTGTCGGCCGTGTCATCGGGGTTGAACACCATGGAGGTGTAGAAGTACGCGAAGAACACGATGAGGACAACGTTAAGCACCCAGTTGAGCCAACCGGTCGAAAGCGCGGAGGCAACTGCCTGAATCCAGCCGATGCCGGGGAAGAACACGGCAATCTGAGCCGGGAAGTACAGCAGCGCCGAAGCGAAGATGATCGGCACGACACCCGCGGTGTTGACCTTGATGGGCAGGTAGGTGGTCTGGCCACCCATCATGCGACGGCCCACGACGCGCTTAGCGTAGGAGACCGGGATGCGGCGCTGGCCGCGCTCAAGGAAAACAATCAGCGGGATAACCAGCAGGATGATGGCGCAGATGATCACCATGGTGATGATGCCACCGGCATTGCCCTCGGTGCTGGAGAAGATAGCCTGCGGCAGACCGGCCATGATGTTCGCGAAGATGATCAGCGACATGCCATTGCCGATACCGCGCTGGGTGATGAGCTCACCAATCCACATGATCAGCATGGCGCCCGCGGTGAGCGTACCGACGATCATGAGGTCGAAGATGATCTCGGGAGCGCCGGCGCCATTGAAGCTGATGCCGAAGCTCTTAAAGAGGAAGAGGTAACCCACGGAGTTGAGGATTGCCAGAGCCAGGGTGAGGTAACGCGAATACTGCGTAATCTTGGTCTGACCGACCTCGCCCTCGCGGGCAAGCTCATGCAGGGAAGGCACGACGGCCTGGAGCATCTGGAGGATGATCGAGCTGGTGATGTAAGGCATGATGCCCAGCGAAAACACCGACACATAGCTCAACGCGCCGCCAGAGAAAAGATTCAGGAGGGCCATAGCACCTGCGGCGACCGAATTGTTATCGGTCGAGAAAAGGCCCAGCATCCCCTGGAAGGGAATGCCGGGCACAGGAACGTGCGCACCAATGCGGTACACGACGAGCATAGCTATGGTAAAAAGAATCTTTTCGCGCAATTCTTTGATGCGGAAAGCATTCTTAAGACCATTTAGCACGGCAGCTCGACCTTTCCGCCGGCGGCCTCGATCTTGGCCTGCGCAGAAGCGCTGACCTTGTCGACCTTGACCGTGAACTTCTTGGTGAGCTCACCATTGCCGAGCACCTTGACGGGCTCGAACTCGCTCTTGGTGATGCGAGCGGCCTTAAGAGCGGCACCGTCGATCACAGCGCCGTCCTCGAACTTACGCTCGAGACGCTCAACGTTAACAGCGGTGTACTCGATACGACGGGGGTTACGGAAGCCCGGAAGCTTGGGCAGGCGCATAGCCAGCGGAGTCTGGCCACCCTCGAAGCCGGCACCCTTGGTGCCGCCAGAGCGGGAACCCTGGCCCTTCTGGCCGCGGCCAGAAGTGGTGCCGTGACCCGAAGAATTGCCACGGCCGACGCGCTTGCGGTTCTTGGTGGAACCGGGCGCGGGAGTAAGATCGTGAAGCTGCATTTGCTACTCCTCTACAATCTCGACAAGGTGCTTGACCTTGAAGATCATGCCGCGGACGGACTCGTTGTCAGCAATCTCGCGAACCTCGCGGATCCTGTGGAGACCGAGGGCACGGACAGTACGGACCTGGTCCTGCTTGCAACCGTTGGTGCTGCGGACCTGCTTGATCTTGATGGTGTCAGCCATGCTTAGTTCTCCTTACCGACGAACATCTCGGAGACCGTCAGGCCACGGCGAGCCGCGACGTCCTCAGGGCTGGAGAGCTCCTTGAGGCCCTCGACGGCAGCCTTGATGATGTTGAGGCCGTTGTCGGTACCGAGGGACTTGGACAGGACGTTCTTGATGCCAGCAAGCTCAAAGAGGGGACGCACAGCGCCGCCGGCGATAACGCCGGTACCCTCGACAGCGGGCTTGATGATGATGCGGCCGGCACCAAAGTGGCCGAGAACCTCGTGCGGGATGGTGCCCTGCTCGGTCACCGGCACGTGGAACATGTTCTTCTTGGCATCGAGAGATGCCTTGGAGATGGCCATGGGCACCTCAGCGGACTTGCCCATGCCAACGCCGACGTTGCCCTTGCCGTCGCCAACGACGACGAGAGCGACGAGGCTCATGCGACGACCACCCTTGACGGTCTTCGACACGCGGTTGATGTAAACGACGCGCTCCTCGAACTCGGAGGCCTCGCGCTGCTGCTTCTGATTACGAGCCATGTGCTACATACCTCCTAGAACTCGAGACCGGCGGCACGAGCACCGTCGGCGAGGGCCTTGACGCGGCCATGGTAGATACGGCCACCGCGATCGAAGGCGACCTTGGTGATGCCGGCCTCGATGGCGCGCTTGCCAACGAGCTGACCGACCTTCTCCGCAGCCTCCCTGTTCGAGGTGTGGGTGCCCTTGAACTCGGCCTCGAGGGTCGAGGCAGAGACGAGCGTCAGGCTGGAGCCCTTACTGTCGTCGATGATCTGGGCATAGATGTTGGCGTTAGTACGGGTCACGCGAAGACGCGGACGCTCGGAGGTACCCGAGACCTTGCCGCGAACACGACGCTGACGACGCTTGAGGCCTTCCAGCTTCGCCTTATGCTTGTTCATACGTAAACTCCTAAAAAGGTTGATCTTGCCAGCACCTGACGGGGTGCTGGTCTTATGCGAGTGAGTCGGTTACGACTACTTGGCGGCCTTACCCAGCTTGCGGCGGATGTGCTCGCCAACGTAGTGGATACCCTTGCCCTTGTAAGGCTCGGGAGGACGATGGCCGCGGATCTCAGCGGCGATCTGACCGACCTGCTGCTTGTTGATACCCTTGACGTTCACGTGGGTGTTGTCGGGAACCTCGAAGGTGATGCCCTCGGGAGCCTCGACGATCACGGGGTGCGAGAAGCCCAGGGAGAACTCGAGGTTCTTACCCTTCTGCTGCACGCGGTAACCGACGCCGGCGAGCTCGAGCTTCTTCTCGAAGCCCTCGGAAACGCCAACAACCATGTTGTGGATGAGGGCGCGGGTGAGGCCGTGGCGGGCACGGGTCTCACGCTCGTCGTCGGGACGGGAAACGGTGAGGACGTTGTCCTCGACGTTGATAGCGAGCTTCTCAAAGACATCGAGCTCGAGCTGGCCCTTGGGGCCCTTGACGACAACGTTGTTGCCGTTGACTGCCACTTCGACTCCGGCGGGAATCTGGACAGGCTTATTACCGATACGAGACACGGTGATCTCCTTTCCTTCTACCTACCGAGCGAATTACCAGACGTAAGCGATGATCTCGCCGCCGACGTTGTGCTTGCGAGCATCGCGGTCGGTCATGACGCCATGGCTGGTGGAAATAATGGCGGTACCAAGGCCACCGCGGACGCGGGGCATATCGGCAACGCCGGTGTACTTACGCAGGCCCGGCTTGGAAATGCGGCGGATGCCGTTGATGACCTTAGCCTTCTTGGGACCATACTTAAGCGTGATGTGCAGAGTCTTCTGGGGAACGGTGTCCTCGACATCGTAGCCCTCGATGTAGCCCTCCTCGTGCAGAACACGAGCGATCTCGACGAGCTTCTTGCTGCTCGGCATGGAGACCGTGGCCTTGTTCACAGAGTTAGCGTTACGGATGCGCGTAAGCATATCTGCGATCGGGTCTGTAAGGTTCATACAGATTCTCCTTCGTTCTTGATGAACACGTGCTCTTGGTTCTTCGCCGCCCTTAACGGCAAAGCCTTTTTAGCGCGTTTTCCCTGTTCCAAACGGATGCTTGAAACGCTGGTAGTGACTTACCAGCTGGCCTTCTTAACGCCGGGAAGCTCGCCCTTGAGTGCAAGCTCGCGGAAGCAGACACGGCACAGGCCGAACTTGCGGTACACAGAGTGCGGACGGCCGCAGCGCTGGCAGCGCGTGTACTCACGAGTAGAGAACTTCTGCTTGCGATTGCACTTGACGATCATCGATGTCTTAGCCACTTATATCCTCCTCACATAGAGTATTGTTCGCCCCAAGCGCCGCCCCCTTGTGGGAACGGCGCTTATAGGGCAGGTGAACCTATTTCTTGAACGGGAAACCGAAGGCGTCCAGAAGGGCCTTGGCCTCCTCATCGGTGTTGGCGGTGGTCACGAAAGTGATGTCCATACCGCGCTGGTGATCGACGGAGTCGAAGTCGATCTCGGGGAAGATGAGCTGCTCGGTGACGCCCATGGAGAAGTTACCACGGCCGTCGAAGCTCTTGGCGGAGATGCCGCGGAAGTCGCGGATACGGGGGATCGCGACGGAGGTCAGACGATCGAAGAACTCCCACATACGGTCGCCACGCAGGGTAACCTTGCAGCCGATCGGCATACCAGCGCGCAGGCGGAAGGTAGCGATGGACTTGCGGGCACGGGTGATGATGGGCTTCTGGCCAGTGATCTGGCTCAGGTCGCTCACCACGTTCTCCAGAACCTTGGAGTTTTCACGCGCCTCACCGCAGCCCACGTTCACGACCACCTTGTCGATCTTGGGGATCTGCATGACGCTCTTGTAGCCGAACTGCTTCATCAGGGCGGGAGCGACTTCGGCAGTGTATTTTTCTTTCAGTCTGGCCATTTGTCAGCTCTCCTTTCTCACAGCTCAGCGCCGCAGTGCTTGCACACGCGGGTCTTCTTGCCGCCCTCGATCTTGTGGGCGACGCGGGTGCCCTTGCTGCACTTGGGGCACACCACCTGCACCTTGCAGGCAGCAATGGCGGCCTCGCGCTTCA
>URTL01000024.1 GCA_900550785.1 uncultured Collinsella sp. | reverse complement strand
GTTTTGAGAAGTGGGCTCCGCGAACTTCTCAAAACAAGGCAGGCACCCCGGCCCCGCCGGCAAATAGCGGACACTCCGCATGCAATCTATGCAAACAAACAAGTGCGCTTAGCTATATTCGGTAAGATCGAGCACACTACCCTTCACGATAAGCGCCGGCTCCAGAACGACCTCTTCGGCACGTCTACCGCCCCTACCGGCAAGACGCTTGGACATGCAACCAAAAGCATGCTCCGCAAGGACGCCAGGATCCTGCTCAATCGCGGTCAGCGCCGGCTCAAAGAGAACGTCGGCCGCCGAGTTGTCATAGCTCACCACCGAGATATCGCCCGGGATGCTCTTCCCCATCTCGTGCAAGCGCTTGAGCAGACCGAGGGCGATGTTATCCGAGCTTGCGAACACGGCGGTGGCATCAGTTGCGAGCACCGCCTCCGAGGCCTCGTAGGCACTCGGAATGTAGTACTCGCTCTCAAACTCCAGGCGCGCGTCGATGGGCAGTCCCACCTCGCGCAGCGCGCGCTCGTAACCGGCGAGTCGCTTACGGCCCGTATTGGAGCGGCGTGCGTTAACCAGACAGGCAATACGGCGGTGGCCTTGCTCGATCAGATAGCGGGTGGCCATGTAGCCGCCCATCTCGTGGTCGAACATCACTTTGTCGCACTCGAGCCCCTCAATGGCACGGTCGACCATCACGGCAGGGATAGGCAGATGGCTGACTTCTTCGCGCAGGGCGCGGTCGTCGGAGAACTCGTCGCCCACAACCAGGAAGACACCATCAACGCCGCGCGTTACCAGCTGGCGCAGCAGCTCCAGATCGTCGTCGGCACTTCCACCCGAGCTGGTAATGAAGAGCGCATAGCCGTCCTCGCGGCAGCGCTTTTCCAGGCTACCGGCGAGCGAGGCAAAAAAGCGGCTCTCGATGTTAGGGACGATAAGGCCCAGCGTGCGCGACTCGCGCATGACCAGGCTACGCGCAATCTGATTAGGAACATAGTGGTTGCGCGCCGCAACCTCCTTGATGAGCTTGCGGTTTTCTTCCGAGATGCGACAGGGCCGATTATTGAGAACAAGCGAGACCGACGAGGGGGAAAGCCCCACCTCCTGGGCAATCTGCTTGAGGGTGACTTTGTTGGCCATCTCGCTCCTTCCAGGTTTACGCGCAATCTCTTGAAAGTATAGCGACCGCCCCTCTACCTCGGTGATAAACACTTTACCAATCCGGTAGACGGCTGTTTTATCGCCGCCAGCGCACCAAATCCGTCCGGGTGGGGTATATTGCAATCGATTGATGACAACGACCACCAAAAGGCGGATATTCGTATGCACGAGAACGACTTTTTTAACGAGGACCTGCTGTGCGCGCTTGCTGGCGTTGCCGGCGAGGACAACGTGTTGATGAGCGAGCCCATGCGCGAGCACACCACGTTTAAGATCGGCGGCCCGGCCGACGTCTTTGTCACGCCCGATACCGAGCAGGGCCTCGTCGCCACGCTCGACACCTGTTATCGCTGCGACCTGCCGCTCACCATCGTGGGCAACGGCTCCGACCTGCTCGTCGGCGACAAGGGTATCCGCGGCGTCGTCGTGGCGCTGGGCGAAGGCCTCTCCGACATTACGGTCGACGGCACGCACGTCACGGCGGCAGCCGGCGCCTTGCTTTCCGATGTCGCCGCGGCGGCAGCCGAGGCCGGCCTCACCGGCATGGAGCCCATCTCGGGCATCCCCGGATCGGTCGGCGGCGCCTGCTACATGAACGCCGGTGCCTACGGTGCCTGCATGGCCGATGTGCTGGAGTCCGTACGCGTCTACAAACCCGCTCGCCAGCTCGACGACGGCACCCGCGGCAGCGGCAACATCATTGAGTTCGATGTCGATGAGCTCAACCTGGGTTATCGCAAGAGCCGCATCGCCGACGACGGCTTTATCGTTCTTTCTGCCACCTTCAACCTCGCTCCGGGCAACGCCGCGATGATCAAGGCCGACATGGACGACTACCGTCAGCGTCGCGAAGACAAGCAACCGCTCGACATGCCGAGTGCCGGCTCCACCTTCAAGCGCCCCGAGGGCTACTTTGCCGGCAAGCTCATCATGGATGCCGGCCTGCGAGGACACGCCGTTGGCGGCGCGCAGGTGAGCGAGAAGCACTGCGGCTTTATCGTCAACGCCGACCACGCCACCGCCGCCGACGTCGACGAACTCATCCGCGACATCCAAGCCAAAGTCAAAGAGCAGTTCGACGTAGACCTAGAACCCGAAGTCCACCGAGTAGGCGAATTCCTCTAAAAAAGAAGGCCCCGAAAGGGGCCTTCACCATATTTATTCAGATAACCCAGTCCGGTGTATCGCGCCCCGAACCCGGAAGGTCCGGGACTGCGGGCGAGGCATAAGGTTGGTCGCGAGTTCTGCACGCAAAGAAGGCCACTTAATGTGGCCTTCGTCTTGCGCAGGACTGTAGAGCAGGCAACCTTATGCCTCGCCCGCGGTCCCGGACCAACTTGCTTCAAACCGCAGCTACGACAGCGCAATACCGCCGAGCCAGCCCCAACGCACGCCAGAGCCAGTGCCATAGAAGCTAATAAACGAATCAAGCGACTTAGACGTAATGGCACCCTCGTTGCTCATAACGATACCGCCGCCAACGTAGATACCCACGTGACCGTAGATAAGGCCCGGAGCACCCGTGCCGCTGTGCGATGAGTCGGCAACAATCATGCCCACCTGCAGCGCCGAGCGGTCGGAGCTATAGCACCAGGCGTTAAACATGTCGCACGCATTGCCGCCAAAGTAGCCAACGCCGGCGTTACGGAAGACATTGGTGACCCACGCCGCGCACCAGTTCTGACCCGGCGAAGGCGTGGAGTAGCACGCGTTGACGACAGCCTGCTGCTTGCCCGAGCCGGCATTCTGCTGCGGAGTTCCGGGCGCATACGATCCACCACCCGAACTCGAACCACCCGAGTAGGAATTGTTCTTGTTCGCGGCGGCAGCGGCAGCGGCGGCCTTCCTGGCAGCCTCCTCAGCCTGGGCGGCAGCGAGGATCTCGGAATCGCGCTGAGCCATGAGCTCCTTGACGTCGTCGGAAAGACCGTTCAGCACGGTCTGGACTTCTTGCTGCTTGGCCTGCATATCCTGCATCTGAGCCGTCTGCTGGTCCTTGAGCTTCTCTAAGTCGGCTTTCTGCGACTCAAGCTCGGTCTTTTGCGCATCGAGCTCTTCCTGGATGGTCTGAATGTCCTCGATGGCGTCGCGGTCGCTCTTGTTGATCTTCTCAACATAGTGCGCATTAGCGACGAGTTCCTCAAACGAGCCAGAGGCCAGCAGCAGCGATAGGATGTTCGTGCCGCCGGACTTGTAGCTGGCGGCCACGCGATCGGAAAGGTCGTTGCGCTTCTTCTTGAGCTCGGCCTTCTTTTCATCGATCTGGGCCTGCGTGTCGTCAATCTTGCCCTGGACATTCTCGATGTCGTTGAGGGTCTGAGCATTCTTGTTGGCCAGCGCCGCATACTCATTTGCGATGCTGTCGAGCTGGGCCTGAACCTCGTCGAGCTGGGCCTGGGCGGCATTCAGTTTATCGGTTGTTTCTTTGGAAGCCTCCGCCGCATGGGCGCGAGCGGGCAGGCCAAAAAGAACTGCCGCAGAAGCGGCGCCGAACAGGGCCTTGAGGGCAGTGCGGCGCGAGAGCTCCTGGGAAAGGATGGAATCGCTGTTTGGTGACATATGTACTCCGTTACATGTTTATTTATATGTCGCTCAACTCATACATATTAGCGTACATATGGCGCGTCCCAACGATTTCCACGAACGGCAGGAAAATACAAGGTCAGCGGCTCGTAAGCAAATGCCAAAGATCAGGTTATGCGTACGCAAGCTCTTCTATGAGTACGTTAGCACAATCCTCTGCTTTTCCTACGGCGCACGATTTGGGCGTCCCTGCCTGCGCTATACTCCCCTGAAGAAGTGTTCCTGATTCGATAGGAGACTACATGTCCAAAGCACTCGACCCCAAAGACACCTGTGTCCTCGTTACCGGTGGCGCCGGCTTTATCGGCTCGCACACCGTCGTTCAGCTGCTCGAGGGTGGCTACCAGGTCGTCATCGTCGATGATCTCTCCAACTCCAGCGCCGTCGCCGTCGACCGCGTCAAGACCATCGTGGGCGACGAGGCCGCCAAGAACCTCACCTTCTACGAGGCCAACGTGCTCGACCGCGATGCGATGAACAAGATCTTCGACACCCATCAGATTGACCGCGTCATCCACTTTGCCGGCTTTAAGGCCGTCGGCGAATCAGTGAGCAAGCCCGTCGAGTACTACCACAACAATATCGAGAACACCCTGGTGCTCATTGACGTCATGCGCAACCATGGCTGCAAGTCCATCATCTTCTCGAGCTCCTCGACCGTCTACGGCGATCCGGACAACCCGCCTGTCACCGAGGAAGACCCCAAGAAGCCCGCGACCAACCCCTACGGTTGGACCAAGTGGATGATTGAGCAGATCCTCATGGACGTCCACACCGCCGACCCCGAGTGGGACGTCGTGCTGCTCCGTTACTTCAACCCCATCGGCGCTCATCCGTCGGGCCTGATCGGCGAGGACCCCAAGGGCATCCCCAACAACCTGGTGCCCTATGTCGCCCAGGTCGCCGTGGGCAAGCTCGAGGCCGTTCAGGTCTTTGGCAACGACTACCCCACCCCCGACGGCACCGGCGTGCGCGACTACATCCACGTGTGCGATCTGGCCTCTGGTCACGTTGCTGCCCTTAATTGGATGAACGGCAAGACCGGCGTCGAGATCTTTAACTTGGGCACCGGCACCGGCACCTCGGTACTCGAGGTCGTCGCCGCCTTCTCCAAGGCTTGTGGCAAGGAGCTGCCCTACGTAATCCGCGAGCGCCGCGCCGGCGACATCGCTGCCAACTGGTGCGATGCCTCCAAGGCCGAGCGCATGATGGGCTGGAAGGCCCAGTACGACATCGCGGACATGTGCCGAGATAGCTGGAACTGGCAGAGCCACAACCCCAACGGCTTCGCCGACGCCGAGTAGCAAAAACCTACATACCGCTCTTGCCCCGATCTCACGTTGTGAGGTCGGGGCTTTTTCATGGCATGTAACCATTCGCCGAAAATCGACCAACTTTTTTATCTTGTCTGTACATGTTTAAACAACATGTTTTACAATAGGCGTATCGGATCAGAACATCGGAGGCGGACTACACATCCATCGGCAGGCCGACCCCACAACAAGAAGGTTGGTGAGCGCATTCATGGAGCGTGCAAGCGGCGTCCTCATGCCCGTCTCATCTCTGCCCGGACCATACGGAATCGGCGGCTTTGGCTGGAATGCCTACGACTTCGTCGATTTTCTCGCCTCGTGCAAACAACATTACTGGCAGATTCTGCCCCTTACGACGACCAGCTATGGCGATTCGCCCTATCAGTCGTTCTCGGCCCGCGCAGGCAACCCCAACTTTATCGACTTTGCCGAGCTTATCGAGGCAGGGTATCTGGAGCAGCGCGATATCGATGGCGTGTATCTGGGGTCCGACCCCAGCAATGTCGACTACGGTGCTATCTTTGGCGGCCGCCGTCAGATTCTCGACCGCGCCGCTGAGCGCTTTGCCGCCGACAAGCCAGCCGATTTCGATGACTTTATCCAGGCCAACGAGGACTGGCTCATCCCCTACTGTGAGTTCATGACCGTCAAAGAGGAGTGCGGTCTCAAGGCGTTTTGGGAGTGGCCCGCGGAGCTCCGCACCCGCGGCGAGGCTTCCGCCAAGGTCTGCGCCGACCATCCGGCGCGTATGCTCTACCACCAGATGACGCAGTACTTCTTCGATCGCCAGTGGAGCCGCCTCAAGGCCTATGCCAACGAGCGCGACATTCTCATCATCGGCGACCTGCCCATCTATGTCTCGCGTGACTCCGTCGAGATGTGGGCGACGCCTGAGCTCTTTAAGATCGATGCCGCCGGCAATCCCGTGAGCGTCGCCGGCACGCCGCCCGACCAGTTCTCGGCCACCGGCCAGTACTGGGGCAACCCCATCTACGACTGGGACGCCATGGAGTCCGACGGCTTCTCCTGGTGGGAGAGCCGCATTCGCGCCGCCCTCGACATGTACGACGTCATCCGCCTGGATCACTTCCGCGGCTTCGGGGCCTATTGGGAGGTGCCGTTCTCCTCGCCCGATTCGTCCTACGGTTCGTGGACGCAGGGTCCCGGCCTCAAGTTCTTCAAGACGCTCGAGGAAAAGCTCGGCACGCTGCCCATCATCGCCGAGGACCTGGGCTTCCTCACCCCCGGCGTCATCGACATGCGCGACAACTCGGGCTTCCCCGGCATGAAGATTCTGCAGTTTGCCTTTGAGGGCACCAACTCGTACTACCTGCCGCATAACTACATCGCCAACACCGTTGCCTATGTGGGCACCCACGATAACGAGACGGCGCGCGGTTGGTTTGAGGGAACGGCCACCCCGCGTCAGCGCGAGCAGGCAGCCCTGTACACCCATCAGCAGGCCGGCGAACCCATGGCAGATGCACTCAATCGCACCATCGCCGCCAGCGTGAGCGACACGTGCATCTACACCATGCAGGACCTGCTCAACTTGGGCAACGAGGCGCGCATCAACACCCCTGCCACGCTGGGCGGCAACTGGACCTGGCGCATGCTCGACGGCGCCATCACCCGCGAGCTCGAGCACAAACTCACCGACTGGACCGAGACCTACTTCCGCATCCCGTCGGAAGCCGAAATCGAGCTTCCTCAATAGGAGCTACCGCGCCCGACCCCTCCCCACCGTGCGGACGCGCTTGCTTTTCCCGCGCGAGGCCACCCCAATCCCCTCGCGCGGGCTTCTTATGAATTGCAGACATGAAACAACCCATCACAGGAGAAAACATGCCCCAAATTAACCTCATGGAACTCGCCGAGCAGTCTTTTGGCACTTCGCTCGAGCAGCTCGACGACCGTCGCATTTACAAGCTGCTGGTCAAACTCGTGCAGGAGCGCTCCGCCACCTGCCCGCTCAACAACGGCAAGAAAAAGCTCTATTACATTTCCGCCGAATTTTTAATCGGCAAGCTGCTCATCAACAACATGATCGACCTCGGCATCTACGACGAGGTTAAGGACCAGCTCACCGCCGCAGGCCACGACCTCAACAAAATCGAGGAATTCGAGGTCGAGCCGTCACTCGGCAACGGCGGCCTGGGCCGCTTGGCCGCATGCTTCCTGGATTCCATCGCCACGCTGGGCTTGACCGGCGATGGCGTGGGCCTCAACTATCACTACGGTCTGTTCCGTCAGCGCTTTGTCGACAACCAGCAGAAGGCCGTCCCCGACGAGTGGCTCGGTGAGCAGGACATCCTAGTCGACGATGACCGCTCCTACACCGTCGAGTTCGGCGATTTTGCCGTTACCTCCAAGCTCGTCAACATCGATGTGCCCGGTTACGACCAGCCCACCAAGAACCGCCTGCGCCTGTTCGACCTGGCGGGCGTCGACGACGGCCTGGTCCCCGGCAGCTCCATCGACTTCGACAAGACCGAGATCGCCAAGAACCTCACCTTGTTCCTCTACCCCGACGATTCCGACGAGCAGGGCCGCCTGCTTCGCATCTACCAGGAATACTTCATGGTGAGCAACGCCGCCCAGCTCCTGATCGACGAGGCCATCGAGCGCGGCAGCAACCTGCACGATCTGGCCGATTACGCCGTTGTCCAGATCAACGACACGCACCCCACCATGGTCATCCCCGAGCTCATTCGCTTGCTCACCACCGAGCATGGCATCGAGTTTGACGAGGCCGTGACCATCGTACGCTCCATGGTCGCCTACACCAACCACACGATTCTTGCCGAGGCGCTCGAGAAGTGGCCGCTCACCAGCCTGCGGAAGGTCTCCCCTGCCATCGCCGACATTATCGTCAAGCTCGATGAGGTCGCGAAGGCCGAGCACGATGACCCGCGCGTCGCCATCATCGACGAGCACGACACCGTCCACATGGCCCACATGGACATCCACTTTGGCTTCTCCATCAACGGCGTAGCCGCCCTCCACACCAAGATCCTGGAGGACACCGAGCTTCATCCGTTCTACGAGATCTATCCCGAGAAGTTCTCCAACAAGACCAACGGCATCACCTTCCGCCGCTGGATCCATGGGGCCAACCCCGCGCTCGCCAGCCTGCTCGACGATGTGATCGGCACCGACTGGCGCAGCACCGGCGATCTGAGCAAACTCGCCAAGTTCGCCGACGACAAGGACGTTCTTGAGCGCTTGGCCGCCACCAAGGTCGAGGCCAAGGCCATCATGCGCCAGTTCATGGCGCTCGAGCAGGGCGTGACCATTCCCTCCAACGCCATCATCGACGTCCAGGTCAAGCGCATCCACGAGTACAAGCGCCAGCAGATGCTCGCGCTCTACATCATCTGGAAGTACCTCGATATCAAGAACGGCAACAGACCTAAGCACCCCGTCACCATCATCTTTGGCGGCAAGGCGGCGCCTGCCTACACTATCGCGCAGGACATCATCCATCTGATCCTGACGCTGTCGCAGTGGATTGCAAACGACCCCGACGTGGCTCCCTACCTGCAGGTTGTCATGATCGAGAACTACAACGTCACCGCTGCCGAGCGCGTGATCCCCGCCGCCGATATCTCCGAGCAGATCAGCCTGGCCTCCAAGGAGGCGAGCGGCACTTCCAACATGAAGTTCATGCTCAACGGCGCCCTAACCCTGTGCACGCTCGACGGCGCCAACGTGGAGATTGCCGAGCTCGTGGGCGACGAGAACATCTATACCTTTGGTGCCTCGTCCAAACAGGTCGAGCAGCTCTATGCCAACGGCACCTATGACGCCGGTGTGCTCTACCGCAAGCCCGGCATTAAACTGCTGGTGGACTTCATCACCAACCCGGCCTTTATGGCGACCGGCAATGCCGAGCGCCTGCAGCGCCTGCACGACGACATTAAGGGCAAGGACTGGTTTATGGCCCTGCTCGACATTGAGGAGTACATCCAGACCAAGGAGCGCGTGCTGGCCGACTACGAGGACCAGGACGCCTGGATGCGCAAGGCGCTCATCAATATCGCCAACGCCGGCACCTTCTCGTCCGACCGCACCATCTCCCAGTACAACGACGAGATCTGGCACCTGAACTAATTTCGCTTCCCTTACCCATCCTCTTGAGAAACGGAGTCGTGGTAACACGGCTCCGTTTTTTGTACCCGCACGTTACCCTGTGACCCGACTCGACCAAACAATCTCGATCTGTAACAGCTACTCGGTAAAAACGGCCCCAGCTGTTACAGATTGAGACATACCGGCCCCTCCCCTTGGGTTTATCTCAATCTGTAACATCTAGCAGCTGAAATTCGCCTTTGGTGTTACAGATTTAGATGAAATAGTTAGCTCGGCGGAACCATCTCGATCTGTAACACCTAGCGTCCGAAATCGGCCCTACCCGTTACAGATCGAGACAAACGACCGGTCAGACAATCCCAACACAAAGAAAGGCTCCCCTCTCGCCCAGTGGACGGGAGGGGAGCCTTATATGTGACCGCGGCAAAAGGATGGCAATACCGCAGTCGCCCAAAGGGAGGGCCTGGATGCACCGGGCCTAGATAAGGTTCTTGCCAGAGACCTTATCGAAGAGGTGGGTCGCGTTCTTCTCGAACTTGAACCAGATGGTGTCGCCAGCCCTGAGCGCACCCTTGGCCTCGAGGTCGACGACGGGGATGATCAGGACAAACTGGCCGTCGGGAGCGGTCACGTGGACGTGCTCGGTCGAACCCATGAGCTCGGTCACCTCGACGGTACCCTGGAGCGCGCCCTCCTCGTCCTCGTCGGCAAGCAGAATCTGCTCGGGGCGCACGCCGGCCGTGATCTCCTTCACGTCGCCGCCGTCCCAGTTGAGAGCAAGCTGAGCGCAGGTCTCGGGGGCGAGCGCCACGTTCATATCCTCGGTCTTGACGGTAAAGCCGTTGCCCGAGCGCACCAGCTGGGCATCGAAGAAGTTCATCTGCGGCACGCCGATAAAGCCGGCGACGAAGATGTTCGCGGGATGGTTGAAGACCTCCTGCGGGGTGGCAATCTGCTGTACGACGCCGTCCTTCATGACCACGATGCGATCGCCGAGGGTCATGGCCTCGGTCTGGTCGTGGGTGACGTAGATGAACGTGCCCTTGATCTCGTGGCGTAGCTTGATGAGCTCGGCACGCATCTGGTTACGCAGCTTGGCGTCCAGGTTGGACAGCGGCTCGTCCATCAGGAAGACCTTAGGATCACGCACGATGGCGCGGCCGATGGCGACACGCTGCTGCTGACCGCCCGAGAGCGCCTTAGGCTTACGGTCGAGGTATTCGGTAATGCCCAGGATCTCGGCAGCAGAGCGAACCTTACGGTCGATCTCGTCCTTGGGGACCTTCTTGAGCTCAAGCGTAAACGCCATGTTCTCGTACACCGTCATATTGGGGTACAGAGCATAGCTCTGGAACACCATGGCAATGTCGCGGTCCTTGGGCGCCACGTCGTTGACGCGCTTGCCGTCGATGAGCACGTCGCCCGAGGTGATGTCCTCCAGGCCAGCGACCATGCGCATCGTCGTGGACTTGCCGCAGCCAGACGGGCCAACGAGAACGACAAACTCCTGGTCATGCACGGTGAGATTAAAGTCCTCCACCGCGAGCACGCCGTCCTCGGTAACCTTGAGGTTGTGCTTCTTCTCCTCGGTCTTCTTCTTTTTGCCAAAGAAGCCCTTCTTTTTGGACTCGTTGTTGGGATACACCTTCTGAACATGTTTGAGAACGATCTCGGCCATGTCTTTACCTTTCGATATGCGGCGCCGCGCTGAGGGGCGCCGCAGAAACTTGCAAAACAGTTACGGCATCAGCCCTTGACGGCACCCGCCACCACGCCGTCGATGATGTACTTCTGGCAGAGGATGTACATGATGACGATGGGGATAACGACCATCATGATGCAGGCCATCATGGGACCGAGCTCGACGTGGCCGTAGCCGCCGCGGAAGTACTGGATCAAAATAGGAATGGTCTTGTACTTGGTGGAGTCGAGCGTAAGGTAGGGCAGCAGATAGTCGTTCCAGACCCACATGGTCTCGAGGATGCCGACCGAAAGATAGGTGGGCTTCATGATGGGAAGGACAATCTTAAAGAACACCTGGACCGGGTTGCAGCCGTCAATCATGGCCGCCTCCTCGATCTCGAGCGGGATGTTCTTTACAAAGCCGGCGAACATAAAGACCGCCAGGCCCGCGCCAAAGCCAAGATAGATAAAGCAGATGTTGAACGGCGTGTTGAAGCCGATGCGGTCCGCCAAATTGGACAGCGTGAACATGAGCATCTGGAAGGGCACGACCATCGAGAAGACGAACAGGTAATAGAAGAAGTTCGAGATCTTGTTGTTGACACGAACCACATACCAAGCGCACATGGAGCAGCACACCAAAATCAGCACGACCGACGTGACCGTGATGATGAGCGAGTACATAAATGCCGAGGCAAAGCCCTGCTCGTTAAGGGCATGCATGTAGTTTGCGAGGCCGTTGAACGTCTCGGGCGTGAGCAGATCGAATGCCGTGGTGGTGCTGATTGCAGTTGCCTTTTTAAAGGAATTGAGCGCAATCATGAACACGGGGTAGATCCACGCGAGCGACAGAATCGTAAAGAAGATTGAGAGCGCGCGGTTGATAACCTTATCGCGTTTCATTACTGCTGCACCTCCTTGGACCTCGTGGCCTTAAGCTGAATCATGGAGATGGCTACGACCAGGATGCAGAAGATAACCGCCTTGGCCTGACCAATGCCCTGCCATGCGATACCGGCACGCGAATAGAACGTGTTGTAGATGTTCAGGGCGAGCATCTCGGTGGAGTGCGCGGGGGCGCCGCCGGTAAGGGCGAGGTTCTGGTCGAACAGCTTAAAGCCGTTGGTGATGGACAGGAACAGGCAGATGGTGATGGTCGGCATCAGGTTAGGGATCTTAACCTTCCAAAACGTCTGCCATGCCGTGGCACCGTCGACCTTGGCGGCCTCGATGTAGTCGGACGGAATGGACTGCAGACCAGCGATATAGATGATCATCATGTAGCCGACCTGCTGCCACAGGGTCAGGATGATAAGGCCCCAGAAGCCAGCAGCAGAGTTAAGGGCGATGAGCTGAGCGCCCACGTTGGAGAGCAGGCAGTTGATCAGAATCTGCCAGATGTAGCCCAGCACGATGCCGCCGATCAGGTTAGGCATAAAGAAGATCGTACGGAAGATGTTGGTGCCTTTGAGCGCCTTGCGGGTGAGCGCCTGCGCGATGGCGAGGGCGATCACGTTGATGAGCACCGTCGACAGGAAGGCAAACGCCACGGTAAAGAAGAACGACGTGGAGAACTGTGGATCGGACAGTGCGCGCACGTAGTTCTCGATACCGACAAAGTGCGCATTGTTGATGGTAATAAACTGGCAGAACGAGAGATAGAAGCCCTGGATAAAGGGGATCACGAACCCGATCATAAACGCCAGGCACGTGGGCAGCATAAAGAGCGGCCACCAGCGCTTGAGTGCTTTGCCCATAAAAGGGTCCTTTCAATATGCAGGGGGCGGGCAAACCAACGTCTGCCCGCCCCCTGTCGCTAATCAGATAGCTTGGGCAGCAACTACTTACTCGGAAGCAGCCTTCTCGGTCTTCCAGCCATCGACGAAGGCGTTCTTGACGCCGTCCCACTTGCTGTTGTCGGCAGCATAGGCGATCAGAGCCTGCTTGAGGTTCTTCTTCCACTCCTCAGAGGGGATGTAGACGAAGTCCCAAGCGACGGTCTTCTTGCCGTCCTTAGCCATGGCAACGGCCTGCTGCGAGAAGACGTTGGTAGTCTCCTTGGCGCTCTTGAACGGAGCGGTCAGACCCATCTTGTCGGCGATGATGCTGGTCGGGGTGTCAGCGGTGACGCACCAGTACATGAAGTCCTCGGTGGCCTTCTGGGCATCCTCGGAAGCCTGGGAACTCACGCACCAGTAGTTCTCGCCGCCGGAGCACAGGCCCTGGTTCTCCTCGCCGTCGACACCGATGTAGATGGGCATCATGCCAATCTGATCGTCGGTCATACCGGCCTTGGTGAGGTCAGCGTATGCCCAAGAGCCGTTCTGATAGAAGACGGCCTTGCCGGTTGCGAACTCGTTGGTGGCGTCGTCACCGGTCTTGGAGGCAAGCTGCGAAGGATCGCAGGTGGAGTCGGTGATGTACAGGTCGAAGATCTGCTTGAAGTTGTCGAGATACTCGCCCTTGATCTCGTCGTCCTCCTGGTTGTGCTCCTTCTCGAACTCGTAGTAGAGCGGGAGGTTGGCGAGGTGGGTGGTGTAGCGCCAGCTGGAGGAGTCATCCATGCCGGCGGAAGTAAAGGCGCCCTCAATGCCGAGCTCGTCCTTGCGGGCCTGGATGTCGTCGGCACAAGCCTTCAGCTTGTCGAAGGAGTTGATGTCCTCGGCCTTGTAGCCAGCCTTCTCGAGCAGCTGCTTGTTGTAGATGATGCCGTAGCTCTCCTGGACCCAGTCGATACCCAGATCCTTGCCGTCGGACTGCAGAGCCAGGGAGTCGTCGATGAGCTCACCGCGGAGCTTGGTATCGGACAGGTCGGCGCAGTAATCCTTCCAGTTCTTAAGACCGGTGGGGCCGTTGACCTGGAACAGGGTCGGAGCGGAGCTCTTGGACATCTCGGACTTGAGCTTCTCCTCGTAGGTGTTGGAGGCGGCGGTCACGATCTTGACCTCGACGCCCTTCTCCTTCTTGTACGCCTTGGCGATCTCCTTCCACTCCTTGTCGACCTCGGGCTTGAATTGAAGGAAGTAGACCTCGGCAGCGTCACCAGAAGCAGAGGAGCCGGAGCCGGCGGAGCCACCGCAGCCCACGAGGCCCAGACCAAGAACCGCAGCCGCGGAACCAGCAAAGCCCAGGAACTGCCTTCTGCTCATTTCGTTCTTCATTACAATCCACCCTTTCACACCGTGGCGGCACCCTTTGCCGCCGCCTTCGGAGATTGGCTCGGGGACTTTGCCCCTTTTGCTGATTTGTACGATACGCTATTTGGCTACTTGTTTGAACAAGTATTACTAGAGCGGTAGAAAAACTTCGGTGAACGGTAATTTCAACTTGATACTTGACAAGTTTTGTATAAACAATTATTTGTTATCGAATGCAGAGAAAACGCCCGGTCAAGCCGATGCATCGTCGGTTTGACCGGGCGTTTTCGCTTTGAGGGCATGAGTCTCGTCAGGCTGCGAGCTAGCCGGCTATCGCTTGGAGTTGACGCGGTAATGGAAGATCTCGGGATGCGTGCGGGCATGCGTGACCTCGAACAAGATGCCGTCCGAGGTGTACGACTGGCTCTCCATGACGGCGACACAGTTGTATTTGCCGAGGTCAAGATAGCTGCAGTCCTCATCGTTGGCAAGCTCGACGCTCACCGTACGGCGACTCGCCATCACCTTGACGCCGCGTTTGTGCTCCAGATAGTCGTAAATTGACTTTGCGGCGATCTCGGGCGTCAGACCCTTGGCGATCGACTCCAAAAAGTAACCATGGTCTACTTGGCGCGCATTGCCGTTAAGGCTTCGGACACGCACCACGCGAATCAACTCCTCGCCCACCTTAAAGCCCAGGCGACGAGAGAGCTGCTCGGTGCAAATCAAATGCTCAAAAGACTTGACCTCGGTCGATGCGACGACATTGTTGCGCTTTGCAAATTCGCCAAACGACTCAACTTCCTCGAGTGCGCCCAACATGTCGGTTTCGCCCTTAAGCCAAATAACGCGCACGCCCTTGCCGTGTATGGGCTGCACAAACATCCCGTCGGCCAGCATACCCAAGGCGCGACGGACGGTATTGCGAGTACATCCGAACTCCGCGGTCAGCTCGGCTTCGGTTGGCAGCATCTCCTGAAACGCATAGGTCCCATTAATGATGCGCGAGCGTATTTCTCGGTAGATTCCTTCGTATATCGCTTTTGGCATTGTTTCACCTCTACATTATTTATTTCCGGCTAGGCACGATAGCATTTCTTAAAGTTGTTTAAACCGAATATCGGTAAAGCGACAGGATTTAACCGTTGACGGTTTCTGTCGTGCCCAAATCGGTTTCGCTCAAAACTGCCAGCACGACAATCGTCTGGTCCTCTACAATGAATCCATTGTTTAAACGTTTCCCCACGCGCAACGCGCCTCGATATTCGGAAGGCAGAACATGCTGCAAAAAATCCAACGCTTTGGCGGGGCAATGTTCGCTCCCGCCATGCTGTTTTCTATATCGGGCCTCATGGTCGGCGTCTCCGCTCTCGCAACGACTGCGGACATCGTCGGCGATCTAGCCGTATACGGAACCCCTTGGTACGTTTTTTGGGCCATCATCCAGCGCGGCTCATGGACGGTCTTTAAACGCCTCCCGCTCCTTTTTGCCGTAGCGCTGCCCATCGGTCTTGCCCAAAAGCAACCGGCACGCTGCTGCCTCGAGGCACTCGTGGCCTATTTTGCCTATTGCTTCTTTTTGAGCGAGATCATTAAGCTGAGCGGAGACAACCTTGGGCTTAAGTACCCGTCATCTTTGACCCCCGCCAACGGTATCACCGTCATCGACGGCATCAAGACGCTCGACACCGGCATTATCGGCCCGCTGGTGGTATCGGCAACCGTCGTCGCCATCCATGACCGCTTCTACGATGCCAAGGTTCCCGATTGGCTCGGCACCTTCTCGGGCTCCTCGCTGGTCTACCTCATCAGCTTTTTTGCCGTGTTTGCCCTTGCCGCTATCTCGGCCGCCATCGTGCCCTCCGTATACGCAATGACCGAAACGCTGCGCCATGCACTTACGAGCGTCGGCCCCTTTGGCGTGGGCATCTTTGTGTTTTTGGAGCGAGCGCTCGAGCCCATGGGGCTGCACCACCTGCTCTACATGCCGATCTACTACGACAACTTGGTCATTAACGACGGCATCTACGCCACGTGGAGCAGCTTGCTCCCCATCCTCTCCCATAGCACGCGCCCCCTTAATGAACTTGCGCCGTGGGCCGGTTTTACCGCCACCGGCTGGGTCAAGCTCTTTGGCCTTCCCGCCATCGCAGCCGCGTTCTACTCCACCGCAAAACCAGAGCGCCGCGCCGGCCTTAAGGTCATCCTTTTGCCCGCCATCGTCGCCTCGGTGGTTTGCGGCGTTACCGAGCCACTCGAGTTTCTCTTTATGTTCACCCACCCCGGGCTCTTTTTGCTCTACGCCGTCTTATCGTCTTGCCTTGCCACAACCATGAATCTCTTTGGCATCGTCGGCATCTTCTCGGGCGGCCTCATGGAGATGGCAGCCTTCAACTTTATTCCGCTCATGCGCACGCATGCCGGTGCCTATCTTTTGGCGCTCGGTATCGGCCTTGCCTTTAGCCTCATCTTTTTTGTTAGTTTTCGAGCACTCATCTTGGTCTATGACCTTAAGACACCGGGCCGCGAGGATCATGTTGCCAATCGCGCGGCAATCGATTGTTTAACGGGAAGCGACTTTGCCAAAGAGCAATCCCCCAATGACGAGGTCGATAGTCGATCCGATCAAGATCACGTCCTCGCTGAGCGGGTAATTCAGCTTTTAGGTGGCGTTGGCAATATCGTGGGCGCAACCAACTGTGCCACGCGCCTGCGCGTCGAGGTCGCAGACCCTTCCATCGTTGCAGATAACGCGTCGTTTGTCGCGGTGGGCGCCAAGGGCCTCATCATTACGGGCAAGACCGCCCAGGTGGTCATCGGCATCTCCGTTCCCCGCGTTAAAGAGCATTTTGACCAGATCATGGGCCTCGAGCCGGGATTTGTGCCCACCGCCTCGGCCTCCCCTGTCGCCAGCCCAACCCACAAGCGCGGCGATATCTGCTTCTTCGATATCGACGGAACGCTCGCCTGGCAAGACCCCAGGCTCGCCCAAGACCTTCCCGAAGACGAGCGGGACCTCTCCCCCTATCCCAACGAGGCGGTTTCGCAGGCAATCCGCGAGTTTGTCGCCAACGGCAACATGGCCTTTATCTGCACGGGACGCACCCTGAGCTGCATCCACCCCAAACTTCTTGAGCTGCCCTGGACCGGCATCGTCTGTCTTGCGGGCGGTTACGCCGAGATCAACGGACACGCAATTCGCGATCTGTCGATGACGCCCAGTATGCTGCAGCGTCTTGCCCCCTACCTTGAGCAATCGAGCGAGGTCATCCGCTTTGAGGGCCTCAACGGCGTCGTGCGCATGAGTGCCGATGCCCCCGATGCTCCCGGATACGCGCGCACCCTGGGCGACGCAGTCACGCAGCTGCAACATTACAGTGTCTACAAGATCTTGATGTCTACACCGCTCGCCAACCACATCGCTCAAGATAAGGCACTTGAGCCGCTGCTGTGCTTTAACGAGCTCGAACTCGAGGTAACCGAAATCTCGCCCCGCGAATGCACGAAGCGCGGGGGCATCCAGTCTGTACTCGACGCCCTCGATCCCCACCATGGAACCGTATACGGCATCGGCGACGCCAGCAATGACGTCTCGCTGATGAACGCCGTCGATGTCGGTATCGCCATGGGCAACGCGCCGGACTATCTCAAGGATAAGGCCGATTACGTGACCGACACCGTCGATCACGACGGTGTCGTTGCGGCGCTCGAGCATTTTAGGCTGATTTAGGCACACTCCATCAAACGCACGCCCGTTGTCCTAAATCGCCAAAACTGCCGCGCCAAACGCCCTGATGTGGCAATATGTTGTCTGCATATTGCATCAATGCAACCTCAGAAAGAATGCGAGAACCCGTGTCCAGTCCGTTTACCAGCTTTTTAGCCCAGCACTTTGACCAGATTAACGACTATCTGGCCACGTTCTTTGACGGACAGGCGACCTCTGCCGATATCGAGCGCTACCTGTATGCGCCGCTCTCGGCTTTTACGGCCAACGCCGGCAAGCGCCACCGCCCGCTTATCTGCATGCTCGCCGCAACCGCAGTGGGCGGTAGCTTTGAGAGCGCCCGCAGCGCCGCGGCAGCCATCGAGCATTTCCAGTCGGGCGCGCTGATCCACGACGACATCGCCGACAACGGACAGCTTCGTCGAGGCAAGCCCTGCATGCACCTTACCGAGGGCACGGGCCTTGCCATCAATTGTGGCGACCTGGCGCTCACCATGGTCACCAAGACGGTTCTCGACGACCCTACGCTGGAGTCCGACGTGAAGCTGCGCGTGCTCCACGAGCTTACCGAGATGATCGTCCGCACCATTGAGGGTCAAGCACTCGACCTGGGTTGGGTCCGTGACGGGCGCTTTGATATCTCGGTTGATGACTACCTGGACATGGCGACGCACAAGACCGCGTTTTACAGCGGAGCCACGCCGCTTGCCGCCGGAGCCATTATCGGCGGCGGCAGCGAGGAGCAGATTGAGGCACTGCGCGCCTTTGGCCTGCACACGGGCCTCGCCTTCCAGATCCAAGATGATCTGC
>URTL01000023.1 GCA_900550785.1 uncultured Collinsella sp. | reverse complement strand
TGGTTTTTGTTGCGTGCACGGGTCCCCTGGGGAGCACCGTGCATTTTTGGGAGTATTCAGCAAGCCAGGACGGCTGCATACACGCCGGACACACCATATTGGTCCCAAGGACGCCTTCGACCGGCGATTTGAGTCGGCAGGCAAACCCCGCCAGGACAAAAAGGCATGCTTCGCGCCGTACCGGAGCCCAAAATGACGTCAATCTCCGCAACGTTACTCAGCCGCAGCGGCACCGGCAGAGCTCGCGGTGCTGAATACTCCGTTTTTTGCACGGCACGGGCGGGGGTACATCAGGATCAGGAAGGACATCCCAGCCTTTTTATGCAATCTGTAATGGGAAGTATGCAAAACACCAAGAGATAGCATTGCTGGTGTCCAAATTGAGCGCGGGGCAGCAGCACCTCCGCCCCGCACCCAAATCCAACAGAGCAGGGACGCTCATGGCGGATCCCCACCAAAACGCAAACGCGGCTCGAGCGCTATCCCAAAAAGGCTGCCCGAGCCGCGCTTAACGGTACGGCATGAATACTTAGCGCTCGTAAATCAAGTTACCTGCCAGGTAGGTGGTCTGAACCTTGGTAGCCTGGAGCTCTTGGGGGTCGATGGTGAGCGGGTTTTGGTCCAGGACTACCAGGTCGGCATACTTGCCGGGCTCCAAGCTGCCGAGGTTTTGCTCGTCGCCCGCTGCATAGGCGCTGCCCAGGGTGTAGTTGCGCAGGGCTGTTGCTGCATCGATGCGCTCGCTCGGTAACCAGCCGCCCTCGGGCCAGTGGCTTTTGGGATCCTGGCGCGTGATAGCCGTGTAGAGCACGTTCATGCTTGTAACAGCTGTGATGGGGCTATCGGTGCCGAAGGCTTGGCGGATGCCGCGCTGCTTATAGGTCGCAAACGGCCACATGATGCGGCTGCGTTCCAGGCCCAGATCGCGCTCGGGGCCGCCCGGGTCGAGTGTAATGTGACAGGGCTGGCTCGAGGCAACGACGTTAAGCTTGCGTAGACGATCGATGTCCTCGGGCAAGAGGTTCTCCAGGTGCTCGAGCGTGTTATGGCCGTGCTGGGGCAGGCCGTACAGGTCGGCGGCCTCCTCGAAGATATCCAGCGCGGCATGAATCGCACCGTCGCCGATGACGTGGATGCGCACGGTATGGCCGCGCTCCGCGGCCGCCAGAACCAGCTTGCGCATGCGCTCGGCAGGAACCGTCAGGCGACCTTGATCGCCCGGGAAGCGCGGGTTGGTATAGGGCTCGGTGAGATAGGCCGTGTGTTCGCTCGACACGCCGTCGAAGAACTGCTTAAAGCCTGGCGCCGAAAGCAGCGCGTTGTTCGCGTAACGTACCTGCAGCTCTTCCAAGCGCGATTGGTCATCCAGCAGCGTGGGAAACAAATGGGCTCGGATGCCCAACTTGCCGGCTGCCTGCAGTTTGTCGTAGACGTCGTCGCGGATAAAATCGCAGCCCGGCATGGGCATGAGCGACATATCGCATATCGAGGTGATGCCCTGCTCGGCCATCCGCCTCATTTGATCGGCGTAAGCGCTTGCGATGCGATCCTCGCCCAGCCACTCAAGGCAGCGCGGTAGCAGCTGCATGGCAGCCGCCTCGTGAGCAATACCCGTGAGCTCGCCGTTTGCGTCCTTGTCGTAGCTACCGCCCGCTGGTGGCTCGCTGTCGCGCGTGACGCCGAGTGCATCGAGTGCGCGGCTGTTGAGCCACAGCGTGTGCCCGTCGCCCGAATACATAACACAGGGACGATCGGGGAATGCCACATCGAGCGACGCCTTGGTAGGATGCTCGGGCGGGTCCCAACGGTAGTCGCGCCAGCCCTGCGTCACAACCCAAGCGTCGTCGGGCAGGTCCTGGGAAAACTCGAGCGCATGTTGCACCAGCGCCGCCTCGGACGTGCCCATATCCATGAGCATGTACGGCGAGGAACCGACCGAGGTATGGAAGAAGTGCAGATGAGCGTCATGGAAACCGGGGCAGACAAACTGCTCGCCGTAGTCGATAACCGACGTGGCGGCAGGAGCGGCGGCGATCACGTCATCGGGCGCACCGACTGCGACGATACGGTCGCCTGCAATGGCAATCGCCAGCTCGCGGGTGGTATCGATGCCGTCTTGCGCGGTAAAGACGTTCTTGGAGCGGATAATCCGATCGATATGTTGCATGGGCATCCCCATCTCTGGCAGGAAATTCAACACCCCCGAGTGTACTCCCCCGCCCTTGTAACAAAACCCCAAGCGGCAAACGGCAACTTTACCAGCCCTAGCGGCAGGTGGCATACTGGAGAGAGCCTGTACGATTTTGCGATCAACCCAGCAAGGAGCAAATCGACCATGACGAAGACCAAGGCACAGCAGATTATGGCGGCGACCGAGGCTCGCGCGGCTGACGACGTCACCGCAGCCATCAAAGATATCGCTACCGAGTTTGAACCATATATCATCAAGCAGCGCCGGCACTTCCATAAGCACCCGGAGCTGAGCCTTGCCGAGGAGCGCACGACCTCCGACATCGCCAACCAGCTCGACGCCATGAATATCCCCTACGAGCGTCCGCTCAAGACCGGCTTGGTGGCAACGCTTCGCGGTACCGCGCCGGATGCCTACCGCGAGGACGGCACGCCACGCCGCCGCATCCTGCTGCGCGCCGACATCGACGCCCTGCCCGTCACCGAGCAGACCGGCGAGGAGTTCGCCAGCGTCAACGAGGGCTGCATGCACGCTTGCGGCCACGACTGCCATATCGCCATGATGCTCGGAACGCTGCAGATCCTGCGCCATATGACCGACGACATCCACGGCGAAGTCCGCATCGTCTTCCAGCCCAGCGAGGAAAACGGCCAGGGCGCCAAGCTCATGATCGGCACGGGTGTGCTCGACGGCGTCGATGGCGCCTACGCCGCGCACATCTGGAGCGAGGTCGACGCCGGCACCGTGAGCTGCGAGCCCGGACCGCGCATGGCCAATACCGACTGGTTCCGTATCGACGTACGCGGCACCTCGTGCCACGGCGCCATGCCCCAGCGCGGTCACGACGCCGTTATGGTGGCCGCAGAGATCGTCAACGCCCTGCAGACCATCGTCTCGCGCGAGATCAGCCCCTACGAGCCGGCTGTCATCACCGTCGGCGAGCTGCACGGCGGCACCGCGCGCAACGTTATCGCCGGCACGGCCTACCTCGCCGGCACGGTGCGCACCTACGGCGATTCGACCCACGAGGAAATGCCTGAGCTCATGCGCCGCATCGTGGAGCATACCGCGGCCTCCTTGGGCGCCGAGGCAGAGCTCACCGACTACACCATCGCCAACTACAAGGTCGAAAACGACGCGGCCTCGAGCGAGCGCTGCCGTCAGGCTGTAATTAAGTGTCTGGGCCCCGCCGGCCAAGGCCATTATCGCGGCACGCTTTCGGGCGAGGATTTTTCGGAGTACCTGCGTCGCGTACCGGGCGTGCTCGCCTTTGTAGGTACGCGCAACCCCAAGATTGGCGCCACGTACGCCCAACATTCCTGCTTCTACAAGATCGACGAGACCGTGCTGGCAAAGGGCTCCATGGTGGCCGCCCAGTATGCTATCGACTTTTTGGCCGAGCCCACGCAAGAGGAGCTCGACGGCCCCGCGATTACCGCGGTCGCCGAAACCAACCCCGATCTGGCCGCCAAGTTGCGCTCTGCCAAGGCGACGACCGCCGAGGCTCGCGACGCCATCCATGATGCCCGAACGGCTCGCCATGCCGCGATCAAGGGCATCCACGACGCACGCGCTGCTGCACGCCGTGAGGAGAAGCACGACGAGTAATCGATTCGCTGGCATCTCGCAGTCATAGCCACATCGCGATGTCAAAGCGGGGGCGGACGTTTCGACACGTCCGCCCCCGCTCATTCTTCAAGCGCTATTTCTACTATTTCTACCCCGTCCCCAAATGGCAGACGGCATGACTACTCGTCCTGAGGTTCCTCGTCGGAGCTTGGCTCGGACGCCGACTCAGGTGCAGGTGCCGGCTCAGGCTTGGGCTCGGACTCAGGTGCGGGCTCGGCATCCGGAGCGCTGTAACCCGAGGGAGCGGACTTCTTCTCGAAGGGCAATACAAAAGTCAGGACGTCGTCCTTGTCCTCGTCGGCCCACTCGCTTGCATAACGTGCAACCCAATAGCCAACGGCACGGTGCTTGAGCATCTTGCCAAAGACCGTAAGAAATACGGTGACGAAAGCGAACAGCACCAAGAACAGCGCGAGCGTGACGCCACCGCCGGTAACAATTGCCTCAATACCCGTAGGACGATAGTAGTAGCTATACATACCGACAGAGGCAATGGCGCCAAAGACGACCGTCAAGATCCATGTGACAACGTTGGCGACCAGGCCCGTCAAAAACTCGGGAAGGAACGAAGCACAGAACAGCTTGGTCTTGTTGTGCTTAAACGCCGCCCAGACCTTATCGAGCGAAAACGCGCTCTCGACACGCCCGGTCACCGCAAAGTGCATCACGGCGATGTCGGCGAACATCTTAAAGAAGACACCCAGAATCGCCGAGGCAATTAGCGCCAGGACAAGCAGGCCAAGCGAACCGAACAGCGCAGCCTCGAGCGCATAAGAACCGTAATAAGAATACGAGCCCGCAGCGCCAATTACCACGCCCTCCACCAGCGAAAGCACTACACCGATAACGGGAATGGCAGCGATAACCTCGAGCACGACCGAAATAACGCTCGAAAAGACTCCGAGACCAAACGACGTGGAACGCATCAGCGGACGATCCATGCCGTCATCGATCTTAAGCGACAGATCGCGACCCCACTCGATGCCAAAGCCGGAACCGCACACGCTCGCAATGCAAGCTGCCAAAAAGCCGATGGCAGCCGCAATGCCGCCAATAACGGGAATAAACAACACGAGCACTGACACAACGCAAATCAGCGCCGGCAAAAACGCGATTTGGCATACACGCTGAAGCACGCCCGGAGTCTTGGTCATATCTTGGAACGCCTGAGCCACACAGCCCTTTGGCGCATTCGCCACGGGCGGTTGCGGAACAAACTGCTGGGGCTGAGGCTGTCCCTGGGGAGCGGGGCCAGCGGCACCGGCATTAGGAGCACCACACACGCCGCAGAACTTGTCGTTATCGCCCATGGGGGCGCCGCACTGCGAGCAGAACATAGAATCATCCCTTCGTATCTTGAACGAATCACTTGGATCGCAAACGTTGTCTTTAGCATCATTATTGCCCAATGTGGGGTCAAATACTCAAAGATGACCGATTTGCAAGGTACACGGCGCCAGCAGGCGGTTCATTGAATACGTCTGTGCTAGTTCGTTCCGCGGAAGCCCTTGCCGACGATCTCGGAGCTGTCGACAATCGTGATAAAGGCACCCGGATCGACCTCGCGCGCATAGCGGCGCAGTTGCACGGCCTCGCGACGGCTCAGCACGCTCATGATCACCGTCACGCACTTGCCCGAGAAGGCACCGTAACCGCGGCTGATGGTCGCCGTGCGGTTGAGATGCTTGACGATAAACTCCTCGACCTTAAGGGGCTCGGAACAAATGACTGTGCAGACCTTACGAAGGTGAATGCTCTCGATGGCCTTGTCGACCACAAGCGTCTTGGCAAACAGGCCGAGCACGCAATACAGACCGACACGCGGGCCATACAAAAAGGCCGCGATGGCCACGATGCCGATATCGACCAACAGCAGTGCGCGACCAATCTCGAGCGTGGTGCGGCGTTTGAGGATCATAGCGAGAATGTCCGTGCCGCCCGTCGAGGCGCCAATATCAAAGACAATGGCGCTGCCGAGCGCCGGCAGGATCACGGCAAAGCACAGGTCAAGCCACATATCGCCCGTCATCGAGACATCAGTCGGGATAAAGAGCTCAAACAGCGAAACATAGGCCGAAAGCGCAAACGAGGCGAAGACGCTCCAAAGAATCGCCTTGCGCTCCAAAAAGATAAAGCCCAAGACGACGAGAACCGCGTTGATAATCCACATAAAAACGCCGACGGGCAGGGTCGGGAACAGCGTGGACAGAATGACCGACACGCCCGAGGTGCCGCCAAAAGCAAAGTGATTAGGGGTTTTAAACGCAACGATGGCGAAGGCCGTAAGAATCAGGCCCAGATTGAGCTCGGCAAAAAAGCGCGGGAAGCCCGGCTCCTGGCTGCGCTTTTGACCGACACGCTCGCCGCGCTCGATATCGGTGCGATCAACCACGCGCTCCATCGGCACCACGGGAGGACGATGCACCTCCTCGGCAGCACGCGATGCCGCCTCTGCCGCGGCGGCCTCAATCGCCCATGCCTTGCTTTCTGTTTCGTGCTCGTCGGCCATTACGGCAACCCCTCGTTAACAATTTGGAAACAATGCGCCCATTAGGGTAACGCGGAACGCGACGATTGCAACCCCTAGTTAGACGAGCGGTATGCCCACATCGGGGGGCATACAAATAACGGCCGGCCACGCTTTTGCTTGCGCGGTCGGCCGTTTAACGTTTTCGCAGATAAAGCCTGCCAAAACAAACCTGTCCCTTTTTGGAAGGTTACTCGTGCTGGCTGGTGCGGTGCTCGTACTCCTCGGGGGTGATGACGTCCTCGATGCGCAGGTTGACGCCCGCCACCTCAAGGCCGGTCATCGCGGCAAGGCGCTCGGTGACACGTGCCTTGACATCGTCGAAGATCGCGGGCGCATAGGCGCCGTACTCGATAATGACGGAGATGTTGACGACCACGCGATTGTCATCGGTGACCTCAACCGTCACGCCCTTGGTCAGATTCTCGGCACCAAACTGCTCCTGCACAAAGTGCATAAGGTTACCCTTCATGCCCAGGACGTGCGGCACCTCGCGGGTGGCCATGGCGACGATCTTCTCGATCACACCGTTGGAATAGGTCAGCGAGTCCTCGGACTCGTCTGTTTCCTCATCATCCTCGTCCGCGTCATCGGCGGACTCGGCCTCGACGAGCGCCTCATCCTCGAGCGTCACATCCTCGGCTTCGGCGACGGCCGCCTCGTTCTCCTCGAGCTCGGTATCGGCCACATCGACCTTCGTATTAAAAGCCATGGTTCCTCCTTATGCCTGCCGCGGATGCGACAGTCGAATACATATTAGCGGCCGCTAAACAGACGGCCGAAGAAGTTGACGATCCCGTTTTCGCCGTCGCGAATTTGGCCGATCACGGCGCCGATCAGCACGAAGAATGCAATGACGAGCGTGTCCCACAGGCCCAACGTGAGCACCAACACGGCGAGGATAAAGCCAGCGACGGCGCCAAGCGTGGTGTTGGGATGACGCACGGCATAGCTCCAGATGGCAGCGCCCGTACCCTTGATGAGACCCATAGCCTCGTCAAAATCCGCGGCTGCCGCGTCTTGTAACTCGGTTGCCTCTGCTTTGGAATCAACAGGTTCGTTCGCCGGCGTGGCGCTCTGGTCAATCGTCAGGCGCGGCGTACGAGCGGTCTTGTCTTGATTGGTATCACTCACCGGAAACCTCCACGGTCTGGACGGTAGTCTTGGACGGCAAAAAACGAACGCGTGCGGTCGTGCCCGGCGTGCCAAGCATGGTGTCGCAAGCTTCCTCGATGCGCCGCTGCATCGCAGTAGCCAGAGATGCCACGTCCTTATCGTCAAGCGCGATAGCCTCGACCTTAAATCGGACGTGCGAATCGTCGGAGCCTTGGACGCGGGCCTCGACATGCTCGACCATCACGCGATCGTCGCGCTCTGCCGCAGTGCGAGCGCACGAAGAAAGCGCCGCGAGCGTGACCTCGATATTGCGCTCCCCCGCCGGATGCACACAGGACGGCTCGCGACGAGCAAACATCAGGCGGAAGAAGCTCACCAGCACGCCGATCGCCACAACTCCGCCGCATGCCGTCACGACAATGCGCGGCATGGGGTCGCGCATCAGCAGCATAAAGCGATACGTATACGGCCCCCAAAACTGGCAGACAAGCGTACCCAGCGCCACGATGGCGGCGGCAAGATACACAATCGCTAGGGCTCGTTTGAGTACGCGCACGTGGCGCTCCCTTCAAATCTCGGCACTCGAAATACAAAACGGTTCGCATCATTATAAAAGAGCCGGGTCCGGTGCTCTACGCACGCGGATCCGGCTCATCTATTCCACGAGGCTTGCATGCTCGCTTCATTATGCCCAGATATGCACGGCTTAACCCGTGCGGGCGCTACTCCTCCTCGAGGGCAGCGATGACCTCGTCGGTCATGTCCATGGTGCTGTAAACATCCTGGACGTCGTCGAGCTCCTCAAGACGGTCGATGAGGCGCTGAACCTTCTTGGCGTCGGCGCCGGAGACCTCGGTCGGGGTGGTCGGGACCATGGTGGTCTCGGAGCCCTTGACCTGGACGCCCTGCTCCTCGAGCGCCTTGGAGACAGCCATGACCTCGTTAGCGGTAGTCCAGACGATCCACTCCTCGCCGGCATCCTCGTAGTCCTCGCCACCGGCCTCGGCGATGGCCATCATGAACTCATCCTCGTCACCGGCAGCACCGTTGGCGATCATGGTCTCCTTCTTGGCGTTCTCGTCCAGGATCTCCTTGGCAACAACGATCTGGCCCTTGCGCTCAAACTGGAAGGCAACGGAGCCGGAGGTGCCCAGGTTGCCACCAGCGTGGGAGAAGGCGGAACGGACATCAGCGGCGGTGCGGTTGCGGTTGTCGGTCAGGCAGTCAACGTAGACGGCGACACCGGCGGGGCCGTAGCCCTCGTACACGATGTTCTCGTAGACGGCAGCGTCGGCACCCGAACCAAAAGCCTTGTCGATAGCGGACTTGATCTTGTCCTTGGGCATGGACTGAGCCTTGGCCTTGGCAACGGCAGCGGCGAGGCTGGCGTTGTTCTCGGGCAGCGGGTCACCGCCGAGACGGGCAGCAACGGTGATGTTGCGGCTCAGCTTGGAGAAGAGGGCGGAACGCTTGGCGTCCTGCGCGCCCTTACGATGCTTGGTTGTGGCCCACTTAGAGTGTCCGGACATACGTGTCTCCTATCGGTTTCGACCTAAAGCCCAGCGCAGATGCTCGGGCAATATAAACAAACGTCGTTATGATATACCTACTGGCCTGCGAGATAAACCCCAAAATGAAGGCGTCGTGATGATGCCACCCTTTGGTGCAAAGCAACCTGACCCCAATGCACCAAATTAGGACCAGAGGAGGTCGCTGCGGGTGATGGTGGCGCCGATGGCAAAGGGCATGCAGGCGATGACCGGATACAGGTAGCGCATGTAGGTCGAGCCATTGCAGGGACCGATCAGGCACACGGCGAGCACGCCCAGCAGCGGCACCCAAATGGCCAGCCCGCGCCACGAATGACGACGTAGCAGATAGAGCACCACGGCGATCATGATCCACACATAGGTGGCCGAGCTCATGGTGAGCGAGATAAACGGGATGCGTTGTACTGCCACGCGATACAGGTTGATCAGGTGGTCGCACCAGCGCACGACCTTGCTATCGACCGGATGGAAGTCAAAGTACTTGAGGTTATCGGGCTTCGCCATAATCTCGGCACTGCGCGCCGTGCTGTAGACCCACGCATCGCGGGCGCTCGGATAAAAGTAGCCGTAGTAGTTATTGATGAGCGCCGAGATATAGCACTCGGGATCCTTTTTGAACATCTGGGCCCACACCTCAAAATAAGCCTTGATGTCCTCCTGCGAGGCGTACTCGTTAAAGCAATTTTTGACGGCGTCCGACTTATCCGGGTTGTAACGGCGCCCCAGATTCTCGTACTTGAGCACACGGTCGATCACGGCACGCTCTTCGTCGGTCACCAAGCCGTCGCAAGGAGCCTCCACGATGGTGCCGTCCTCCTTAACCGTGGGGTTGACGCCCGAGTTGAGGCCGTCGTGCTTTTGGACAAAACGAGCCGTCTGCTGGAACGGAATCGAGAGGATTTCGCGCTTGGAACCAGGCGTGATGTCGTGTGCCGGCATAAAGACCTTGGTGAAGTACATATTAGAGGCAAGGCAGAGCGCAAGCACCGCAAGAACTCCCACCCAGCGGAAACGCGGGGTGGCGCCCGAAGGCGCAGCACCAGCCTGCTTGGCTGCACGACGAGACACATGCACGTCCCATGCGCAAAGCGCCGCCGCGATTACGCATGCCGCCAGGGGAAACACCAGGCCGCCGTTACGCAGAAACGTGGAGCCCATGGCGCCCAGAGCAAGCAGCAGCCAGTCGTGGCGCGCAAAGAGCACGGGGGCTTTCTCGCCCGTTCGCTCGACATTGGCATCACGACGGGGCAAGCCACATGCCACGAGCTTGACGGTCTGTACCAGCAGCACCAAGAACGCGTCGGCAAAGAGCACGTCTTTGGTGAGCAACGCCGCGTAGTTAGAGAACATCGGCATAAACACAAAGAACAGCAAGATCACGCCACGGACCGGCAGGCTCACGCCCAGCTTGCGCAGCGACGAGATGGAATAGGCCATGCAGGCGGCCGTAATGCCGAACTGAGCGCAGGTGTAGATGGCAAGACCTGCGTTGGCGCTGTTGAACAGTGAAAGCCCCAGCTGGACGCACGAACCGATGATAGCCGTGTGCACCACGGGATGATGTCCGTTGAGCAACACATTGGGATTGAGCAGACGCAGGTAGTCACTCGTGCCGTTGGGGTAGTTGAACCACTGGCGAATCTGCGCACCCGTATCTCCCATAAAAAGGCCGGGCAGCGAAGCGATGAGCGTGGGCGCCCAGGCGACCATAAGCACCAGGAAGGGCCCGGCAAAGGGATGGACCGAGAGCACGGCGTGAGTCACACGCCATACGCGGCCAAAGTGCGCCTCGGAAAACGGAATGCGCCGAGAGCTCAGCCAATCTAGACACTCAAAGGCAAGGTAGAAGGCAACGACCGCCAAGAGCATCCAGCCCGCGCCGCCAATCCAAGCGCAGATGATGCGGGCTTTGTCGCCAAGGACAATCTCGGCCGAGTCGGTGAGATCGTAGCTGCGGCCGAACACCATGCAGATGGCGAAGAACAGCGACGGCAGAATGATCGATGGACGCCAGGTGTCGCCACGGCCAAAGAACACGTAGCGAAACGGCAAGGTGAGCAGGCAGGCAAGCGCAAGCAGCATGACCGCGTCGGTATGGCCGGCAAACGAGAGGAGCACCTCGTAGCACACGTACAGCATGCCCGAGGCTTTGGGGTCAATCGCCAAGACTGCGTTGCTCGACACCGGGGCAGGATCGATGGAAAACGCCGTGGTCGCCAACAGCGCGAGCAAAAATGCGATGAGCGTCTGCTTGGCGGGGTAGCGCTTAAACCAGACGATGCGGGCAGCGTCGCGCGCAGCCGTTGTGGAGAGGTCGGAATCCTTCACAGTCCGAAAGCCTTTCTAGAAACCTATCAAACTCGGCAAGACCACCACAAAGGTGCCTGTCCCCTTTGTGGTGGTCTTGGTTAGGCGTCGAGGTAGATGCGCTGGGGACGATTGCGGTGTCGGGCGAAGATGATGAGCGCCAGACCGGCGATCACGAGCGGCAAACTCAGCAGCTGACCCATGGTGATGACGCCGCCCAGCAGATAACCCAGCTGGGCATCGGGCACGCGCACGAACTCAACGAGAAAGCGGACGATGCCGTACCCCATCACGAACACGCCCATAAACGTACCCTGGGGCAGCAGCGGCTTTTTGCGGCTGAGCACCTGCAAAATACAGAAGAGCACGACGCCCTCTAGGAATGCCTCATAGAGCTGGGAAGGATGACGCGGCATATCGCCCGCGGTGCCGCCAAAGATCACGCCCCAGGGCAGATCGGTCGGCTTGCCCCACAGCTCGCCGTTGACAAAGTTGGCGCAGCGTCCCAGACATAAGGCCAGCGGAGCACCGATAACGGCAAGGTCGGCGATGGTCCAGGCGTCGAGCTTGTACATGCGGCACACGAGCACGCCGCCGATGATGCCGCCCACCAGGCCGCCATGGAAGCTCATGCCGCCTTCATTGGTAGCAAAGATCTCGAGCGGATGCGCCCAGTAGTAGCCGTCGCCGTAAAAGATGACGTAGAACAGGCGGGCGCCAATGATAAGGCCAAAGACCACGCCGACCACGACACTCGTCAGGTCGTCGACCGTAATGTCAAAACCCCAACGGCGCTGCGTGCGGTACATGACGACCGCCGTGAGCAGAGCTCCGACCACATAGGCCAAGCCGTACCAGTAGATGGTGATGGGCCCCGCCGAGATGGCGACGGGATCAAGCATATGGTAGAGGTCGTTGAGCATATCGGTCCCCCTGCTCCCTACATACAAATGCGGCCGCGGGCCTTGCGCTCGCAGCCGCATATTCGGGCGTGACGTCTATGCGGAGCATATCGCCCGCAGCTTTCACTTCTTAGAACGGCGCATACTCGTCGTACAGGTCATCGGCCTCGCCGGAAGCATTGACCTGCTCGACGCGGGTAACGCCGGGCACGTGCTCCTTCAGGATACGCTCGATGCCCATAGACAAGGTCAGCGAGCTCATGGGGCAGCCGGCGCAAGCGCCCTGCAGCTCCAGTTTGACGACGCCCTCGTCGTCAACGCCCACATACTCCATATCGCCGCCGTCGGCCTGCAGGTTGGGGCGAATCTCTTCAAGAACCTTCTTAAGCAGCTCTTCGTTAACAGCCACAGGGGCTCCTTTCTCACAATTACGCGGGCGCGCCCGCGGACAGAAGCTATGTTACTACAGCCATGTACCCGCTCACGAGCCGTCCATGCGCGCAGACGCGACTTTCACGAGTAGTCAATTTGGGACGGGGCTCTTTGAGCTGCGTTCGTCGTCAGATAGCGACAACGCATATTACTGTCGAGCCTGTCCCCCGGTACCAATCTGGACATCGACGATGACCTGGCGGTAGCTGATGCCACAGGAGTCGAGAATGCGGCGGCTGATACGGCCGTCATCGGTGTCGGCGTACTTGTTGTCCAGGTAGACGACCTCGCCCACGCCCACCTGAGCCAAAATCTTGGCGCAGTCGTGGCACGGGAACAGCGTGACGTAGACCGTGGAACCCTCGAGGTCCTTGAGCGAGCCACGGTAGTTGAGCACGGCGTTGGCCTCGGCATGGACCACGTAGTTGTGCTTGTCCTGCAGCGGGTCGTCGCTCGTACCCCACGGGAAAAAGTCGTCGTTGAGCGCCGAGGGCGTACCGTTGTAGCCCACCGAAAGGATGCGGTGGTTGGTGTTGGCGATGCACGCACCCACCTGTGTGTTGGGGTCCTTGCTGCGGCGCTGCGCGGCGATGGCCACGCTCATAAAGAACTCGTCCCAGCTAATGACGTCCAGGCGCTTGCCTGACGAAGTTTGATGAAGATCGTCCGACATGGCAGACACCTCCGTAATCGCAATAGTTTGACCCATTGTAGCAGGTGAAAGGTGGGGGCGTTTGTCCCACCGGCGCCCTCACCTTTACACGCGGCGGGGCTTTTGGTTGATACGGTAGAGCTCGGCGAGACCCCGCAACGTCAGCGCGTCGTCGACCGTCAGACTATGACCGACCAGCGAAGCAAGTGCCTCGGCATCGTCGCCGGTAATGACGATGGGCACGCTGCCCTCGCCCGCCGCCTTGGTCGAGCGCATCTCGGCAAGCACCATATCGAGCATGCCGTCGATGCGGGCCACCTCGCCCAAGACCACGCCCGAGCGCATGGCCTCGCGCGTGTTGCGGCCGATCACATGCGTCGGTGCCGAGGGCTCGACCTGAGGCAAACGCGCCGCAGCCGCCGAAAGCGAGCGTGCGCCAAGTGCCAGACCCGGCGCGATGACGCCGCCGACAAAGGTACCGTGCGTATCGATGACCTCAATATTGGTCGTAGTACCCAGGTCGATCACGATGCACGGAGAGCCGTAGACGGCGCGGGCCGCCACAGCGTCGGCGATGCGGTCGGGGCCGATCTCGGCCGGATCGTCGTAGTGCACGGGCATGCCGGTCTTAAGTCCCGGTCCCACCGTGAGCACGCGTCCCGTGCAGGTGCGGGAAAGCGCCGCCTTCCACGGGCGCTCGAGCGCCGGCACCACGCAGCTCAGCACTGCCGCCGTGGGCACGAGCGCGCCGGGCATGCCCGCATCGGCCGCCAGCGCGGCCATGACTTGAGCGAGACGCATACGCGCTTCGTCGGCCGTAATGCTCGATGGCGTCGTGATCTCGCACGTCGCAAGCGGGCATTCCTGCGCCGCGGCCGAATCCTCGGCAAACAGACCAAAGCGAATGAACGTGTTGCCCACGTCGACCGTCAATATATATGCGCACCCATTAAGCATCGTCGGCGCTCCTTTCGTCTGCCCAGCAGTATATCGCCTACCTAAACCAGTCATCCCAAAATGACTAGCTTACGGCTATACTGGTGCGCGGTCGCGCGCGAGCTCACGCGGCGGCCCTTGGTAACCCGACTTCCCGCGCCGTATCCGTAACGGCGCTCCCGGGGGAAGCGGATATACGCAAAGGAGTTCTATATGAGCAATCCCTCGAACCGCGCTTCGATGCGCGGGCAACTCACGCTGCGCGGTGTCGTCATCGGCGTCCTTGGCTGCGTGATCATCACGGCAAGCTCGGCCTACACCGCCCTCAAGATGGGCGCACTCCCCTGGCCGATCGTCTTCGCTGCCGTCATCTCGCTGTTCTTCCTTAAGCTCATGGGCAATGCCAGCCTCAACGAGGCCAACGTCACCCACACCATCATGTCCGCGGGCGCCATGGTCGCCGGCGGCCTGGCGTTTACCATCCCGGGCGCCTGGATGCTGGGCTATGCCGACCAGATCAGCTGGCTCGACATGTTTATCGTGGCACTCGCCGGCACTATCCTGGGCCTGCTGGCCACGGCACTCATCCACCGTCACTTTATCGTGGACGCCGCGCTTGAGTTCCCCACCGGCAACGCCGCAGCTCAGACCCTGCGCGCGACCGAGGCCGGCGGCAAGACCGGCAAGCAGCTCTTTGGCTCCATGGCCATCGCCGGCATCTACAGCGTGCTTCGCGACGCTCTGGGCGTGGTGCCCAGCATGCTGTGCGCGCTCAATATCCCCGGCGTGACCTTTGCCATCTATAACTCGCCCATGCTGCTCTCCGTCGGCTTCCTCGTGGGCTTCGCCCCCGTCGCCTTCTGGTTTGCCGGCGCGCTGCTGGGCAACTTTGGCATCATCGTGGGTGGCACCGCTGCCGATCTGTTTGACGTTATGACCGCACAGGGCATCGTCAAGTCCCTGGGCATGGGCCTCATGATGGGCTTTGGCGTCGCCGTCGTCCTCAAGGACATCCTGCCACAGGTTGCCGGTATCGTCCGCGGTCTTGCCGCCGACAGCTCCACCGACACCGACGAGCAGTCGCTCATCTCGGGCTCCCTTAAGCTCGACGCCGGCATCATCGGCCTGGGCGCTGCCGCCATCGCTGTGATCGTCGCCATCGCGCTCGACCTTGGTCCCGTCCCGGCCGTCATCGTGACGCTGTTCACCTTTGTCACCACCATCATGAGCGCACAGAGCTGCGGCCAGACGGGCATCGACCCCATGGAGATCTTTGGCCTCATCGTCATGCTCATCGTTGCCGCCTTCGCACAGATCGCTCAGGTCAAACTGTTCTTTATCGCCGGCATCGTGGCCGTGGCGTGCGGCCTTGCGGGCGACGTCATGAACGACTTTAAGGCCGGCGCCGTGCTGGGCACCAACCCGCGCGCGCAGTGGGTCGGCCAGGCCATCGGCGGCATCGTGGGCGCCCTGGTCGCCGCCGCCGTCATGGTCGCGCTCGTCACCGCCTATGGTCCGGACGCCTTTGGTCCCGACAAGAGCTTCGTTGCCGCACAGGCAAGCGTGGTCGCCACCATGGTCTCGGGCATCCCGAGCGTGCCGTGGTTTGCGGGCGGCTTTATCGCCGGCATCATCATGTACTGGCTCGGCATTCCGGCCATGATGATCGGTCTGGGCGTGTACCTGCCGTTCTACATGTCGCTCACGGCTTTCCTGGGCTCCTGCGTCAAACTCGCCTACGACAAGTGGTCCGCCCACCGCGACGCCACCGCTGGTCTTTCCGACGAGGAGAGGGCTGCCAAGGACGCCGCCTTCCAGGAACAGGGTCTGGTCGTTGCCAGCGGCCTGCTCGGCGGCGAGTCCATCGTCGGCGTTATCCTGGCGTTTGTCTCCGTGGGCTTAAGCCTGCTGGGCTAAGCTGAGCAGCTGCTCGACAGCAACCATATTGCCTACGATTTGCCCGGTCGGTAGCTTTCGCGGCTACCGACCGGGCTTTTTGATATCGAAACAAAGAAAGGCCAGCGCGCTGCGTATGACAGCGCGCCGGCCTTATCGTTTGGCTAACGAGACGGTCCCGCTATGAATTGAAGTTCGTTGCAGAGCCGACGCCCGATTCACTACATGTGCTTGCGACGACGATCGCCCAGCGTCACGCCCGCAGCCACGAGTGTAATACCGCCGATAACGAAGACCTCGCCCGCAAGCGCGGAGTCATCACCGGTCTGGGCGAGCGCGGCAGGCGCAGCCTGTTTCTTGGCAACGGAGACCTTTGCAGCAGCCTGCGCAACCTGAGGCTTGGCCTGCGGCTCAGCCTTGGGATGATGCTTGTCGTACTCGGCCTGAGCGGCAGCCAGGGCATCCTTGGCATCGCCAAGCTCGGCAAGCGCGGCGGCATAGGCGTCGTTGGCATCGGACAGCTTGGCATCGGCATCGCTCAGAGCAGCCTTGAGGCCAGCGGCGGCATCGACGGCGGCCTTATAGCGAGCGTAGGCAGCGTTCAACTTGACCAGCTTCTCGTTGCCCGTCGTGCCCGCGGCAAGGGATGCCTTGTGGTCGACGGCCTCAAGATCGGCCTTGAGTGCCTCGTCGTTGGCAAGCTCGGCCTTGGCCTTGACGATCTCGAGGTTCGCATCGACGACGGCTTCGTTGGCGGCATCGAGCTGCTTCTGGGCATCGGCGACACCGGCGACGGCAGCGTCATAGGCGGCCTTGGCGTCGTCGACCGCCTTCTGGGCGCCGGCGAAGCGCTCGAAGGCCTTGTTTGCGGTGGCAAGCTCGCCCTCGGCGGCCTTGGCCTTCTCCTGTGCGTCGGACAGGGCCTGCGTCTTGGCGGCAACTGCCTGCTTGGCGTCCGAAAGAGCGGTCGCGGCGTGCATATCTGCGGCCTGAGCCTTGTCAACGCCAGCCTGGGCTGTGTCGTCGGCCTTCTTGGCATCGTCAAGCGTGCCCTGCTTGTTCGCAAGGTCCGTCTTGGCGGCATCGCGCTTGGCGGCAAGGTCCTTGACCGAAGCGGTAGCGTTGTCATACGCCTCATTGGCCTGCTCGGATTTTGCCTTGGCGGCATCGCGGGCGCTGTGAGCCTTCGCCTTGTGAGCAGTGGCCTCGGCTGCCTTCGTCTTGCTGTCAGCAAGCGTGGCGTTTGCCTTATCGAGAGCTGCCTGGGCAGTAGCGGCCTTGCTCTTTGCGGCATCGAGGTTCTGCTTGAGGGACTCGATGTCGATTCCGCCGAGCGCGTCCTTCGCGGCGTCGTATACCGTCTTCGCGGCGGCGGTGCCGGACTTAGCCTTCTCGTACTCGCCCTTGGCGGTGTTCACGTTCGTGTCTGCCGCGGTATAGGCGTCATGTGCCGCATCCTGCTTATTTACTGCTGCGAAATAAGCTTCCTTGGTAGTACCGAAGGTCTTCTGCGCTTCCGCCAGCTTATTCTGAAGCTGCTTCAGCTGCTCCTTCTGCGCCTGCGTGCCGCCAGCGTTATAGGCAGAATCGATGTAGTCGTTGAGGAGCTTCTTGAACTCGGAGACAGTGAAATCGGCCTGAGTGTCATCATCGCTGTAATCGAAGATGGTTACCTCGGAATCGGTATTCTTTCCGCTACCGGTTGCAATACCGATGGCTTCCGCAGCGGCATCGATGATGTTGAGATAATGCCCACACTCTTGATAGATGCTGTTGTAGTTCTGGGAGATATAATAGGCATCATATCGGTGGCTGCCGAGTTCGTCGCCATACTGCGCGACGTACTTATCGAATGCCTCTTTCTCCTGGGTATAGAGGCCGGTGTAGGGCCAGCCGAGGGTATTCTCAGTTTCTCCGCCGGTATATGCGCCACCACCGCCAGCAAGATTTTCTCCATTGTCCCAGTAGCAGCCCGAGTGTCCCCAGATGTTCGATGAATATGATGTATTAAGTGCTGCCGCCACAGTCATGCGGAGGCTGACGCTGAGCGCCGACTGACCGTTCGCCTTGCGGAGGTTGTTCTGGGTGTCGAGATATGTCAGGGCGTTGCGCATCTGCTCCAGGGAAAGCGGGTTGGTATCGCGAGACATGTCCTGATCGACGTACTGGTCATACCATTCGGCCTTGTCATCGGCACCGGTCAGCATCGATACGGCGTCCTGGGCGTTCTTCTTCTGCGTGGCCGTGAACTGGCTGCCGCCGATGATGTAGTTCATGAAGCCGAACATACCCTGGCTGATGACATTCTGGTCTACGGTCATGTTCGACTTGAGGTCGGCAATCTGCTGGTTGAGCTTCTCGACCTCGACGTTTGCGGCGTCGTATGCATTGTGTGCGTCGGTTACTTCAGCACGAGCCTGATCGAACTCGCTGTGCTTCTGCTGACGAACCTCGACGAGTCGGTCGTACTCCGCCTTCTTGTCGGCCTCGGTCTGCTGAGCCTGCTCGTATGCCGACTTCGCAGCGTCGCGCTTGCTGGCGGCGGCGTTGTACTCCTTGTTTGCCGCACCGTATGCAGACTGGGCAGATGCCACAGCAGCGTTAGCGGCGTTGGCCTTCTCCTGCGCGGCAGCGACGGCAGCCTGAGCGGCCTGCAGATTTGTCTGTGCGGTGGCGTCGGCATCCGTCGCGGCATTGAGCTCCGCCTGCGCGGTCTTGAGCTCACCAGCAGCAGCCTTCTTGGCGGCCTCAAGCGCACTCAGGTCAACACCCGTACCCGAGACGGCGGCATCGAGCGCAGCCTGCGCCTGGTTGAACTTCTGCTGGGCGTTATCGCGCGAGGTGGTTGCGGCTGCGAGCGCAGCGGCAGTCTCCTGCTTCTTGGCTTGGGCGGAAGTCAGAGCGGCCTCAGTGTCCTTCTTTTCCTGCTGGGCGCTGGCCTCGGCAGCCTTGGCCTGGTCCAGATTGGCCTGTGCAGTAGCAACGGCCTTATTGGCGTCATCGAGCTTTGTCTGCGCGTCCTCGACGGCCTTCTTGGCGGCCTCGTACTCGTCCATACCCATGGCCTCGAGCTTGGCCTGGGCATCATCAAGGGCCTTCTTGGCCTCATCCTGCTTTGCCTTGGCGTCCTTGAGCGCCTGGGTCTTATCCTCGACACTCTTGTTGGCTTGATCGAGCTGATCGTTCAGGTCGCCCAGCTTCTTCTGCTGCTGTTCGGTCTTTTCGACGGCGGCTTTGAGCTCGTCGATCTTCTCCTGGAGCGCGGCGACTTCTGCTGCGTTCTGCTCGATTTCGTTGTCGCTCACGGCCTGCGAGGCCTGATTCTTTTGCTGCTGCGCCTGCTTTTGAGACTGGCCCGCCGCGTCGGCCTTCTTCTGGGCGGCATCGTAGGCGGCCTGAGCGTCCTTGAGCTGCTTTGCCGACTCCTCGGCCAGCTGGGCAGCCGTCTTTGCGACCGCTTGGTTACCGGCGGCAACGGTGTTCTCTACAGAACTACCCCCCCCC